>NZ_CP026121.1:6517500-6859684 GCF_003330845.1 Streptomyces sp. Go-475 | reverse complement strand
CTGGGCCATCCCCGCCTGGATCTCCTTCAGGCGGCGCGCCACCTCGGGGTCGGCGACGAGGGCGAGAGCCGCCTCGCGCAGGGCTCCGGCGGTCGCCTCCTCCGTGGGCAGCAGCCGGGCGACACCGAGGCCCTGGAGCGTGTCCGCGTTGCCGAACTGGTCGGCGGCCTGCGGTACGGCGATCATCGGCGTGGCCGTGGCCAGGCCCTCCTGGCTGCCGCCCGCGCCGGCGTGCGTGACGAACAGGTCGGCCTGCCTCAGGACGGCCTGCTGCGGCACCCAGGAGCGCACCTCGACGTTGGCCGGGACGTCCCCGAGTTCGGCCGGGTCGACGTGCTTGCCGACCGAGAGCACCAGGTGCCAGCCGGGCAGGTCGCCGAAGGCCCGCACGCACTCCCGGTAGAAGCCGGGCTGCTTGGTGAAGGCGGACCCGAGCGAGACCAGCGCGACCTTCTCGGCACCGGCCGGCCGCCGCCAGTCGCCCTCGGCGGCGCGGTCGCCCTGGCAGGTGCCGACGAAGGAGTACACGCTCTCGTCGACCCGGTCCGCGTTCGGCTGGAGCGCCCTGGGGATCAGGACGATCGAGCGGTCGGGCCTGCCCCCGAACGCGTCGGGGTGCAGGGTGATGCCGTTCTCCTCCAGCCAGGCGTGGAAGCGGGCGTAGTAGGCGCGGCCGCGCTCGGTCTTCTTCGGCTCCTCCCACAGGGGCCGGGCGACCTCCTCCTCGAACCCCTCCCAGGCGACCATGGCCGGTGAGAGGGAGATCGCGGGCACGCCCCAGCGGTGGGCGAGGACCCGGCCCGGGTAGGAGGCGATGTCGTGCAGCACGAGGTCCGGCTCGTCGCCCTCGTACGCCTCGATCAGCTGCGGGAGGGCCTGGATCGCGTCGTCGAGGAACGGCTCCACGTTGTCCAGCAGCGTGCTCCCCCACGCCTCCGGGTCGTCGTCGGGCGAGGGCAGCGTCGAGGTCCAGGGCTTCACCTCCGCCCCGGTCTCCGCCACCTTGTCGGCGAAGACCGGCGGGATCGCGTAGGTCACCCGGTGGCCGCGCGCGACGAGCTCGCGGATCACCTCGAGACTCGGGTTCACATGGCCGTGGGCGGCGATGGAGAACATGGCGATGTGCGCGCGACTGGTCATGCCACCGACCCTACGCGAGACGAGACGTCTCGTGCAATTTGTTCGGTTGCTGCGAGGTCAGCGCTGGTAGCGGGCCAGCACCAGGTTGCCGTCCTCCTCCAGCCGTTCCCGCAGGTCCTTGAGGCCGATGGCGCCGCTGTAGTACTCCTGGAGGGCCGGCGTCGCCACCTTGTCCTTCCACTCGGGGTAGCCCCGCACCGTCTGCGCCGGTGCCGGGCGCAGGTGCTGTGCGAGGGCGGTGCCGGTCGCCCAGCCGTGGCGCGCGGTGTGCAGGGCGGGGTCCTTCAGCGCCTGACGGCCGGTGGGGAGCATCCAGTCGCCGAGGGCGAGTCGGACCATGTTCTTCGGTCTGAGGAGGAAGTCGATGAAGGCCGCGGCCTCCTTCTTGTGCGGGCTGTCCTCGGCGACGGAGAGCGTCTGCGGGCTGACGCCCTGGGACAGGCCGCCGGTGCCCGCCGGGGCGGGCAGCACCTGCCAGTCGAACCCCTCCGGGGCCTGCTGCACGATCTGCTGGCGGTAGGAGAAGCCGAGCGGGACCATCGCGTATCTGCCGCCGAAGAACCCGGGCAGGGTGTCGGAGCCGCCGCTGCCCAGGGTGGTGGGCGAGGCGCTGCGGTCGGTGCCCACCTGGTCGTGGATGGTGCGCGGCACCACCTGGTCGGCCGCTTCGAACCGGACCGTCACCTTGCCGTCCGCCCCGCGGTGGAAGAGCTGCCCGCCCGCCGACAGGGAGAGGTTGAGGGTGGCGGAGACCGGTTCCTTCAGGGGCCAGGCGACGCCGTACTTCCCCCGGCCGCTGAGGCGTTCGGTGATCCGGCGGAACTCGCTCCAGCTCCAGGGCCGCTCCGGTGTCGGGATCCGCACGCCGGACCGCTCCAGCCAGGTCGCGTTGGCGATCAGCACGCGCGGCTCCTGGAGGAACGGCACGCCGTAGACACCGTCGCCGAAGGTGGTGGTCTCCCAACTGCGCGGCGGGATGTCCGCCTTGAGGCGCGCGGGCAGCAGGTCGGTGAGATCGGCGAGGTAGCCGCCGTAGGCGAAGTCCGCGAGGTCGTCGGAGGCGTCGTGGATGATGTCGGGTGCCTCGCCGCCCTCGAAGGCGGTGAGGAGCTGGTCGTGGACGCTGTCCCAGCTGCCCTGGACGTACTCGACCCGGACGTCCGGGTGGGTGGCGTTCCACTCCGCCACCAGTTCCTTGTTGGCCTCGACGGACTCCTCCTGCCAGGCCAGGGACTGGAAGCGCAGGGTGACGCGGCCGTCGTCGCGGGTGCCGCCGGAGGAGCAGCCGGCGAGCAGCAGGAGGAGGACCAGGGCGAGCGGTCGGGCCCGCGTCAGCTTTTCACGGCGCATCAGCTCTTCACCGCCCCGGTGAGCATGCCGCCCGTGATGCGCCGCTGGATGAGCGCGAAGACGACCAGCGACGGCAGGGTGGCGAGGAACGCGGCCGCCGCGAGCGGGCCGAGGTCGGCGACGCCCTCGGCGCCGATGAAGTGGGTGAGCACCACGGGAAGGGTCTGTTTCTCCGGGGTCTTGAGCAGCACGAGCGCGAAGAAGAACTCGTTCCACGCGGTGATGAAGGCGAACAGCCCGGTCGCCAGGATGCCCGGCGCGAGCAGCGGCGCGGTCACCGACACCAGCGTCCGCACCCGGCCCGCCCCGTCGACCGCGGCGGCCTCCTCCAGCTCGCGCGGCACGCCCCGCACGTATCCGGCGAGCATCCACAGCGCGAAGGGCAGCGCCCACACCACGTACACCAGCACCAGCCCGGGCACGGAGTTGATCAGCCGGAGGTTCTTCAGCACCAGGAACAGCGGGATGATCAGCAGCACGAACGGGAACGCCTGGCTGACCACCACCCAGCCCGTCACCGCCTTGGCGAGCCGGGTGCGGCGGCGGGCGACGACGTAGGCCGTCGGCGTCGCGATGAGCACGGCGATGACGGCCGCTGCGAGCGCGGCCAGCAGGGAGTTGAGGGCCGCGTGCAGCAGCGGCTGTTCGTCGAAGGCCTGCCGGAAGTTGGCGAGGGTGGGATTCTCGGGGATCCACGTCGGATGCGGGCTGCCCAGCTCGCGCGGCGGCTTGAACGCGGTGGAGAGCAGCCAGAGGAACGGGAAGGCGAGGAAGACGAGGTAGGCGAGCAGCGCGGTGTACTGGCCGACGCGGGCCGGGGTGCTTGTCCTCACGCGTCGTCACCTCCCTTCAGGCGGCCGGCGAGGAACACGGTCAGGGCGATCGAGATCACGGCGACCATGACGCAGCCCATCGCCGCCGCGTAGCCGAACTGCCCGTAGCGGAAGGCCTCTTCGTAGGCGAAGAGCATGGGCAGGCGGGTCCGGCCGCCGGGGCCGCCGTTGGTGAGCACGTAGACCAGGGCGAAGGAGTTGAAGTTCCAGATGAGGTTGAGCGCCGTGATGGCGAGGGCGATGGGCCGCAGGGCGGGCCAGGTGACCGTGCGGAAGCGGCGCCAGGCGCCCGCGCCGTCGACCGCCGCGGCCTCGTGGAGTTCGCGCGGGGTGTTCTGCAGCCCGGCGAGCAGCGCGACCGTCGTCTGGGGCATGCCCGCCCAGACGCCGACGAGGATCACGGCGGGCAGCGCGGTGGCCAGTCCGCTGAGCCAGTCCCGGCCGCTGCCCAGGCCCAGGTCGCGCAGGGTCTCGTTGAGGATGCCCGCGTCCGGGTTGTAGACGAGCCGCCACATGATGCCGACGACGACCTCGGGCATGGCCCACGGGATGATCGCCAGCGCCCGGGCCAGCCAGCGCAGCCGCAGGTCCTGGTTGAGCAGCAGGGCGAGGCCGAGGGCGAGCAGGAACTGCGGCACGGTCACGCCGACCGCCCAGACCAGGCCGATCCGGAACGACTCCCAGAACAGCGTGTCGTGCAGCAGGTCCCGGAAGTTGAGGCCGCCGATCCACTGGGTGGGCTCGGTGCGGCCCGACTGGGCGTCTGTGAAGGCCAGCAGGATGCCGTAGAGCAGCGGGCCGACGCTGAGGACGAGGATGGGGATCAGGGCGGGCAGCACCAGGAACCAGGCGCCGTGGTCGACGGCCCGCCGCGGCCGGTCCCCGCCGGGCTTCCGGCCGGCCGGTCTCCTCGGTGGCGAAGGTGGCGAGGCCTCGGTCACCAATGTCACGGAATCAGCCCCTTTGCACGGCTCGGGTGGCCACGTCATGTTCGTGAAGGCCGTGTGCCTCGTCAAGGGACCGCGCACGCACCGCGACCTGTGCCGATGCGACACTGACCGGCGGATGGCCGGAACGCGACGGCACCGGCGCGGAGGACGGAGGCGGACGATGGACGAGGCACGGGCGAGGGACGTACTGGCGGCGGCGGGGGTGCTGCCCGGCGCCGCCCGGGAGGCGCGGCTGCTCGCCCTGGGCGAGAACGCGGTGTTCGCCGCCGGTGACCTGGTCGTGAAGGTGGGCCGTGATGCCGAACTCCTCGACCGGGCGCGCCGCGAGCTGGACATCGCGGAGTGGCTCGCCGAGGCCGGGGTGCCGGCGGTGCGGGCGGCCGAGCCGAAGGCGCTGCTGGTGGACGGGCACCCGGTGACGGTCTGGCACCGGCTGCCGGAGGCCGTACGGCCCGCGGAGCCGCGGGATGTGGCCGAACTGCTACGGGTTGTGCACGCCACTCCTCTTCCCCCTTTCGCACTGCCGCCCCGCGATCTGCTGGGCGGTGTGGAGCGCTGGCTGCGGCTCGCGGGCGACGCGATCGACCCCGCGGACGCGGCGTATCTGCGCGCGCGGCGGGACGGGTTCGCCGCGCAGGCCGCCGCGCTGACGCCGCACCTGCCGCCGGGGCCGATCCACGGCGACGCGCTGCCGCGCAATGTGCACGTCGGGCCGGACGGACCGGTGCTGGTCGACCTGGAGACCGTCTCCTCGGACCTGCGTGAGCACGATCTGGTGGTGATGGCCCTCTCCCACGACCGGTACGGGCTGCCGGACGAGGCGTACGCGTCCTTCACCGAGGCCTACGGGTGGGACGTACGGGTGTGGGAGGGGTGCTCGGTGCTGCGCGGGGCGCGGGAGACGGCCAGTTGCGCGTGGGTGGCCCAGCACGCGCCGGGGAACCCGAAGGCGCTGGCCGAGTTCGAGCGGCGGGTGAAGTCCTTGCGGGACGGGGACGAGTCGGTGCGCTGGTATCCGTTCTGAGGGCCGGGAAGCCCGCCCCTAGCGGACCGGCTCGTCCGCCCACTCCCGCAGCGGCCAGGCTCCGTCGACCAGGGCCGTCGCGTCGCCCTTGCCGCGCAGGAAGCTCTGGAAGTCCGCCGCCCACTGCGCGTACCACTCGATCTGGCGGCGATGCAGGGCCGCCGGGCCGAGGGAGGCGATCTTGGGGTGGCGGTCGGCTATCGCGGAGGCCAGCCGGGCCGCCGCGAGGGCGTCGGCCATGGCGTCGTGGGCGGTTTCGAGGACCACGCCGTACTCGGCGCAGACCGCTTCGAGGTTGCGTTTGCCGCGCCGGTAGCGGTCGACCCAGCGGTCGATCGTGTACGGGTCGATGACCGGGGCGGGGTCCATGCCGCCCAGGCGGTCGCGCAGGGACAGCAGGTCGTACCTGCGCAGCTCGGCGGAGAGGAGGGTCAGGTCGAAGGCCGCGTTGTAGGCGACGACCGGTACGCCCGTCTTCCAGTAGGAGGTGAGGACGTCGGCGAGGGCGTCCGCCACCTGGTCGGCGGGCCTGCCCTCGGCCGCCGCCCGCTCGTTGCTGATGCCGTGCACCGCCACCGCGTCCTCGGGGATCGGCACCCCCGGGTCGGCCAGCCACTCCCGGCGCCCTATCGGCTTTCCGTCCCTGACCTCGATCACGGCGCCCGTGACGATGCGCGCCTCGCGCGGATCGGTGCCCGTCGTCTCCAGGTCGAAGCCGATCAGCAGCTCCCGGTGCCAGCCCATGGGCGGGCCCCCCTTCTTGTGGTGCGTTCCCCCAGTGGTCTCCACCCTCCCACGCACCACTGACAATCAGAGGATCGCGTTCCGCTTGACCGCGACGACGGCCCTGGAAGCACCGCCTGTCCGGGCACAGTTCACGACACCGGCCGCGAATCCGCCCACATCACCTCGAACTCCTCGCGATAGGTGGGAAAGAGTCCACTTTCGTCCACCTCGCCCGACTTGACCACCTTGCCGCCGTTGCGCAGGACGAACACCGGCGCCTCCATCCCGCGCGTCCGGCGCAGGTAGTTCTGCACGACCGCGATGCCGTCCGCCCCGTCGCCGTCGACCAGGTAGGCCGTGAAGCGGGGGGTCTCGTCGAAGACCTGGATCTCGAAGGCGCCCGGGTCGCGCAGCCGGGCCCGCACCCGGCGCATGTGCAGGATGTTCATCTCGACGGCACGGCTCAGCTCGCCGCGTTTGATGCCGAGTTCGCGCTCGCGCCGCTTGACCGCGCTGGAGGCCGGGTTGAGGAACAGCAGCCGCACCCGGCAGCCCGACTCGGCCAGCCGCACCAGGCGGCGGCCGGAGAAGTTCTGCACGAGCAGGTTGAGGCCGATGCCGATGGCGTCGAGGCGGCGCGCGCCGCCGAAGATGTCCTCGGCCGGGAACTGCCGCATCAGCCGCACCCGGTCCGGGTGGACGGCGACCACGTCGGCGTACCGGTCGCCCACCAGGTCCTCGACCGCGTCGACCGGCAGCCGCCGCGCGGACGGCACGTCACCGCCCGCGCCGAGCATCTCCAGCAGCCGGGCGGAGGCCCGCTCGGCCTGATTCAGCACGGCCTCGGACAGGGCCCGGTTGCGGGAGACCACGTTCCGGGTGACCTCCAGCTCGTCCAGGGCGAGTTCGACGTCTCGGCGGTCGTCGAAGTAGGGCTCGAAGCAGGGCCAGTGCTGCACCATCAGCTCGCGCAGCTGCGGCAGCGTGAGGAACGACAGGACGTTGTCGTCGGCCGGGTCGAGCAGATAGCCCTTGCGGCGGCTGACCTCGCGCACCGCGACCGCGCGCTGCACCCACTCCTGCCCGGCGGGTCCGGCGGCGGCCACCACCCAGTCGTCGCCGTGGACGGGTTCGTAGACGGGGCGCAGTACGGCCGCCACGACCGCGCGCAGCCGCTGCTCGACGAGGTTCAGCCAGATGTAGGCCCGGCCGGCCCGCTGCGCGCGGGTGCGCACCTCGCGCCAGGCGTCGGCGCCCCAGTCCAGTTCCGGACCGATCGAGCCCGACGCGTCCATCGGCCGTGCCAGGGACACGGCACCGGTCGGGACGTCTGTGGAGTTCCCCTCGTGACCCTCGTCACCAGGGGGCAGCTCCAGCCCTCCCGAGCCCACCCGCGCACCGCCTTCCGCTCCCCTGAGCACTCCCCTTGTCAACGATCAAGGAAGGGTACTCCGGGAGCGGTCGGCGGTGCAGCCGGATGGGCAGGGTCGATCTCAACGGCGCGGCTCCCAGTGGCCGTTCTGCCAGCCGAGCTCGGCCGGAGTGAGCGGATTCATAGCGGTGACGTCGCGCGGGGCGATGGAGAATCCCTGCCAGTGCACGGGCATGGGCTGCTGGTCCTCGTCCCTGGCTATGTGGTGGAAGCCGATGTTCATCCAGACCACGGGGTGCTTGAGGGCCTGTCCGTTCACCCACTTGTCGACGGAGGTGCCGGCTCCGCGCCCGCAGTCGCCGGGGTTGTGGCTGGCGAACAGCTCGCACTTGTCGTACTGCGTGACGTACAGGTCGTGCTTGGTGTAGCCGCGGCCCGGGTACTTGGTGGTCGGTCCGGGGACGATCTCGTAGGAGCGGGCGTGCCCGTCCTTGTTCTTGCCGGCCGCGCTGACCACGCGCCACCAGCGGTAGTTCCTGCTGTCCCCGGCGAGTTCCCTGGTGATCCTGGTGCGGGTGGTCTTCGTGGTGGGGGCCCGCTGCCCCCGGGTGGGCGCGGTGACGGTGGAGTCGTACTGCTCGACGGTGTTCTTCGTGGAGCCGTCCAGTGCGAAGTCCAGCCGCCAGAAGGCGTTGTGGCTGTGGCTGGTGGCCTTGGCCGTCGCGCCCTTGCCGATCGGCCAGCCGCGGCCGTCGCCGGCGTCGTAGTCGTCCCAGGACAGGCTGCCGGTGGCGCCGACGTTCATGGTGATCGCGCCGTCGTCCTGGAAGCGCCACTCGGTCATGTACTCGTACCAGCCGACCTGGTTCACGGTGTAGACGAGGAGGTCCTTGCCCGCGGCCTGGTAGACCTGGTTCGCGGTGTCGCCCTGCATGCGGTAGGCGTGGCCGCGGGAGCGGGTGGTGGTGCACAGGCCCTTGATCGTCGGGGTCCCGTTGACGGAGTCGGGGACCTTGACCGTCTTGATGGTGCCGCCGGGGCACTCGCCGGGGGCCAGGTTCATCAGGCCCTGGGCGAAGTCGAAGCCGGTGAGGTCGTCGTACTCGATGGTGCCGTCGTCGTAGGGGACGTGGATCTGGCCGAGCCGGGCGCTGTTGAGGATCTTGATCGGCCTGGGTTCGCCCTTGGGCTGGTAGGAGATGTCCTCCAGGACGAGGCCGGCCTTGCTGTCGTAGCGCCAGCACATCCGCCAGGTGGTGCCGGTGGAGAGCTTCTGTTCGATGCGGTGGGCGGCCCCGCAGTAGGCCGCGGCCGCCGCGGGGGCGGCCTGCGGCCGGGCGGTGGCCGGTCCGGCGGTGGCCGGTCCGGCGCCGGCCGTGGCGCCGGCGGCGAGCGCGGCCACGGTCAGGGCCACGGCCGCCCGGGTGCGGGTCTTGCTGGTGCTGTTCACGCGCATGGCGAGGTGACTCCCTGACAGGAGGAGCGAGCGAGGTGGACGGGTGAGCGCAGGGGGCCGGTCAGCCGAGGCGGGCGACCGTGCGGGCGCTCAGGTCGATCACCAGCGACCTGGCGTCGACCCACGGCCCGTTCTTGATCTTCGGGAACAGCCGCACGCAGCGGTGCTCGCCGCAGCGGTCGAGCACGGCGGGCTGGGCGCCCGGCGCGGCCCGGTAGACGGCGCCGCTGAGCCGCAACTGGTCCGGGGAGGTGAGCTCCTCGCCGGTGGCGTCCCGGTAGTCGGCCTTCAGATCCGTGCCCAGCGGGTCGGCGATCAGCAGGGCGGCCGCCTCGGCCTTCTCGGCACGGCTGAGGGGCGGCTGGACACCGCGCTGGGTGCCGGTCCGCACCACCTTGCCGGTGCCGAGGTCGACGGTCCGGGTGACGAGGGTGTCGTCCCGGTAGTCGTAGAACGTCACATCGGCGCGCCGGGGCGCGTCCGGGTCGCCGACCTCGTCGGCCTCCGGTTCGGCGAGGTCGACGCCGAGGCGCTGCGGGCCGCGGTCCCCGTCGACGCTCTCGCCGGCCTGGAAGAGCTGCCGGCTGAGGGCGATCTTCGCGGCCCGCTCCAGCTCGTCGTCGGTGAGCGGATCACGGCCCTCGCCCTTCTCCGATTCGGCCGGAGCCCGCTCGACGACCCCCGGGGCCACGGCCCGGCCAGGCGCGTCCTGCTGCCGGACGGACCGCGCCGCCCCGGTCCCCGTGTCGTCCGCCCCCGCCGTGCCCGGCAGGGTGATCCCGACCATCACGGCGGTCCCGGCCACCGCGATGGCCGTACCGGCCACCACCTTGCCCAGGTGGCGGTGCACTATGTTGCGCACAAATTCCCCCTGCTCCCCCAACAGCCCCGGGAGTACGTGTTTGCCCCACTGGTTCGGCATACCGCGTATGCACTGGTCACTCGGTAAGAGGGAGATAAGTCATAGGAGGTTCCCTCACTTTCGGGGAGACTCGGGGCCCAGGCGTCCCCACCGGCGCCGCACACCTGAAAGAGTCGTATCCATGCAGGTCTGGCCTGGCGAGGCGTATCCACTCGGTGCCACGTACGACGGCGCCGGTACCAACTTCGCGGTCTTCACGGAGGCCGCGGACCGAGTAGAGCTGTGTCTGCTGCACGACGACGGCTCGGAGACGGCGATCGAGCTCCGCGAGAGCGACGCGTTCGTCCGGCACGCGTACGTGCCGGGCATCATGCCCGGGCAGCGGTACGGGTTCCGGGTGCACGGCCCGTACGCACCGGAGCACGGGCTGCGGTGCAACTCCGCGAAGCTGCTGCTCGACCCGTACGCGCGTGCGATCAGCGGCTCGATCCACTGGGGCGAGGAGGTCTACGGCTACCACTTCGACGATCCCGGCCGGCGCAACGATCTCGACTCGGCGCCGCACACCATGACCTCGGTCGTGGTCAACCCCTACTTCGACTGGGGCGACGACCGGCGCCCGCGCACCGAGTACCACCACACGGTGATCTACGAGGCCCACGTCAAGGGCCTCACCATGCGCCACCCGGGGCTCCCGGAGGAGCTGCGGGGCACCTACGCGGCCCTCGCGCACCCGGCGATCATCGAGCACCTCACCGAGCTCGGGGTCACCGCCCTGGAGCTGATGCCCGTACACCAGTTCGTGAACGACCACCGCCTGGTCGACATGGGCCTGAACAACTACTGGGGCTACAACACCATCGGCTTCTTCGCCCCGCACAACGCCTACGCCTCCTGGGGCGACCGGGGCCAGCAGGTGCTGGAGTTCAAGTCGGCGGTGAAGGCGCTGCACGAGGCCGGGATCGAGGTGATCCTCGACGTGGTCTACAACCACACGGCCGAGGGCAACCACCTGGGCCCGACGCTGTCCTTCAAGGGCCTGGACAACCCGCGCTACTACCGGCTGACCGACGACCCCCGCTACTACATGGACACGACAGGGACCGGGAACTCCCTGCTCATGCGCTCCCCGCACGTGCTCCAGCTGATCATGGACTCGCTGCGGTACTGGGTCACGGACATGCACGTGGACGGGTTCCGCTTCGACCTGGCGGCGACGCTGGCCCGGCAGTTCCACGAGGTGGACCGGCTGTCGTCGTTCTTCGACCTGGTGCAGCAGGACCCGGTGGTCTCCCAGGTGAAGCTGATCGCCGAGCCGTGGGACGTGGGCGAGGGCGGCTACCAGGTGGGCAACTTCCCGCCGTTGTGGACCGAGTGGAACGGCAAGTACCGGGACACCGTGCGGGACCTGTGGCGGGGCGAGCAGCGCACCCTCGCGGAGTTCGCCTCGCGGCTGACCGGCTCCTCCGACCTGTACCAGGACGACGGGCGCCGCCCGCTGGCCTCCATCAACTTCGTGACCTGCCACGACGGCTTCACTCTGCACGACCTGGTCTCGTACAACGACAAGCACAACGAGGCCAACGGCGAGGACAACCGGGACGGCGAGAGCCACAACCGGTCCTGGAACTGCGGGGTCGAGGGCGAGACCGACGACCCGGACGTGCTGCGGCTGCGGGCCCGGCAGATGCGGAACTTCATCGCGACGCTGATGCTGTCCCAGGGCGTGCCCATGATCAGCCACGGCGACGAGTTCGCCCGCACCCAGCGCGGCAACAACAACGCCTACTGCCAGGACAACGAGCTGGCCTGGGTGGAGTGGCCGGAGGACGGCGAGGACGGCGAGGACGCCCGGGGGGCTCTGAGCCGGGAGCTGCTGGCCTTCACGCGCGCGATGGTGTGGCTGCGCAGGGACCACCCGGTCTTCCGCAGGCGGCGCTTCTTCCACGGGCGGCCCGTGGAGGGCACCCACGACGACCTGTCCGACATCGCCTGGTTCACCCCGGAGGGCCGGGAGATGACCCAGCGGGACTGGGACTCGGCGCAGGCCTCGGCGCTGACGGTGTTCCTCAACGGCAACGCGATCTCCGAGCCGGACGCGCGCGGGGAGCGCATCACCGACGACTCGTTCCTGCTGATGTTCAACGCCTCGCCCAAGCCGCTGGAGTTCGTGGTGCCGGTCGACCACGGGCGGCAGTGGGAGGTCGTGGTCGACACGGCGCTCCCGGAGGGCGTGCCGGCGGACACCGGCCCGAAGGTGCAGGCCGGGGACCGGCTGACCCTGGCGGACCGGAGCCTGACGGTGCTCCAGCGGCCCGTGTGACCACCTCCTCGTGAGCCGCCGCGTCGTCCGGAAAGAGCCACTCGTCCGGGCGACGCGCGGCGCACCTGGCACGGGGGATGACACGAACGGCGGCGGGGCGGGTACGTACGTTTCCATGACACCTGAGCGACCTGACCCGGTGGTGCCCACGGCCACGTACCGGCTGCAGCTGCAGCCCGAGTTCCCGTTCGGAGCAGCCGCGGCCGTCGTGCCGTACCTGGCCTCGCTCGGCGTCTCGCACCTGCACCTGTCCCCCGTCCTGGAGGCGGTGCCGGGCTCGACGCACGGCTACGACGTCGTCGACCACGCGCGCGTGCGCGAGGAGCTGGGCGGCGAGGAGGGGCTGCGGGCGCTGGCGCGCGCCGCGCGCGGGCACGGACTCGGGCTGGTGGTGGACATCGTCCCGAACCACATGGCCATGTCCCCGCGCCACAACCGGGCCCTGTGGGAGGTGCTGCGCGAGGGCCCGAAGTCGCCGTACGCGCGCTGGTTCGACATCGACTGGGAGGCCCAGGACGGCCAGGTGCTGGTGCCGGTCCTCGGCGGGCCGCTGGGCGAGGTGCTCGGCGACCTGCGCGTCGACGGTGACGTCCTGCGCTACCACGACCACGTGTTCCCGCTGCGCGAGGGCACCGAGGACCTGCCGCTGCCGCATCTGCTGGACGCGCAGTGGTACCGGCCCGTGTGGTGGCGGCTGGCCCGGACCGAGCTGAACTACCGGCGGTTCTTCAGCATCTCGGAGCTCATCGGGGTGCGGGTGGAGGACCCCGAGGTGTTCGAGGCCACCCACGACAAGATCCTCCAGCTGCTGCACGAGGGCGTGATCGACGGGCTGCGCATCGACCACCCCGACGGACTGGCCGACCCCGACGGCTACCTCACGCGGCTGCACGAGGCGACGGGGGGCCGCTGGACGGTCGTGGAGAAGATCCTGGCCGACGGCGAGCATCTGCCGGCCTCCTGGCCCGTCGCGGGCACCACCGGCTACGACGCCCTGCGGCACGTGGACGGGGTCTTCACCGACCCGGCCGGGTTCGGGGAGCTGCTGGGCCAGTACCGGCGCTTCGCGGCCCCCCAGACGGACCGGGGCGGGCAGTGGGAGGCGACGGTGCGGCGGGCGGCGTACAAGGTCCTCACGCACGAGCTGGCGACCGAGACCGACCGGCTGGTGCGGGTGGCGGCCCGGCTGTGCGCGACCTCGCCGGAACCGGCGCTGCGCGACCGCGCGCCCTGGGCGCTGCGCACCGCGCTCCAGGAGCTGCTGGTGCGCATGGAGGTCTACCGGCCCTACGAGTCCGTCGACGCGGCGGCCGTGGTCACCGAGGAGGCCGCTGCCGAGGCCCGGCTCGCCTTCGCCGTGCCCGAGGAGGCCGGCGCGGTGGACGTCGTACGGGACCTGGTGCTGGGGCGGTACGGCGACGGGCCCGCGCGGGTGGAGTTCCGGACGCGGTTCGCGCAGACGTCGTCGGCGCTGCGGGCGAAGTCCGTGGAGGACACGGCGTTCTACCGCTATGTGCCGCTGCTGTCGGCCACCGAGGTGGGCGGCAACCCGGGGAGCCCCGCCCTGTCGCCGGAGGAGTTCCACGCGTACTGCGCGCGCGTGCAGCGGGACTGGCCGGTGACCGGGACGGTGGCCTCGACGCACGACACCAAGCGCAGCGCGGACGTCCGGGCGGCGCTGCACGTGCTCACCGAGTGCCCGGACCGCTGGGCGGACGTGCTCGCCGAGGTGACGCGCACCGGCGAGGGCGTGC
This sequence comes from Streptomyces sp. Go-475, assembly GCF_003330845.1. Taxonomy (GTDB): domain Bacteria; phylum Actinomycetota; class Actinomycetes; order Streptomycetales; family Streptomycetaceae; genus Streptomyces. The sequence goes on along the minus strand of NZ_CP026121.1, from coordinate 6,845,894 downwards.
CGGACGCGCAACTGGCGTGGGCGGCCTGGCAGACGGTGTTCGGGCTCGGCCCGGCGTCCGGGTCCGCCGAGCGGGTACAGGGCGCGCTGCTGAAGCACGTGCGCGAGGCGGGCCTGTACACGAGCTGGACCGAGCAGGAGCCGTCGTACGAGGAGGCGGTGGCGCGGTTCGTGGCGGCCGGTCCGTGCGGGGCGCCGGGTGAGCGGATCGCCGCGTTCCGGGACTCCCTGGAGCCGCACGTCCGGGCCAACGTGCTGGGCACGGCCCTGGTGCAGCTGACGATGCCGGGGGTGCCGGACGTCTACCAGGGGACGGAGGCCGAGTACCGGGCGCTGGTCGACCCGGACAACCGGCGGGCGGTGGACTTCCCGCCCGAGGAGTCCGGGGGCGGCTCCGCGGAGAAGGCGGCGGTGACGCGGGCGGCGCTCGGGCTGCGGGCCCGGCGGCCGGACGCGTTCGGCGACACGGCGACCTACATGGCGCTGCCGGCGGAGGGCGCGGCGGCTCGGCACTGCCTGGCGTTCGCCCGGTCCGGGGAGGTGGTGACGGCCGTGACCCGCCTGTCGCTGCGGCTCGCCGAGGCGGGCGGCTGGCGGGACACCGTGCTGCCGCTGCCGCCGGGGCGCTGGGCGGACGTGCTGGAGCCGGGGCGGGAGTTCACGGGGCACGCGCGCGTGGCGGAGCTGTTCGCGGGTCTCCCCGTGGCGCTGCTGGAGAGGGCGGGGGACTGAGCTCAGGCGACCGCCGGGCCGTCCTGGGGGCAGTCCTCGTACTCCCTCAGGGGGACGGGAAGGCGCGGCCACGCCGAGCGCAGCAGGTCCACGAACGCCTCCGCCGCGCCCGTCGGGGGGACGCGCGAGAAGACCGTGAGCGTGCGCCGCCACGCCGGGTCGGGGGTGAGGACGACACCGCCCTCGCCGACCGCGTCCCGGACGAGGGGCGCGGGCGCGGCACAGACGCCGACGCCCGCCGCGGCCATCCGTACCGCCGTCGAGGTGTGCTCGGTGAACACGGTGGTGCGCGGGGTGAAACCGGCGCGGCCGCACGCCCAGTCGAGGAAGCGCTCGCCGTGGACGACCGGTTCCATGGCGCAGCGCACCCAGGGACGGTCGGCCAGCTCCGGCAGCGTCACCGTCGTACGGCCCGCGAAGCGGTCGTCGAAGGGCACCACGAGGACGATGTCCTCCTCGCCGACCGGTACGACGGTGCCCGGCCAGTCCGCGGGCGCCGGGCCGACGGCGAGGTCGGCGGTGCCGCGCTCGACCTGCTCCTCCAGCGCCTGCGAGGTGGCGTACTCGTGGAGGTGCAGCAGCACGCGCGGGTGGGCGGCGCGCCAGCGCGCGAAGACATCCGGGAGGACGCCGACGGCCACGGAGTGCACGGCGGCGACATGGAGTTCGCCGCCCTCCGCGCCGGCGGCGGCCCGGGCCGCGCGGCGGGCCTGGACGGCGCTGCGCACGGCCAGCTCGGCGTGCGGCCGGAAGGCGCGTCCCATCGGGGTCAGGCGCACGCCGCGCGGCATGCGCTCCAGGAGCGCGCCGCCGACCGACCGCTCCAGGGCCTTGATCTGGTGGGACAGCGCGGGCTGCGAGACGTGCAGGACCTCCGCCGCGCGGGTGAAGGACTCCTCCTGAAGGACCGTCAGGAAGTACTCCATCTGCCGCAGGCTCAAGGTCCCTCCCCCGAAAGCGCCCTCAAGGCCCCTCCCCCCATAAACGTCCTGCATCGGTTCCACAAGAACATTGCCTTGGACTCATGGCAAGGGCCGGGCGGAGGCTGTGGGCATGGACTCACCCGACGTCATCGTCATCGGCGGCGGCACCGGCGGTTACAGCACCGCCCTGCGCGCCGCGGCCCTCGGTCTGCAGGTCGTGCTCGTCGAGCGGGACAAGGTCGGCGGGACCTGTCTGCACCGCGGCTGCATCCCGAGCAAGGCGATGCTGCACGCGGCCGAACTCGTCGACGGCATCGCCGAGGCGCGCGAACGCTGGGGCGTGAAGGCGACGCTGGAGGCCGTGGACTGGCCGGCGGTGGTGGCCACCCGGGACGACATCGTGGCCCGCAACCACCGGGGGGTGGAGGCGCATCTCGGGCACGCGGGCGTGCGGGTGATCGCGGGGAGCGCCCGGCTGACGGGGCCGCGGTCCGTGCGCGTGGCGGGCGCGCGCGGCGAACCCGGCGTGCAGGACCTCTCCGCGCGCCGCGGGCTGGTGCTCGCGACCGGCTCACGACCGCGCACGCTCCCGGGGCTCGAACCGGACGGCCGGCGCGTGGTGACAAGCGACGACGCCCTCTTCGCGCCCGGGCTCCCGGCGTCCGTGCTGGTGCTCGGCGGGGGCGCGATCGGCGTGGAGTACGCCTCCTTCCACCGCTCCCTGGGCGCCGAGGTCACCCTCGTGGAGGCCGCGGAGCGGATCGTGCCGCTGGAGGACGCCGAGGTGAGCCGTCATCTCACCCGGGGTCTGAAGAAGCGCGGCATCGACGTCCGGGCCGGTGCGCGGCTGCTGGACGCCGAGGTCCTCGACGACGGGGTGCGCGCGCGGGTGCGCACGGACCGGGGCGAGACGCTCACGGTCGCGGCCGAGCGGCTGCTGGTGGCGGTCGGCCGGGCCCCGGTCACCGACGGCCTGGACGTGGCCGCCGCGGGCCTCGCCACGGACGGGCGCGGTTTCGTCGTGCCGGCCGACTGGGACCGGCTGGAGACGGCCGTGCCCGGCGTCCACGTCGTGGGCGACCTGCTGCCGCCGCCGTCGCCCGGACTGGCCCACGCCTCGTTCGCGGAGGGGCTGCTGGTGGCCGAGACGCTGGCCGGTGTGCCGTCCGCTCCGGTGGACTACGCGGCGGTGCCCCGCGTCACGTACTCGTCGCCGCAGACCGCGGCCGTGGGGCTGACCGAGGCCGAGGCACGCGCGCGTGGGCACGAGGTGGTGACCAACAGCATGCCGCTGACCGCCGTGGCGAAGGGCATGGTGCACGGGCGGGGCGGCCTGGTGAAGGTCGTCGCCGAGGCCGGCGGACGCGTGCTGGGCGTACACCTGGTGGGCCCGCACGTGTCGGAGATGATCGCCGAGAGCCAGCTGGTCGTCGGCTGGGACGCGGAGCCGTCCGACGTGGCCCGGCACGTCCACCCGCACCCCACCCTGTCCGAGGCGGTCGGCGAGGCGTTCCTGACCCTGGCGGGACGGGGGCTGCACCAGCGGTAGTCGTCCCGTGCCGGTGGCGCGTCCGGTGCCGGTGGCACGTCCCGCGCCGCCCGGGCCGGTCACGCCGGTCGCGCCGCCCGGGCCAGTGCTTCCGGGCGCCCCCTGGAGCCTCCCCCGTCGCGCCCTTGACACCGCCCCATGGCCGTGGGGTACTGCGATTGCGAACTCGGGCGGATGTGACGGGGGTGAGTGTCCTGCCGGAGCTGCGCTACCCGACGGTGACCGAACTGGTCTCTGCTGCCCGGGCGTTGACCGCCCACCGCCCCGGTGTGTGCACCCTGCGGCAGGTGGGTTCCTCGCGGGCGGGCAGACCTCTGCACCTGCTGTCCGTGGGCCGGGCCCGCCGCGCGGTGCTGGTGGTCGCCGGCGCCCACGCCAACGAGCCGACCGGATCCTGCACCCTGCTCGCGGTCGCCCGGCGGGTGCTGGAGCAGCGGGAGCTGCGCGACGGCATCTCCTGGCACTTCCTGCTGTGCGCGGACCCGGACGGGGCGAGCCTGCATGTGACGCCGGCGCCGCGCAGCCTGTTCGACTACCACCTCGGCTTCTTCCGCCCCGCAGGCCCCGAGCAGCCGGAGTGGGCCCCCTCCGTGCTGCCGCCGGACCGGCTGCCGCCCGAGACCCGGGCCCTGACCGGCGTCATCGACGAGCTGCGCCCCTACCTCCAGGTGACCCTGCACGGCACGGACCTGGGCGGCAGCTGGGTGCAGCTGACGAAGGACGTGCCCGGGCTCGCCGAGCCGTTCGCCAAGTCCGCAGCCGAGCTGCACATCCCGGTGGAGACCGGCGCGTCGGACGCCGCGGGCTGGCCCGCGTCCGGGCCGGGCGTGCACGTGATGCCCGCGCCGGACGCCGGGCCGGCGTACCCGAGCCTGCCCGACGACGCGCGGCACAGCACCTGGTACCACGCCCACCGGTACGGCGGGCTGACCGCCGTGGTCGAGGTGCCGATGTGGGCGAGCGACCTGGTGGACGATCCGGCCCCGCATCCGGCTCCGGCGGCGGCGATCGGCCGGCTCGCGCGCCGGCTGCAGCGCGACGCGCTGGAGGTGACGCGCGTGCTCGACGGCGCGCTGCCCCGGCTGGCGGACCTGGACGGGCCGTTGCTGCGGGCCGCCCGGTGGGGGCTGGAGCTGGTGCCGGGGCTGGCCGCCGACCTGGTCCACACCCCGCCCGCCGACCGCACCCGGGCGTACGTGGGCAGCGTGGACGCGTTCGCGCGGCGGGTGCCGCTGCGGGCGGCGGCCATGCTGCGGCGGGCGCTGCGCGGGACCGACGACCGGGCGGCGGAACAGCTCGAGGAACTCGTCGCGATGTGGAGCGATGCTTTCGCGGAACGTTTCCGCGCCCGCTGGGTGCCCTTGCAGCACCAGGTCGAGCACCAGTCCCGCACGGTGGTCGCGGCGGCGCTGCACGCGCGCGAGGAGGCCGAGTAGGGAGAGCCGGCCGGAGGAAGCCGAGTAGCGAGGGCCTGCCGTAGGAAGCCGAGTAGACGGGCCCCGTCAGGGCGTCATCCCCGCCGCGTCGGCGCCGCCGCCCCGCACCCCCACCCCGGGCTCCGCCGGACCGGAGCCCGCGCGCGGGTGCCGTCCGGCCAGCTCGAACGCGGAGAGCACCACGCGCGCCTGGTACTCCGCCTGGCGGGCCACCGGGATCCAGCGCGCCCCGCAGCCGTCGCGGTAGTCGGCGCACCACTCGTCGATCAGCAGGTCCAGCTCCGGCAGGGCCCCGGCCGGGTCGCGCCCGGCGGCCCGCACGAGTTGGTGCAGCAGTCCCGCGGTGCGCAGCGCCAGCCGTCGCCCGGAGATGCGCAGGGCGGCCAGGTGGGCGCTGCTCAGGAGCGGCAGGGGGTGGGCCGCGCCGTCGCCGGTGTCCGGGTCCCAGGCGTCGGCGAGGCCGGGGCAGACCAGTAAATAGTCGTCGACCGGGGCGAGCAGGCGCGCCGCGTCGGGGACGCCGGCGAGGTGCGGCCGGATCCTGGTCAGCACCTGTCGCAGGAGGGCCGTGTCGCGGCGCAGGGCGCGGCTGACGGACCGCAGCACCGCGTCCCGGTCCGCGGGCGGGGAGCCGTCCGAGACGGCCGCCACGCCCCACATGGGCGCCTCGACGACCGCGGTGACGGTGCCGTGCCGGTGCGGGTGGAACCACGTCGACTCCACGGCGGCCTCCGTGATGGCCGCGGCCAGGCCGGCCCGGCGCGGCGGCGGGATCAGGTAGACGGCGGGTCCGAGGCCGGGCCAGTACAGGGCGTCGTAGGCGCCGAGTTCGCGGGGGATGCCGAGCCGGGCGGCGATGCGGGCCAGGCGCCGGTCGAGGCCGGGCAGGTCGTGGGTGAGCTCGACGAAGCCGCCGCCGACGTCGACGCCGTGCAGGGAGCACTGGAGGAACGGCCGCAGTTCGTCCTGGACGTCGAGGAGGGCACGGGTCTCCGGCAGGGCGGCGCCGGCCGCGCCGTCGGGCAGCCACTCGGGCTGTTCCAGGAAGCCGGGCCGGAAGAAGTTCCGGAAGTACCGGCCGAGCGTGTAGGGGCCGCTCAGCCAGCCCTCGTTGCGGCGCGAGCCGTCCGGGTCGAGGCACAGCAGCAGGTTCCAGGTGGCGTCGGCGGCCTCGGTGAGCCGCGGGTCGGCCAGGGCCCGCTCGGCCAGGCGCAGCACGGTGGCACCGCCCACGGGTTCGTTGGCGTGGGGGCCCGCGACGACGAGGGCCTGGCGGCTGCCGTGGCCGACGGAGAGCAGCCACAGCGGTGTGCCCGCGCGGGAGGTGCCGACCCGGCGCAGCCGGGCGTCACGGGGACGGCGGGCGACGAGGGCGGCGGCCCGGGCGCCCAGTTCGTCGACGGTCGGGTAGCGCGGGAGGGGCGGCAGGGCACACCTCCCCCATGCGATGCCGTCGGTTCACCAGGTGTAGCTGGCGTACGCACAGTCAGTCACGACTTCAGGGGTACGTCAACACCATGGAGGGCAAAGGCATTTGAGCCACGCCCCGGGCATCGACACCTGGTAATCCCCAGGCCAGGGCTGAGGTGGGGTTCACTTTCCGGTCAGTCGGCCGACAGCCGGAACACCATCCGCCCGAAGCCCACCTGGTCGCCCTCGCGGACGACGGCGGCGCCGACGACCCGCCGTCCGTTGACCGTCGTGCCGTTGGTGGAGCCGAGGTCCCGCAGGACCCACATGCCGCCCTGGTGGCGCAGTTCGGCGTGCACGCGGGAGACCGTCTCGTGGTTGAGGCGCAGTCCGCTGGCGGGGTCGCGGCCTATGCGCAGCGGGTGGCCGTGGGCGGGGTGGGGCAGCAGCAGTTTGGGCAGCTTCTCGGCCTGCCACGCCCTGCGCAGCCGTACGGTGAACCCGGAGACCGCCTCGACGGTGCCGAACACCACGCGGGAGAACCGGCTCTCCGTGGGCAGGTCGGCGGTGAGCACCGCCAGCTCGTCCGCGCGGCGGGCGGCGAGCGCCAGTTCCATGCGGCGGATGAACGTGTCGTGGGACAGGCGGCCCAGGGCGACGCCGTCGCGGAGCACCTGCAGCGCCCTGTCGCGCTCCGCGTCGGAGAGCCGCGCGGGGTACGTGTTGAACTCGAAGGACGACGTCACGCTCGTGATTGTCGGACAGCGCGGCCGGGCTGTCCAGGAAACGGGAAAACGCCCGCCACGCGCGCGTACCCGGCGAGACCCGCCGCAAATGGGTGGATGCGCCAGCGGATTGATCGCGTTTGACGCACCATGGACGGGCTACATCACGGTGAGCAGACGAAGGGGAACCGTCCGTGCAGTTCGAGGTGTGGGCACCGCAGGCCGGCCGAGTGACGCTCGAGTGCGACGGCGTCACGCGCGCGTTGGAGCGCGATCCGGAACGGGTGGGGTGGTGGCGGGGCGAGGCCGAGGCGCGCGACGGGTCCCGGTACGGTTTCGCGCTCGACGACGGTCCCGTGCTGCCCGATCCGCGTTCGCGCCGGCAGCCGGACGGCCCGGACGGGCTGAGCGCGGTCGTCGACCACGAGCGGTACGCCTGGCGCGCGGCGTGGCAGGGGCGGCCGCTGGCCGGGGCGGTGCTGTACGAGCTGCACGTGGGCACGTACACGTCCGAGGGCACCCTGGATGCGGCGGCCGAGCGGCTCGGCCATCTCGCCGAACTGGGAGTCACGCACGTGCAGCTGATGCCGCTGTGCCCCTTCCCGGGCACGCACGGCTGGGGCTACGAGGGCGTCTCGCTGTGGGCGGTGCACGAGCCGTACGGCGGGCCCGAGGCGCTGAAACGCTTCGTCGACCGGGCCCACGAACTCGGCCTGGGCGTGGTGCTCGACGTGGTGCACAACCACTTCGGCCCGTCCGGCAACTACCTGCCGGTCTTCGGCCCCTACCTCACGGACACGCACCACACGCCCTGGGGCGCCGCGGTCAACCTGGACGCGCCCGGCTCGGACGAGGTGCGCGCGTATCTGATCGGCAGCGCGCTGGCGTGGCTGCGGGACTACCGGCTCGACGGGCTGCGCCTGGACGCCGTGCACGCCCTGGTGGACACGCGCGCGCGCCACTTCCTGGAGGAGCTGTCGGCGGCCGTGGACGCCCTGGCCGGGGAGGTGGACCGGCCGCTGTTCCTGGTCGCCGAGTCGGATCTGAACGACCCGCGGCTCATCACCTCCCGCGCGGAGGGGGGCCTCGGGCTGCACGCGCAGTGGAACGACGACTTCCACCACGCCCTGCACACCACGCTGACGGGCGAGTCGCAGGGCTACTACGCCGACTTCGCGCGCGCTCCCCTCGCGGGGCTCGCCAAGACCCTCACCGGCGGCTACTTCCACGACGGCTCGTACTCGAGCTTCCGTCAGCGGCACCACGGACGCCCCCTGGACCGCACGCGCGTGGCCGGGCACCGGCTGCTCGGCTACAGCCAGACCCACGACCAGGTCGGCAACCGCGCCCAGGGGGACCGGCTTTCGGCCCTGGTCTCCCCGGGGCTGCTCGCCTGCGCGGCCACGCTGGTCCTGACGGCGCCGTTCACGCCGATGCTGTTCATGGGCGAGGAGTGGGCGGCGGGCACGCCCTGGCAGTTCTTCACCGACCACACCGACCCTGAGCTGGCGGACGCCGTACGGCGGGGCAGGCGGCGGGAGTTCGCCGCGCACGGCTGGAAGGAGGAGGACGTGCCCGACCCGCAGGACCCGGCGACCCGCGACCGCTCCTGCCTGGACTGGTCCGAGCCGGAACGCGAGCCCCACGCGCGCGTGCTGGCCTGGTACCGGCGGCTCCTCGCCCTGCGCCACGAGCAGGCCGACCTGACCGATCCCGACCTCGCCGACACCAAGGTGGCGTACGACGAGGAGCGCCGCTGGCTCGCCTTCCGGCGCGGGGACGTCCTCGTGGCGGTGAACCTGGCGCCGGAGCCGGCCGCGCTGTCGCTCGGCGTGCCCCGGGCGCGCGTGCTGGCCGCGTGGGAGCCCGTCGAGACGCCCGGGGACGACGGGGTGCTGCACCTGCCCGGGGAGTCGGGCGTGGTGCTCGTCCAGGACTGAGGCGTGTCACGGTGTTCCGCCGCCCGCACCGCTACAGGGCGTCGTCGGTGTCCCTCAGGTCCGTCACCCGTTCCAGCAGGATCGGCTCCCAGGCGCGGCGCAGCCGGGTCCGCTGCAGGGTGGCGTCCTTGCCGGTGGTGAGGGCCTCGGCGAGGTGGACGACGCTGTCGCAGCGGGCGAGCCACAGGCCGCGCAGGCAGGGGCGGGCGCCGTAGCCGGCGAGGGTGGCGGCGCGTACGGCGGCGGGTGAGCCGACGGCGAGGGCGAGGCCCGCGATGTCCTCGGCCGGGTCGCCGACGACCGCACGGGCCCAGCCGAGGACGCCGCGCACCCGCCCGTCGGCGCTGACCACGAGGTGGCCGCCCGTCAGGGCGTGGTGGGTGAGGACGGCCGAGCCGGGCTGGGCGGCGAGCTGCGCCGCGCCGGGCGGGGTGAGCTGGTGCAGTCGGGCGGCGTCGAACTCGTCGGCCTCGGCGAGGTGTTCGGCGGCGCGTGCGGCGGCCCGGCGCAGCGCCTCCAGGGACCGCGGCGCGACGCGCGGCACGCCGAGGGTCTCGGCCTGCCGTACCGGCACCTCGCGCAGGCCGGTGAGCAGTCCGGCGAGGTCGGCCTCGCCGAGGGCGGACACGTCGTGCTCCTCGCCCGAGCCGCCCGGCACCTTGGTGTCCAGGGTGTAGCTCAGCCCGGTGGCCCACTCGCCGTGCGCCACGCTGGCCGGCACGGCCACCGGGACGTGCGGGCGGACGAGGTCGCGCAGGCGCAGTTCGCGGCGCTGGCGTGCGGTGGCCTCGCGGTCGGGGGCGAGGCGCAGCACGTGGCGGGTGCCGACCCACCAGGTGGCGGGTTCGGCGCCCTCGGTGGCGGGCCGGACGTCGGGGCCGCCGCTCGTCGCGGTCTCCCCGCCGCCGGCGCCGCGCTTGCCGTTCCTGCCGTCCTTGCTGTCTTCGCCGTTCCTGCCGTCCTTGCCGTCCTTGCTGTCTTTGAGCAGGGAGCGGACCAGTCGGCGGACGGTGTCCTCGGTGGGTGTGGGTGCCTGGGTCATGGTCGCGCCGTTGCCGTTCGGGAGGCGTGGTGGGGACATCGGTGGCGTCACTCCACTATGACCAGCTCGCGGGTGGTGGTGTTCAGGCGCCGCCCGCCGTCCCCGGTGACGGTCACGATGTCCTCGATGCGTACGCCGAACCGGCCGGGCAGGTAGACGCCGGGTTCCACGGAGAAGCACATGCCGGGCACGAGGGGCCGTTCCTCGCCCTCGATCATGTACGGCGGCTCGTGGGTGGTGACGCCGATGCCGTGCCCGGTGCGGTGGATGAAGTACGCGCCGTACCCGGCGTCCGCGATGACAGCGCGGGCGGCCCGGTCGACGTCCTGGCAGGCGGCGCCCGGCCGCACGGCGCGGAAACCGGCCTCCTGGGCGGCGCGCACGATGTCGTGGACGCGGCGTTCCTCGTCGGTGGGTTCGCCGACGTGGACCGTGCGGGAGGTGTCGGAGCCGTAGCCGTCCTTCAGGCCGCCGAAGTCGAGGACGACCATGTCGCCGCGCTCGATGACGCGGTCGCCGGCCTCGTGGTGCGGGTTGGCGCCGTTCGGGCCCGAGGCGACGATGGTGAAGTCGACCTGCTCGTGGCCGTGCCGGCGCAGCAGCCGGTCGAGGTCCGCGGCCACCTCGGACTCCCGGCGGCCGGCGAAGGGGACGTTCTGGATCTCCTCGAAGGCCGCGTCGGCGGCGGCTCCCGCGGCCGTCATGAGCTCCAGCTCGGCCGCGTCCTTGACGGCGCGCAGCATGGGCAGGGCCTCGGTGAGCGAGGCGTACGAACTGCCGGGCAGGGCCTGCTGGAGGGCCAGCAGGTGCAGGGCCCAGGCGTTGTCGCTGATGCCGAACCGGCCGCGGGGGTCGAGGAGCGCGGCGGTCGCGGCGTAGGGGTCCTTGCCGTCGGTCCAGTCGCGCAGGGTCAGTGCGGGCGCCCCGGCCGCCTGCTGCGCGTCCGGCGCCTCAAGGGCGGGGACGACGAGGACGGGGTCCTGCCCGGCGGCGAGGACCAGCAGGGTGAGCCGCTCGGTGACCGCCGGGGGCGTGTAGCCGGTGAGCCACACCAGGTCGGGCCCGGGGGCCACCAGCAGGCCCGCGAGACCGGCCTCGGCGGCCGCCCGCGCGGCGCGCTCCAGGCGGGCCCGGTAGTCGTCGGCGGTGAAGGACGCGGCCGTGCTTCCGGTCATCCGGGCCTCCCAGGACGGACGAAGGGGCTACGGGCAGCATCCTGCCCGGCCGGAGGGGGCGGCGCGAGCCGTCTGCGGGGATCACCCCCGCCTCTCCACGGACGGAAGAGGATTGCCCGGACAGCAAGACTAATGCTTAGATTCCCTTCATCCATTAGATCCTCGCATCGAGAGGGCGTACGACCGTGCTCGTACTCGCACACATCAGCGATCTGCACCTCGACGGGAGCGCGCGGGCGACGGAACGCGCCGAGCGGGTGCGCGACCGGCTGTGGGAGCTGCCGGGACAGGTGGACGCGCTGCTGGTGACGGGCGACATCGCGGACCACGGCACGGAACCGGAGTACGAGGAGGCCGCCCGCGTCCTGGGGCTGCGCGAGGGCGACGCGCCGTTCCCGGTGCTCACCTGCCCGGGCAACCACGACAGCCGCGCGCCCTACCGCAAGGGGCTGCTGGGGCTGCCGGGGACCGAGGAGCCGGTCAACAGTGTGCAGGTCTTCGACGACGGTGCCGTGCTGATGTGCGACTCCAGCGTCCCCGGCCGCGACGACGGGGAGCTGGACGCGGCGACGTACGACTGGATCGAGACGACCCTCGACGAACTCGACGGCAGCCTTCCGGCCCTGCTCGCCTTCCACCACCCGCCGGTCGCGCTGCACCACCCCCTGCCCGACGCCTACCCGCTGCGGGACCCCGGCCGGCTGGCCGGGCTGCTGGAGCGCCGGCCCGAGATCGCCGGGCTGGTCACCGGCCACGGGCACACCCCCGCCGCCGGCTCGTTCGCGGGCCGGCCGCTGGTCGTCGGACCCGGTGTGACCTGGACGCTGCGGCTGCCCTGGGAGGGCGAGCAGGCCGCGGACCGGGAGGCGCCGCCCGGGCTGGCCTTCCACGTCCTGGACGACGCGGGGCGGCTCACGAGCCACTTCCGCGTGGTCACGTGACGACGGCGGGGACGACCGTCAGCTGCCGGTAGCCGCCGCTGCGGTGCCGCACCGTCAGCTTCACCTCCCGGCCCGGACGGGCCCGGGCGACGGCTCGCGCCAGGTCGGCGGCCGTGTCGATGCGGGTCGTGCCGAAGTTCAGCAGGACGTCGCCGCGCACCAGGCCCGCCTGCTGCGCCGGCCCGGGGACGTGCAGCCCGACCACCACGGCCCCGGGCTTGCGGGCGTCCATGACCTGCACGCCGAGGGTCACGGCGACGGGCCCGTGCCCGGGCGCGGCGGCGGACGGCGAGGGACGGGTGAGCGGGGGCCTGTGCCACCCGCGCGGATCGAGGACCGCCCCGTGGCCGGCCACCGTGGCGCCCATCGCTCCCAGGCCGATGCCGGAGAGCACCAGGACGGCGCCGGCGAACCCGGCGAGCAGCACGTTGAGCAGCCGCCGCCCGCGCCGCCGGGCGGCGTCCGGGCGGCGGCGAGGCGGTCCGGACCCGGCCGCCGACGACGACTCGGGCTCCTGGCCCGGCATCGGCTTGGGTCGCAGCGCGGTCTGTTCCATGGCTCGCCTCCGGGTGGTGCCGATCGCCTCCGGCGGATGCCGGAACGATCTCGGCAGGTGCTCTACCCGGCCCGTCGGCGGCCCACGAGCCACGAACGAGTGAGACTGCGCGGCCCCGGACGAGTGACCCCGGGCCGATCGCCCCAGGCCAGCACCTGGGCCGGCATCACGACCGGCTCGCCGCCGGGGGTTCCGTCCTGTCCCGTTCCAGGGCGATCCGAATGGAAAGCGCGGTCTCAGCCGAGCGCGGGCACGGGTACGGCCGGCGGGCGGTCCGGCAGGAAGCCGTGGGCGCGCCGGGACAGCCAGGCGTCCTTGTAGCGGTCGACCTCGCGGTGCCAGTTCAGGATGCCGGACAGCCAGTTCCGCAGGTCCGCCACGTAGGTCGCCATGGCGGCCCGCGCCTCCCGCGTGAGCTGGAAGTCGTCGTACAGGATGGGCAGTTCGTGCTCGACGACGTGCTCGAACTGCCGCATGCGCTGGCTCATCAGGTCGTGCACGATGCCGAGGCCGGTCGGGTAGTCGCAGCCGAAGAAGTTCTGCACGACGAGGATCGCGTTGTGGATCTCGCCCTCGAACTCGATCTCCTTCTGGTAGGAGAAGACGTCGTTGAGCAGGCACGCGAAGTCCATCGCGGCGTTCTCCAGCGACCGGACCGGGCCGCTGCGGTAGACCTCCGGCGGGATCGCCGGGCCGTGGCCCAGCCGGCACAGGCTCAGGGTGAGGTCGGAGCCGAAGGTGGCCCGGCGCATCTCCAGGTAGTCGACCGGATCGGGGATGCGGTTCTGGAGCTGGTTGGACAGCTCCCACACCCAGCTCTCGGTCATGACGTTGATGGCGTCCTTGAGGGTGCGCCGCGCCGCGGGCGTCATCTCCGCGGTGGTGCGCAGCCACAGGTCGATCAGGCTGCGCTCCATCGCGTTGACCGGGACCGGCGGCTCGGCACCGTCGACCGGCATGCAGTCGGACAGGCGGGCCGTGGTCAGCCGGGCGGCGGCCAGGTCGCGGCGGTGGCCGTAGACCAGCGGGTAGTAGTCGTCGCCGTAGGTGCCCCAGGCGAGCCACTGGGAGCTGAGGTCGAGGGCCTCGGGGGTGGCGTCCGGGTCGAGGCCCGCGGCGCAGAGCGGCAGGTCGTAGGCCCTGAGCTTGTCCGCGTCCCAGACGCCCTCGGCGAGGATGCCCATCCGGGTCACCCAGTCGGTCAGGTTCCGGCGGGAGTTGTCGAGGTGCGGGCTGAGCTCCAGCGGGAACGGCATGCGGATGTCGGGGATCCGCGACGGTCCCACCTTCTGGTACGGCACGTGCGTGTAGGAACGCAGCCGCTCGGCGCCGGCCGAGGCCAGCAGGGCGCGGACGTCGGTGCCCGAGGTGCCCATGCCGGTGAAGCCGGGCCAGGGGCCGCCCCCGCGCACGGCGTTCTCGTTCATGTAGCGGCTGGAGCGCAGATGCCATTCGTGGCCGCCGGACTGCCAGTCCTGCAGCCCCTTGGTGTACGCCGCCACGGCCGCGACCTCGTCCGGCCTCAGGCCCTTCTCCACGGCCAGTGCGGGCACTTCGGTGAACGCCGTGTGCTCGAACTGGTGGAGCCGGGAGGTGAGGACGTCGTTGACGATGTCGGCGGCCTCCTGGGTGGTGCAGCCGAAGAAGGTCTCCAGGACGAGCACGCCGTTGCTGTTCTCGCCCTCCTCCTCGACCTCGCGCTGGTAGGAGAACAGGTCGTTGCGCAGGTGCACGGCGTCGGAGAACGTCTCCATCAGCACCCTGAGCGGCCTGGATCCGGCGACGGCGGCGGGCACTTCGGCGGTCGCGTACTCCACGAGCCCCGCCGACCAGGGGGCGCCGCCGACCTTGCGGCGCATCTCGATGTACTCGACGGGGTTGGCGATCCGCCCCTCGTTGATGTTGGACAGCTCCCACATCGACTCGTTCAGCAGGTGCTCGGTGGCCACGGCGAAGCGGCGGCGCCAGTCCTCGGACATCGCGGGCACCGTACGCGCCCACAGGTCGGCGAGGCCCGCCTCGACCGGGTTCTCCGGTTCCGGTACGGGGGTCGCGAGGTCCAGCGGCATGAACAGGGGCAGCCGGTCCAGGTGGGCCTTTCCGGCGGCGCGGTCCTGGCTGCGCTTGTACATCTCCAGGAAGTGGTCGTCGAAGAAGAAGACCCACACGTACCAGTCGGTGATGAGGGAGAGGGCGGGGCCGTCGCAGTCGGGGTGGGTGTAGGCGCAGAGCAGGCCGTAGTCGTGCGCGTCGAGGTCGGCCTGCTCCCAGACGCCGGATCCCTCCAGCATGCCCATCTCGCGCGCCCACTCGGTCGAGTGCGCACGGGCCTCGTCGACATGGGGGTTCAGCCGCGCGGGGTGCGGCATGTAGAAGTGCGGGAGTTCGAACGGCTGCGTCATGGCCGGGGCCCTACCCGCCGCCCCGCGTCGGCATCCACGAGCCGGGACATGATCACACCATCGCGTGAATCGACGGCGTATGGCAGGACACGCGGGTGATCTGGCCCTAGCCAGAGGTGCTCACCTGGATCAGCGCGTGTGTGCCGCTGGTGCGCCAGCGCTGGTCCTCCGCCGTGACCAGGTCCGCCTCGACACGGCCGTCGAGGCCGGTGATCACGTCGGACTTCAGGGTGCGCAGGGCGGCCACCGGGCCGGGGAAGTACGCGGTGACGTCCGGGAACGGCGTGGTCGGCGCCCAGAGCCGGTCGCCCACCAGGCGGCGGTAGTTGAGGTCGCCCTTGACGAGGGTGAGGGTGGCCGAGGCGAACTCGGCGCGCAGATCGCCGGGCATGTCCGCGTAGGGCAGCGGGGCGCTGGAGAAGGGGTGGGCGCGCAGGGCGAGGCGACCGTCGGCCAGGGCGGACCACAACTGCCGTCCGTACGCGGCGGCCGCTCCCCCGGCGGCGGTGAGCCGGCGCAGCGCGTCGACGACGTCGGCGGTCGTGGCGTCGGAGACGTAGTAGGGGTACGGCTTGACGTGCAGGACGGCCTGTCCGATGCGGCCGCTCGCCAGGAGGTGGGCGACGAGGAGCAGGTCGGGGACGAGTTCGCGGCCCGCGTTGTCCGCGACCAGGCACAGGGTGCCCGGGCTTCGGCCCGCGGTGTCGAGCAGTGACCAGAGCAGGTCGCTGTCGTCGGTCACGAGGCCGGGGGCGGCGTCCGCGCCCCGGGCGCCTTCGGCGGAGAGGCGGAAGCCGAGGTCGGCGCGGTTGCCCCACAGGGAGCCGTGCAGCAGGGCCTGTTCCTGTTCGGCGGCGGGCCGGCCGGTGAGGTCGTCGAGCGCGGCCAGCTCCTCGTCGGTCTCGGCGGAGTCGAGTTCGGCCAGCTTGAAGGGGCGGAAGGGGTCGATGCCCTGCCAGGGGCCGGGGCCGAAGTAGCCGACGGCCTGGAGCAGTCGGCGGTAGAACCAGCTCTCGGCCCACAGCCACGGCACGTCGAACCAGGACCGGCCGGCGTAGGCGCGCATCCCCCAGCTCTCCCAGTGGTCCCGGTCGTGCGCGTCGGCGGGGAGCGGTTCGATCTCGCCCTCGGTGCAGTTGGCCAGCAGCTCGTCGAGCGCGCGGTGCTGCGCGGGTTCGTACGGGAAGGCCTCGCGGACCTGGCGGATGATCGCGGGGTGCCGCTCGGCCAGCACGCTGTGGGGGAAGGAGCCCGGCCGGTTGCCGAGGAGCACGGGCGCGGAAGGGGTGTCGGGCATGTGCCTCACCGTAACGGGCGCGCCCCTCACCCCAACGGGAGCGCCCCCGGTCACACCGGCGCGATCTCCCGCTCCAGGCGGGCCGCCAGGCTGAGGTAGCGGGCGCGGCGGGTCACCGGGACCAGCCCGCGGATGAGTATGTTCCACATCTCGGCCGTCCGGCGGGGCTGGCGGGCGACGGGCTCGCGGGAGCGGCCCACGACCCGGGTGCCGACGAAGAAGCAGACCAGCGAGTGGGCCACGACGTCGATGTCGATGTCCGGGTGGACGTCGGACTCCTTGACCGCGCCGACGAGCCGGGCCGTGACGATGTCCAGCCACTCCGTGAACGGATGGCTCAGCGGCGGCCGGGGCCGGATGCCGCCGGTGGCGAGCCGCAGGCCGGCCCGCAGCACCGGGTCCTCGACGGACATGCGGGTGATGCCGAAGGTGAGGCGCATCAGCGCCTCCAGGGACGTGTGGCCGCGGTTGTCCGTCTCCGTCGCCAGCCGACGGGCCGTATGCGACTGGAGTTCGAGGATCGCGTGGGCGAGATCCTCCTTCGCCGCGAAGTGGAAGTAGAGGGCGCCCTTGGTGACCTGGGCGTGCTCCACGATGTCGCTGAGACTGGTCGATTCGTAGCCGCGACGGTCGAACAGGTCAGCGGCGGCCGTGATGATCGTCGAGCGGGTCTGCTCGGCTCGCAACTGCCTCGCCATCGACTGAACTCTCCCGGGACAGAAATGAACGGGTCATGCCGTTTGTTTTTACCCCCCGTACACGATAACTCACCCTCAGACGGCGCTCACCACACCAGTGTGCCGGAGTGCGGGTGCACATCCGGCAAAACAAGCGCAACTGGTGAAAGAAAACAGCGCGTTCGGTATCTAACTTGGGGGTTGTAGGGGCAGACGTGAAGGCGGGCCGGCCGGTGCCCCATCCGCACCGGCCGGCCCGCCCGTTCGCGGCCTGCCCCGTTCAGCGTTCCCGAGGGAGGATCAGACGACTCGGAAAGTCGTCAGAAGGTCAGCTTCCAGCTGTTGAGCGTTCCCGTGTCCTGCGCCGCGGTGTCCTGGACGCGCAGCTTCCAGGTGCCGTTGGCGACCTCGCTCGAGGCGTTCACGGTGTAGGTGGTGTTCACGTTGTCGGCGGAGTCCGACGCGGCCGACTTCAGACGGTACGCCGAACCGTCCGGCGCGACCAGGTCGATGACGAGGTCACCGCGGTAGGTGTGGGTGATGTCCACGCCGACCTGGAGGGCCGAGGGGGCGTTGCCCGTGCGGCCGGTGACGCTGATCGGCGACTCGATCGCGGCGCCGTTGTCCGGGATGGCCACGGCGGTGGTGCTGGTGAAGGTCGTGCCGGTGGACGAACCGCCCTTGACGGCCTGGACCGTCTTGGCGGCGTCCGCGAGGCCGGCGCCGCAGCCGCCGGAGCAGGTGCCGGGCAGCGGACGGGCGTTGGCCTTGATGGCCGACTCGATCTGCGCCGGGGTGAGGGCCGAGTTGGCCGACTTCATCAGGGCGGCGAGGCCCGCGACGTGCGGGGTGGCCATGCTGGTGCCCTGGTAGTAGGCGTAGTTCTCGGTCGACGGCGTCTTCGTGCCGGAGTTCAGCGTGGAGAGGATGCCGTTGGCCGTGGTGGTGCGGGTCTCGCCGCCGGGGGCCGCGATGTCGACGACCGAGCCGTAGTTGGAGTACGAGGCGCGGCTGCCGGCGCGGTTGGTGGCGGCGACGGTGATGACGTTGTTGCAGTTCGCCGGGGACGAGCTGGAGGCGTTGGTGTTCTCGTTGCCGGCCGCGACGACGACCGAGGTGCCGCGGTTCACGGCGCCGTTGATGGCGCTCTGGGTGGCGGTGGAGCAGGCGCCGCCCCCGCCGAGGCTCATGTTGATGACCTTGGCGACGTTGGTGTTGGCGGGCACGCCGGAGACGGTGCCGCCGGACGCCCAGGTGATGGCGTCGATGATGTCCGAGTCGTAGCCGCCGCACTTGCCGAGGACGCGGACCGGGGAGATCTTCGCGCCGTAGGCGATGCCTGCGACGCCCTTGCCGTTGTTGGTGGCGGCGGCGATCGTGCCGGCCACGTGGGTGCCGTGCCAGGAGGAGTTGGACGCCGGGATGCCCGCGCCGCACTCGCCCGCGTTGTACCAGTCGCCCGGGTCGGCCGGGTTGCTGTCGCGGCCGTTGCCGTCGACGGAGACGGCCGTGTCGGAGATGAAGTCGTAGCCGCCGACGATGTTCGCCGCCAGGTCGGAGTGGGCGACGTAGCCGGTGTCGATGACGGCGACGGTGACGCCGGTGCCGGTGGTGGTGTCCCAGGCGGCCGGGACGTTCATGCCGGCGGTGGACTCGAACAGGTCCCACTGCTTGCTGTACTCGGTGTCGTTCGGGGTGACGGCCGTCGGCTTGTTCAGACGGTCCGGAACGACGTAGGCGACCTGCGGGTCGGCCTGGTACGCGGCCACCACGTCGGCGACGGACGCCCGGCTGGGGTCGGCGCCCAGTTCGACGAGGGCGGCACCGGTGCCGAGGCGGCGCTGGAAGTCGACGTCCTCGCCGGTCTTCTCGGCCTTGGCCGCGGCGTCGGCGGCGGCGGCCTTGTTGGACTTGGCCTCGGTGGCGCCCGACTTGTAGCCGACGATGAGCCGCTCGGCCGTGGTGCCGGGGGCGGCCTCGGTCTGCGCGGCCGGGACGGCGGCGGGACTGGGCGCGGACTCCTGGGCGACGGCGACCGAGGCGGGTGCGGCGGTCAGCAGGGCGACGGAGACGGCGGCGACGGATATCAGCTTCCGTCTGAGCTCTGGGGAGGTACGCACGGTCGTTGCCTTTCGTGGCCGGACTCCGGGCTGGGCGGAGCGGCGGTGGAGTCGCTTCGTCGTCGAAGCGGAGGGGGGTGGTTCGAAAAGCGAAGAGCGACGCGATGGCCGGCCAGGCGCGAGTGGGGAGCGGACCGTTCGGGGTTACCTGTGGGTCAGCTGTGGTCGAACGATAGGCAAAGGGAAGGTCATCGGGATACGGGGGAAACCCTCGATCCGGCCGGTGTCCCACCCTCTATGGCGGGGGCGCCGGGCGTGAATGGCCCCTTTTCGAACGGGTCGCGGCGAGGTGAACGCGCCGGGCCGGTTTCCCGTACTGCATGACCGACTGCCCCCATCCCGGCCGAGGAGACGCAGAGGCATGCCCCGTACGACCGCACACCGCACCGCGTTCGCGGCCGCCCTCGTGACTCCGCTGCTGCTGCCGCTGTGGGCGGCGGCCCCGGCGGGGGCGCACGGCGCGCCGACGGATCCGGTGAGCCGGGTGGTGGCCTGCTCCCCGGAGGGCGGTGACCGCGCCGGCTCGGCGGCGTGCCGCGCGGCCGTCGCCGCGAACGGCGCGCCCTTCACGGCGTGGGACAACCTGCGGGTGGCGAACGTGGCCGGCCGGGACCGGCAGACGATCCCCGACGGCAAGCTGTGCAGCGGCGGCCTGCCCGCCTACCGGGGCCTCGACCTCGCCCGCGCCGACTGGCCGGCGACCGCGGTGACGCCCGGCGCGACGCTGACCCTGCGGTACGTCTCGACGATCCCGCACAAGGGCACGTTCCGGATGTACCTGACGAAGCCGGGATACGACCCGGCCGGACCGCTGTCCTGGGCCGACCTGCCCGAGAAGCCGTTCGCGGAGGTGACGGACCCGGTGTTGACGGACGGCGCGTACCGCATGGAGGCGACCCTGCCGTCCGACCGCGCCGGGCGGCACGTGCTGTACACGGTCTGGCGGAACAGCAGCACGCCGGACACCTATTACTCGTGTTCGGACGTGGTGTTCCCGGACACGGAGGACGAGGAGAAGAGGGAGAAGGGGGAGAAGGAGGCGGCGGCGCAGAAGGAGGAGCCGTCGCAGAAGGAGGAGAAGGAAAAGGAGGAGAAGGAGGAGGCGGAGGGGGTGGCTGTCCCTCCGTCGCCGCTGGCCTCCGCGCCCGGCCGTCCGGCCTCCGGTCCGTCCACGCCCATGCTGGCGGGCGGCGCCGCGACGGTGCTGGTGCTCACCGGCGGCGCCGCCCTGGCCGTCCGTCTGCGACGGCGTTGATCTACCCCTCCGGGGCGGTCAGTTGACGTGGACGGCGACGCCGCCCTTCGTCACCGGGGCGTACTTGGCGGTGAAGAAGGCGTTGCTGAAGCACAGCGACGAACCGGACACCTTGGTGAACTGCTGGTTGGTGAAGGAGATGCTGTTGTCGGCGTTGCTGGCCGTGCCGGTGAGGCCGGGGGCCTGGTAGACGCAGGTGATCGTGCCGAGCAGGGTGCGCAGCTTGACCGTGGACTGGACGGTGGAGCCGGCGGCCGGGGTCACGGAGACCGTGCCGTCGGAGGACACGCTCGTGGTGTAGGGCAGGTTGTCGACGGTGATGCCGCTGACGCCGAGGACGCCCACGACGTTGGCGGTGCAGCCGCTGGTGTCGAAGCTGTGCGAGGTGAGGGACTCGGTGGCGGTGCCGGGCGCGGCCGGGTTGTCGGTGACGGTGGCGGCGAACGCCGACTTGGTGCAGGAGATGCCGCTGGTGCCGGTCGCGCTGGAGTAGAAGGTGGCGGCGGTGCCGCTCGCCAGGGACGCGTCGAGGACGTCGCCGACCGCGACGGCCGCGCCGTCGGCGGTGGTCAGGACGGGGGTGTCGGCCGCCGAGGCGGGGGCGGCGAGGCCCAGGGCGGCCACGGTGGCGGCGAGAGCGACGAGGGTGCGCGTGCGCATGCGGGTGTACCTCTTCTCTGAAGCGGGGGGTGAGGGTGGCGGACGCGCGTCGGCGTCCGCCGTTGCCGGCCCGTCACGCCTTCTCCGTACGTGACGGGCCGGCAACGGCAGGCCGGTGACCGGCCGGAGGCAGGCACGGGGGCAGGCCTCCGGCCGGGCCGGGCGGGGGGTGGCTGACGGCACGGGTTCCGTGCCCTGGAAGGGGACGCGGGCGAGAGAAAGCCCGTGCGGACGCAGCGGATTACGGGGGGCCCGTGCGGGACGGGCGGTCCGGGACACGCGGACGGTGCCGCGCGGCGGATCCGGCGCCACGGATCCGGTGGAACGAGGAGAGTTGTAGACCTCGGCGTCCGTCAACGTCAATAGTCCGCAAGGGAGTTGTGCGCGCGGTGAGCCTTCCGGGTGGCGGCGAGTCACATGCGGCGCACAATCGACACTCTTTGTTCACACTTCTCTTGACCCTTCATGTAACCCCCGGTAACTTCCTGGACGGCTACTGCGGCGTAGCGAGAAAGCCCTTGCGACCACCGGGAGTTGTGAGGAGACGCACGCCCGCGGTCGGTGTCCGCGCCAGGGCAACGTGCCACCCCGATCCGCACTCATATGCACCTGGAGCAGACATGACCTCCTCCGCCGAGCACACCCCCGAAAGACCGGAAGGCCCCAACGCCACGGACGCCGGTGGCGTCCCCGCGCGGCGCGGGCGGGTCCGGGCGCGCCGCGCCGCGGTGATGGCGGTGCCGGCCGCCGCGGTCGCCGCGGGCCTCGCGGTCCTCACCGCCGAGGGGGCGCTGGGGGTGCAGTTCGCCATCTCCGGCATGCCGTTCACGGTCACCGCGACCGAGCTGAACGGCACCGGCTTCGCCCAGTTCGGCGGTCTGGACGAGATGGCCGAGGGCAGCCCGAACGCGGGTGACACCGGCGGTCAGGTGCTGGTCGTCACGTCCGTGATCAAGAACGCGACGCTCACCAAGCTGTGCCAGAGCGTGGACCTGGGCGGTACGAACCTGGTCATCCGGGCGGGAGAGGGCGCGCAGAAGGTCACGGCCAGCGATCTGACGACCGACT
Organism: Streptomyces sp. Go-475; assembly: GCF_003330845.1. Classification (GTDB taxonomy): domain Bacteria; phylum Actinomycetota; class Actinomycetes; order Streptomycetales; family Streptomycetaceae; genus Streptomyces. The sequence goes on along the minus strand of NZ_CP026121.1, from coordinate 6,823,987 downwards.
CGACCCAGCTGTCCGGCGACGCGGCGTTCAACAACATCGAGATCGGCAACGACGCCAGCACCCTCGACAAGGCCGGGCCGCTGGGCCGCGGCCCCAAGGGCGTCTTCAGCCAGCAGTCCGACACCGTGCACATCGCCAATCTGCGGCAGACCAACTACGCCACGACCGCCGGTGTGTTCAAGCTGCCCGGGCTGAAACTGGGCTTCAGCGGGTCGGGTTGCTGATGCCGCGCGGTCCGCGCGAGGGAGTCCGGCCCGCGTTCCGGCAGTGGCGGGCCGGCCGGCCGTTCTGGGGCGGGCTGCTGCTCGCCCTGGGCGGGGCCGAGATCCTGCTCACCCTGAAGGCGTCCCTGGACGTCATCCTGCACGTCGGCATGCAGGGCCTGGCCGGCTATCTGCTCCCCGCCGTGATGCTGCTGTGCGGGCTGCTGGTCCTCTTCAACCCCGCCCAGCGCCTGTTCTACTCGGTCATCGGGGTGCTGGTCTCCCTGGGCACCTGGCTGACCTCCAACCTGGGCGGCTTCTTCGTCGGCCTGCTCCTGGGCGTGGTCGGCAGCTGCCTGACCTTCGGCTGGCTCCCGGACCAGGAGCCGCGCGTCAGCCGCCGACAGCGCCGGAAGGCGGCCCGGGCGGCGAAGGCCGCGCCCCTGGCGCCGCAGGCCGCGACCCCCGCGCCACAGCCCTAGGCCGTGTCCGCATCGACGGGCGCCGCGGACCGGGCCTGCCCCCCGGGTGCCGTGTCCGCGGCGCTCTCCTCCTTCAGCGCCCTGGCCTCGCTCTTGAGGATCCGCATCGAGCGGCCCAGCGAACGTGCCGTGTCCGGCAGTTTCTTCGAGCCGAACAGGACGATCACGACGATCGCCAGGATCAGCAGGTGCCAGGGCTCCAGTCCGTTGCGCAGCACGTGATGCTCTCCCTCGTCTCGACAGTTGCTACATTGCGCAACTGTACAACCCCCGGGCGAGAGGCGAGCAGACGCCGATGACGGTGACCAGCAACCGCAGGACACAACCGCCGCGGCACCGGAACGGGGGTGCGGGCCGGGGCAGCCGGGCCGCACCCCGCGACCGGAGGCGCCGCCGCGGTCGCCGCAGCGGCGTGCGCACCGCGCTGCTGGTCTGCCTGGCGCTGCTGGTGCTCGTCGCGGGCGGCGCCGGCTGGCTGTACCTGAAGCTGGACGGCGACATCAGCACGTTCGACTCCGGCGGCCTGTCCGACAACCGCCCCGAGGCCGGCTCGTCGACCGGCGAGAACGTCCTGGTGATCGGCTCCGACACCCGCACCGGCGGCAACGAGGCCCTCGGCGGCGGCGACAAGGACGACGTCGGCCGCTCCGACACGGCGTTCCTGCTCCACGTCTACGCGGACCACCGGCACGCGATCGCCGTCTCCATCCCCCGCGACACCCTGGTCACCATCCCGCCCTGCCGGCTGCCCGACGGCAGTTGGACCAAGGCCCAGCCGGACACCATGTTCAACGCGGCGTACTCGGTCGGCCAGACCGCCAAGGGCAACCCCGCCTGCACCCAGAACACGGTCGAGCAGCTCACCGGGCTGCGCGTCGACCACACCGTCGTCGTCGACTTCAAGGGCTTCGCCCGGCTGACGGACGTGGTGGGCGGAGTGAAGGTGTGCCTGCCGCAGGACGTCTACGAGAACGACCTCAACCCGCACCTCACGGCTCCGGGCAAGCTGCTGTTCCACAAGGGCGAGCAGACGGTGTCGGGCCAGAAGGCCCTGGACTACGTGCGGATCCGGCACGGCATCGGCGACGGGTCCGACATCGGCCGGATCAAGCGCCAGCAGGCGTTCGTGGCGAGCCTGCTGAAGGAGATGAAGAGCAAGGGCCTCACCCCGACGAACCTGCTGCCGCTGGCCGAGGCCGCCACGCAGTCGCTCACCGTCGACCCCGGCCTCGGCTCCGCCGACAAGCTGATCTCCTTCGCGATGTCCCTGAAGGACATCGACCTGCACAACACCAAGTTCGTCACCGTCCCCTGGCGCTACGAGGGGTCCCGGGTGGCGCTCGTGCAGCCGGACGCCGACGCGCTGTGGGCCGCGCTGCGGGCCGACCGCACCATCGACGGCAAGAACGCCGGCGGGAAGAAAACCGGATCGGCCGGTTCCAGCACGCCTTCCGCCTCTCCCGGGCCGGTCTCCGGCGACGGCATCGACGTCGCCGTCTACAACGGCACGTCGGTCCCGGGCCTGGCCGCCCGTGCCGCCGCCGCCCTCGCCGCGGACGGCTTCACCGTCACGGGGACGGCGACGGCGTCCACCCAGGACCACACCACCACGCTGGTCGAGTACGGCCCCGGCCTGGAGGACGAGGCCCGGACCGTGGCACGGGCCTTCCCCGGCGCCGAGCTCCAGTCGGTGACCGGCAGCGGGGTCAGCGTCGTCCTGGGCCAGAACTACGCCGACACCCCGGCGGCCGGCGCGCCGGCGTCCCCCACCCCGACCGCCGTACCGTCCGAGGTCGCCGACGGGGCCCGGTCCGCGGCCGACAACCCCTGCTCGAACCTCACCTACGGCTGACGCCGCCGGTAGGCGGCCCGGGCCCCGGCCAGGGCCAGGGCGTACAGCCCCGGGACCACCGCCAGCAGCAGGTAGTACGCGGCGGGCAGGGCCGTCATGCCGAGGGCCGCGCCGAGGGGGCTCGGCGGGAGCAGCAGTCCGGCGACGGCGAGCCCGGCCGCCGCCAGGGCGACCGGGCCCGGCGCGCGGCTGCCCCCGGCGCGCGGGCCGGTGCGCAGCAGCAGCATCACCACGGCCTGGGTGAGCAGGTTCTCGGTGAACCAGGCGGAGTGGAACACGGCCTCGTCGTCGACGGCGTCGGGGCCGTGCAGCGCGAGGGCGAGGACGGCGAAGGTGGCGAGGTCGGCGACCGCGTTGAGCACGCCGAAGGCGGTGACGAACTTCAGGAAGGAACGCGGCCGCAGCCCGGCCGGGCCGCGCAGCGCCGCCGTGCCGGGACGGTCGTGGGCGAAGGCGAGCTGGGCCGCGTCGAAGCACAGGTTCTGCGCGAGGACCTGGGCCGGGAGCATCGGCAGGAAGGGCAGCAGCAGGCCCGCGGCGAGCATGGCGACGACGTTGCCCAGGTTCGAGGAGAGCGTGACGCGCAGGTAGGAGGCGATGTTGCCGCTCGCGTGCCGGCCGGAGGTGATCGCGTGGCCGATCGCCGTGAGGTCCTTCTCGGCGAGCACGACGTCGGCGCTGTCCCGTGCCACGCCGACGGCGGAGCGGGGCGCGATGCCCACGTCGGCCGTACGCAGCGCGGCCACGTCGTTCACGCCGTCGCCGAGGAAGCCGACGGTGTGCCCGGCGGCGCGCAGGGCGGCGACCACCCGGGCCTTGTCCTCCGGGGTGCAGCGGGCGACGACGGTCGCCGCGCCGGCGTCGTCCAGCTGTCCGGCGGTGCGTACCTCGCCCGGGTCCAGGCCCAGTTCCCGGCAGGCCCGGGCCGCCGTGGCCGGGTGGTCGCCGGTGAGGACCTTCACGGTGACGCCCCGGTCGGCGAGGCCGCGCAGGGCCTCGGCGGCGGTCGGGGCGAGGGCGTCCCGGAAGGCCACCAGGCCCCGGAAGGCGAGCCCGCGGGGGTCGGCCGGAGCGCCCGGGCCGGCGGGGCGGTCGGCCGTGGCGACGGCGAGCACCCGCAGCCCGGCGTCCGCCTCCCGGGCGGCGAGCGACAGCAGCCGGTCGTGCTCGCCGGGCCGCCTCGCGCAGCGCTCCAGGACGGCCTCGACGGCACCCGTGACGACGACGGTGTGCCGCCCCAGGCCGCCTCGGACCACCGCCGTGGAGATCCGCCGTACGGGGTCGAACGGCACGGCGTCCACCCCGTCGTACTCCTCGCCCACCGGCCCGGCCGCCTCCAGCAGGGCCTCGTCGAGGGCGTCCGGCGTGGGCAGTTCGGCGAGCTGGAGGGTCCACCAGGAGCCGACGGCGGCCCAGCGCAGCACCTCCGGGTCGTCCCGGCCGGCCGGGTCCAGGGACCGTTCGACGACCGGCCGGTCCTGGGTGAGGGTGCCGGTCTTGTCGACGCACAGCACGTCGACGGCGCCCAGGTCGTGCAGCGCGGGCAGCCGCTTGACGATCACGCCCTGGGTGCGGGCGAGGAGGGCGGCGCCCCGGGCCAGGCACGTCGTGACGATCACGGGCAGCATCTCGGGCGTCAGCCCGACGGCGACCGCGACGGCGAAGGGCAGTGTCTCCAGGCCGCGGTCGCGCAGCGTGGCGTTGGCCATGAGCACCAGTGGCGGCGTCAGCAGCATGAACCGGATCAGCACCCAGGAGATCCCGTGCACGGACCGGTCGAAGGCCGCGCCCTCCCGGCGCGCGTCCGGCACCCGGTGGGCGGCGGCGAAGCGGGTCCCGGCGCCGGTCGCGACGACGACGGCGGTGGCGCTGCCGGAGGCGACGGTGCTGCCCTGGAAGCAGAGGTGCGACTCGTCGGCGGCACCGGAGTCGGCCGCGGTCTTCCCCACCGGCGCCGACTCCCCCGTCAGGGCGCCCTGGTGCACGGTGAGCCCGCGCGACCGGAGCAGGCGGACGTCGGCCGGGACGAGGTCGCCGGGGCCGAGGCGGAGGACGTCGCCGGGGACCAGTTCCGCGACCGGCACCTCCCGGGGTTCCGGCGGATCCGCCGCGTCGGCGCGGCGCAGCACCGTGGCGGTGCCGGCGACCAGTTCCCGCAGCCCGGCCAGGGACCGGTCGGCGGCGTGCTCCCCGCTCGCGCGCAGCACGCAGCTGACCGCGACCAGGGCGAGGATCACGACGGCGGTGCCCCAGGAGGCGACGGCGGCGGAGACCAGGCCCAGGCAGAGCAGGACGGCGGTGAAGGGGTCGCGCAGGGCCCGGACGCACCGGCGGGGCCAGCTCGGCGTCCGCTCCTGGGGCAGGGTGTTCTCGCCGCAGGCGGCCAGCCGGGACGCGGCGTCCGTGTCGGTCAGCCCGCGCGGGCCCGACTCCAGCCGCCGCAGCACCCCCAGGGTGGTCTCAGAGGCCATGGAGGCGGCGGGGCGCGGGTGCGGCGCGGTCGGTGAGCCGGCCGACCAGGAGCCGTACGACGTCGACGACGTCCGGGTCGTCGACGTAGTACACCTGCCGGCGGCCTTCGCGGCGGGAGCGGACGAGCCCGGCCAGCTTCAGCTTGGTGAGGTGCTGGCTGACCGCGGGCAGCGCGCCGCCGACGCGCTCCGCGAGCCCGGTGACGTCGCTCTCGCCCTGGGCCAGCGCCCAGACGATGTGCAGCCGGGCGGGCGAGGCCAGCAGCCCGAAGGCCGCGGCCGCCTGGGCGAGCACGTCGGCGGACGGGTCCTCGAAGCCACTGCCGGCTGCCGTCACCGTCGCCGCCCTCCTGTCACCGCGCCCTGCCGTCCCGTGAGCCGCACCAGTCTAGACGCGGCCTTGCGGAGCCCTCCTCGGTCAGCCGCACAGGTGGCGTCCGAACCGCACGGACGGTATGGAAAGCGCAGGCCAGACCGTCCGTGACGAGGACGTCGCGAGGTACGGGGCGGTGCCGCGCAAGCCGTAAGCGGAACCCCGCTGTTCGACCGGTCGGACAGATCATCACGATGCGGCAGCATCAACTCACGGCAAGTGGCCGCTCACTTGACGACCAGTGGTCACACACGGTTGGCTCCGGGCCAGCGAGAGTCATCCGGCCGGCGCCCACCCCGCGACCCGCCCGCACTCTCCTCCTGCTCTTGCTCGGCCGCACAGCGAGGTCCGCCCCTCATGAACACTCCTCCCCCGCCGCACGCCTCCGGGAGACTCGCCCGTCTCGCGGCCCTGGCGTCCGCCGTGTGCCTGCTCGTGTCCGGCTGCTCCTTCCTCGGCACGGCCGGGGACGACGCGGACCCGGCCGGCGCGTCCGGCGCCGGGATGAAGGTCGCCCTGATCACGCACGGCGGCAAGGGCGACGCGTTCTGGGACCTGGTGCGCCGGGGCGCCGAGGCGGCGGCCGCGAAGGACGGCATCGACCTGACGTACGCCGGCGACGCCGACCCGCTCGCGCAGGCCGATCTGGTGCGGGACGCCGTCCGCGACAAGGTCGACGGCATCGCGGTGACGCTGGCCAAGCCGGCGGCGATGCGCGGCCCGGTCGCCCAGGCCAAGGCGGCCGGCATACCCGTCGTCGGGCTCAACTCCGGTATCGACGCCTGGCGGCCGACCGGGCTCCTGGAGTACTTCGGGCAGGACGAGTCCGTCGCGGGCCGGGCCGTCGGCGACAAGCTGGACGGCCTGAGGGCCCAGCACGCCCTGTGCGTGGTGCACGAGCGGGGCAACGTGGCGCTGGAGGCCCGCTGCGCCGGAGTGCGCAAGACGTTCCGCGGCGACACCGACAACCTGTACGTGGACGGCAGCGACATGAACGCGGTGACCGCCACGATCGCGTCCCGGCTGCGGCAGGACTCGAGCATCGACGAGGTCGTCACCCTGGGCGCCCAGTACGGGCTCAGCGCCGTCGAGGCGGTCCGGCAGGCGGGCAGCAGGGCGAAGGTCGCCACCTTCGACCTCGACAAGGGCGTGGTCGAGGCGGTCCGGCGCGGCGAGGTGCAGTTCGCCGTGGACCAGCAGCCGTATCTGCAGGGCTATCTCGCGGTGGACGCCCTGTGGCTGTACCGGACCAACGGCAACATCAGCGGCGGCGGGGTGTCGCCGGTGCTCACCGGTCCGGCGTTCGTGACCCGGTCGAACGTGTCCGCGGTGGCGCGGTTCGCCGCCGCGGGGACCCGGTGACCGGGCCTTTCCTGTGATGGTGTCGCCAAAGATTCGGTCAGGCCCGGCCCGTACGTCCACTTGTACGGATAACATCCTGCGCATCCCATGTGCCGTGCCCGGCACGCCACCACCCCCGCACCCGTCCCCCAGCCCTCACGACCGTTCCGCTTTCCCGTTCCTCGCTCCCCGCTGATCGCCCTAGGACGACGATGTCTCGACGGACAGGTGCCCGGCGCCGTCTCGGTTCCATACGGCTCTCCCTGGTCCTCCTGGCCCTGGTGCCCAGCGTCACCCTCGCCGCGATGTGGGGCGTGACGACGATCCAGATGTTCTCGGAGGGCCTCAGGCTGCGTGACCAGACGGAGCTCAGCCGGTCGACCGGTGCCATGGGCACCGACGCCACGCTCGCGCTGCAGCGGGAGCGCAGCCTGTCGGCGGCCTGGCTGGCCTCGCCGCACGGCTCCCGGGCCGCGCTCGACGCGCAGCGCGAGGAGACCGACAAGGCCGTCGCGAAGCTGGTCGGACAGGCGGACGCGATCGAGAAGGCGCCCTCGCGCATCTCCGACCGGCTGTACTCGGTGCTGGGCTCGGTGGGCAGCCTGGAGTACTACCGGGACCAGGTCGACGACCCCACCGACATCACCCCGCAGCAGGCGCTGGACCAGTACTCCTCGATCGTCGACGACCAGATCCACGCCTTCCAGGAGCTCTCCCAGGTCGACGACGGCGACCTCACCTCGCAGGCCGGCCCGCTCGTCGCGCTGGAGCACGCGGCGGAGCTGGTCTCCCGGGAGGACGCCCAACTCACCCTGGCCTGGCCGTCGGGGCATCTGGACGACGCGGCCTGGGTGCAGTTCGCGGAACTGGTGAACACGCGGCGCTGGCTGGTCCAGGACCAGGTCGTGCCGCAGCTGACGGGCAGCGCCAAGACGCAGACCGAGCGCATCCTGGCGAGCCGGGAGTGGCAGACGCTGCAGTCCGTCGAGGACAAGGTGCTGGCGGCCCGCAACTCCAGTGCCGACCCGGACAAGATCGCCCTGCCGGACGCGCAGAAGCGGTGGAACGCCGCCATGGACCAGCTGTCCGAGCAGTACGCGGGCCTCATTCAGCAGCAGACGACGGCACTGCTCGAACGCAGCGCCGACAAGGCCGACGCCCTGCTGCTCAAGGCGGCACTGCTGAGCGCCGGCGGGCTGCTCGCGCTGCTGCTGTGCGTCGGCATGTCCTGGCGGATCACCCGCTCGCTGTCCCGGCGGCTGCGCGGCCTGCGCCGGGCCGCCGTCAGCCTCGCGCAGGAGCGGCTGCCCGACGTGGTGGCGCGGCTGGAGCGCGGCGAGACGGTCGACCCGGAGTCGGCGACGACCCCGCTGGACTACGGGCACGACGAACTCGGGCAGGTGGCCCAGGCGTTCAACACCGCCCAGCGCACGGCCGTGCACACCGCGGTCGAACTCGCCGACACCCGGCGCGGCTTCCAGAAGATCATCCTGGGCATAGCGCGGCAGAGCCAGAACCTGGTCAACCTCCAGCTGAGCAAGCTCGACACGCTGGAGCGCGAGCACACCGACCCGGACATCCTCAAGGGCCTGTACGAACTGGACTCCACGGCCAGCCAGTTGCGCCGCTACGAGGAGAACCTCGTCATCGTCAGCGGCGAACGGCCCGGCCGCAGCTGGACCGAGCCGGTCGCGCTGATCGACATCCTGCGCGGCGCGGTCGGCGAGGTCGCCGAGTACCAGCGGGTGGAGGTGCACACCGAGGAGGAGGTGTACGTCGCCCCGCCCGCGGTGGCCGACGTCATCCACCTGCTGGCCGAACTCATCGACAACGCGACCGCCTACTCGCCCGCCCCGAGCCCCGTCACCGTGCGGGCCGGGATGGTGGCCAAGGGCCTGGCCGTCGAGGTCGAGGACCGGGGCCTGGGGATGTCGGAGGAGGACTACGCGTCCTTCAACGAACAGCTGGCGGTGCCCCCGCAGTTCGACGTGGTGGCGCTCGCCGACGACCTGCGCCTCGGCATGTTCGTGATCGCCCAGCTGGCCCACCGGCACGGCATCACCGTCACCCTGCGCGCGTCGCCGTACGGCGGGACCACGGCGATCGTGCTGATCCCGCACGAGATCGTGGTCCGGGAGGTCCCGGACACCAGTGCGCCCGAGGCGCGGAACACGGAACCCATGACAGACACCGACGCCCCGCGGGGCACGGCCGTCGCAGGGAACGCCGAAGCCGCGGAGGGCGGCCCGGCGTCCGCCCGCGAGCCCCGGCCGCTCGTCACGGCCCGCACGGCCCCCGCCGCCGCGCCCGCCGCCCGCACGGTCATCCCCCGCCGCGACGGCCTCGCCCCGCTCCCCCGCCGGGTGCCGCAGACCAGCCTGGTGGAGGAGCTGCGCGAGGAGGCCGCGCCCGCGGGCGACGACGGCTCCCTCGACGACTTCACCGCGGAAGCCGCCGCCTCCTCCCTGGCCGGCTTCCAGCGGGGCACGCTCCGGGCCCGTGACGACGACGCCGAACCGCCGTCCGGTCAGGAGACGCCCGCACCACCCCGGCAGGCCGCCGCCGATCCGGTCCCCTCGACTCCGCCCGCCGACCGCTGACGAAGGACACCGCAATGACACGCCCCATCCCCGCCACGCACACCCAGCTCGACCAGCTGCTGACCGGACTCGTGGAGCGGGTCGCCGACGTGAACCAGGCCGTGGTGCTCTCCGAGGACGGCCTGGTGGTCAGCAAGTCCACCGGGTTCCTGCGCGACGACGCCGAGCGGCTCGCGGCGACCGCGTCCGGGCTGATGAGCCTCAGCAAGGGCGTCAGCATGGACTTCCGGGGCGGTCCGGTGCGCCAGGCGCTCATCGAGATGGCCAACAGCTACCTGATCCTGACCTCCGCCGGTCCGGGCGCCCATCTGGTCGTGCTGACCGGGCCGGGCGCGGACGTGGGCGTGGTCGCGTACCAGATGAACATGCTGGTGAAGAAGATCGGCGAGCACCTCAGCGCGGCACCGCGGGGTGTGGCCGGACCCGCCGTCGACCCCGGCGTGTGAGGTGGGCGGAGGCGATTCGGCGGGTCGGCTCGTACGGCCGTTCGCGCTGACCGGTGGCCGGACCCGGCCCAGCCGTGCGGACTTCACGCTCATCGCGACGGTGACCGCGGTCGATCCGCCGCCCGACACGGCGGCCCGGCCGCAGCCCGAGCACAACCGGATCCTCCGGCTGTGCGCCGAGCCGGTCGCGGTGGCGGAGCTGGCCGCCCGGCTCGACCTTCCGGTCAGCGTGGTCGTCATCCTGCTCTGCGACCTGCTGGAGGCGGGCCGGATCACCGTCCGCCCGCCGCGCCCCGTCTCCCGTACCGCTCCGGACCTGGACCTGCTGCAGAAAGTGAGGGACGGCCTTGGCCGGCTCTGACCCCGCCACTGACGCGCACACGGCACCCGACACGGTCAAGATCCTCATCGCCGGGGGCTTCGGCGTCGGCAAGACCACCCTGGTCGGGTCGGTCAGCGAGATCGTCCCGCTGCGCACCGAGGAACCCCTGACCATGGCCGGTCTGGGCGTCGACGACCTCGACGGCATCGAGGAGAAGCGGGCCACCACCGTGGCCCTGGACTTCGGCCGCATCACCATCAGCCAGGACCTGGTGCTCTACCTGTTCGGTACGCCGGGGCAGCAGCGGTTCTGGTTCATGTGGAACGACCTGGCCCTCGGCGCGCTCGGCGCGGTGGTCCTGGTCGACGTGCGCAGACCCGAGTCCAGCTTCGCCGCGATCGACTTCTTCGAGCGCCGGGGCATCCCGTTCGTCGTGGGCGTCAACGGCTTCCACGGCGAACACCCCTACCCGCCCGAGGACATCCGTGAGGCGCTCGCCGTGCCGGAGCACGTACAGGTGCTGCTGTGCGACGCGCGGGACCGGGAGTCGTGCCGGGACGTGCTGATCGCCCTGATCGACCAGTTGATCGCGTCGGCGGTGCAGGCCTGAGCCGAGGGCGTCAGCTCCCGGGCCGGTCGGTGTACGGCACGGGGCGGCCGGTGAACGCGTCCAGGACGACGCGGTCGCCGACCGGCCCGGCCAGCTTCACCGTCATCTCCTCGCCGCGCAGTTCACTCGTGCAGGGACCGTCCTCGACGCCCGTCACGGCGGCGGACAGCACGACGCTGCCGTCCGTCTCCAGCACGTCCACGACGGGGCCGTCGTCGCAGGAGCCGTGGTGGGCCAGCACGGTGACGGACCGGCCGTCGGCGGCGACCTCGGTCAGGCCGCCGAGCGGCGCCAGCACGTCGGTGGGCACGTTCTGCCCGAGCGGCCGGATCGGCGGCTTCGGGAGCTCGGACGGGCTCACCGCGGCGCGTGCGAGGGGACTGTCGTAGCCCTCCAGGGTGAACAGCCAGGCGGGGACGGTCGCCGGGCCGCGGCTGGTGGCCACGGTCATCTCGCCCAGCTTCGCCCCTGTCACGGTCAGGCGCGGTCCGGGGCTGTCGGCGGTGTCCAGGGTCTCGTAGACCTGCTCGGCGTCCATGAGCGGCATCGTGAGGGAGCCTCCGCTCCGCCAGGTCACTCGTCCGCTCCCGCCCGGCGCGGCGGGGAGCTTCCCCCGCAGGTCGAAGTTGCCGATGTCGTAGGCGCGCCGGTCGGCGTCGTCGCGCGGGACGCCGTTCCCGGGCAAGTGGACGACCGGCCCCATGGGGTGGTAGCCCGCGCGCCACCGCGCGGCCGCCGGGGAGCCGTCCCAGGCCTCGGCGACCTGCTGGGCACGGTCGTCGGAGCGCGGGGTGCGGTCGTCGGAGCGCGGCGTGCGCGGGTCCGGTTGCGTGCCGCCGGTCTCCGCCGCGCCGCACCCCGCGGCGGCACCGGCCGCGGCGGCGGACAGGGCGAGGACGAGGAGGAGGCGGGCCGTGCGGGTCATGTCGGTGCGCATGACGCTCCCAGGGGTTCGCGGTGACCGGGGATGGTTCCGTCCCTGTGACGCCCCACCCCCGGCCCGCGTTCGGTCCCCTCGGGATCCGGCCGGGCCCGTTACCGCATCGTGACGGGCGGCGCGGTCAGGCCAGACCCGCCTGCTTCAGCCACGCCTTGGCCACGTCCAGCGGGTCCTTCTTCTCCAACTGCACCTGCGCGTCCAGCTCCAGGAGCGTCTTCGTGTCCAGCTTGGCGGAGACGGCGTCGAGCGCGTCGGCGCCTTCCTTCGGCAGGCCGTCCTTGTGGACCAGCGGGGTCACGTTGGCGAACCCGAAGAGGTTCTCCGGGTCCTTCAGGACGACGAACTTCTCCTTCACGATGGTCGGGTCCGTGGTGAAGATGTCCGCGGCCTGCACGGTGTTCCGGGTCAGCGCCGCCTGGGTCAGCGGGCCGCCCGCGTCGAGCGCCTTAAAGGACTTGAACTCCAGGCCGTACACGGACTTCAGGCCCTCCAGGCCCTGGTGCCGGGTCTGGAACTCGGGCGAACCGCCGATCACCAGGTCCGGCGCGGCGTCCTTGAGGTCCGCGAGGGTGGAGGAGGACGTCAGCTTGTACTTCTTCGCGGTCTGGGCGTTGACGGTGACCGAGTCCTTGTCCTCGGCGGGCGAGGACTGCAGCAGCGTCAGGTTCTTGTCCAGCTTGGCCTTGACGGCCTCGTTGACCGCCTCGGCGGACTTCTGCTCGGCCTTGGGGTCCAGGTAGGCCAGCAGCGAGCCGTTGTACTCCGGCAGCACGGTGACGGAGCCGTTCTTCATCAGGCCGTACGTCGTCTCGCGGCTGCCGATGTTGTGCTTGTAGGTGACCTTGATGCCCTTGGCCTTGAGGGCCTCCCCGTAGATGTCGGCGAGCAGGGTGCTCTCGGCGAAGTTGTTGGAGCCGACGACGACGGTGCCGGCCTTCGCCTTCTCGCCCGCCAGGGGGTTGTCGGAGGTGTCGCCGGACGAACAGCCCGCGAGCAGCGCCGCCGCGGCGGTGAGCGCGACGGCCGCCGCGCCGGTGTGCCTCGTCCTGGACCAGCTGCTCTTCGCGGTAGAAGTCATCCACCGATCCAATCCAGCCGCTTTACGGTCAGTCAAGGGCGGCCTGGTCACGGTTTCTTACAGACCTGCCCGGGTGGTCTCAGCGTCGGCGCACGCCCGGTGACACGGCCAGGCGGCCCGCCGCCCAGAACACCGCGAGGGTGACGAGCGCCAGGACGGCGACCAGGGTGGCGCCGCCGACGACCTTCTCGTAGTCGCGCTGGTAGAGCCCGTCGACGATGTACCGGCCGAGGCCGCCGAGGCTGACGTACGCGGCGATGGTGGCCGTCGACACGATCTGGATGGCCGCGGAGCGCAGGCCGCTCAGGATCAGCGGCAGGGCGACGGGCAGTTCGACCTGGAACAGGATCCGCGATTCGCGCATGCCCATGCCGCGGGCGGCGTCCACCGGGGACGGGTCGACGGAGCGGACCGCCTCGTAGGTGGTCACCAGGATCGGCGGGACGGCGAGGATGACCAGCGGGATCATGACCGGCAGCAGGCCGAAGCCCATCATGATGACGATCAGCACCAGCAGGCCGAAGCTGGGCAGCGCGCGGGCGGCGGTGGCGATGAAGGCGAGGGCGTTGCCGCCCCGCCCGGTGTGCCCGGTCAGCAGCCCGACGGGCAGGCCGATCGCGGCGGCGAGGGCCAGCGCCAGAGCGGAGTACTGGACGTGTTCGAGGAGGCGTTGGGGGATGCCGTCGTAGCCGTGCCAGTGGGCGCTGTCGCTGAAGAAGGCGTGGACGAAGTTCAGTACGTTCACCGGATCACGTCCTCGGGCACGGGCCGTTGCCGCGCGGCCGTCCTCGGGCGCCTGCGGGTGCCGTTCGGCATCCAGGGGGTCAGCGCGACGCGGAGCAGGACCAGCAGGGCGTCGCAGAGGATCGCCAGGGCGGCCGTGGTGAGCACGGAGTTCACGGCCAGTTCGGGCCGGTCGTACTTCTGGGCGTCGGCGAGCAGGTTGCCGAGGGCGCCCTGGTTGCCGATCAGGGTGCCGACGCTGACGAGGGAGATGCTGGAGACGGTGGCGACCCTGAGCCCGGCGATGATGGCGGGCACGGCGATGGGCAACTGCACCTGGAGGTAGCGGCGTACGGGTCCGAAGCCCATGGCGGTGGCGGCGGCCAGGGTCTCCTGCGGCACGGACCGCACCCCGTCGACGATGGCCGGGACGAGCACCACGAGGCTGTACACGGCCAGCGGGATCATCACGGTCAGCTCGGTCTGGCCGGTGTAGTCGATGAGGACGACGAAGAACGCCAGCGAGGGCACGGCGTAGAGGATGGTGGTGGCGCCGAGCACGGGCGGGTACAGCCAGCGGAAGCGGACGCACAGCTGGGCGAGCGGCAGCGCGAGCAGCAGCCCGGCCAGGACCGGCAGCAGCGCCTCGCGCAGGTGCAGCCCGATCAGGCCGAGCCAGCTGTGCTGGAGGTCGCTCGGGATGTCGAAGAAGCCGTCGAGGAAGCCGTTCACGACGAGACCCTGGCCGCGTCGGCGTCGGCCCCGGCGGCGGCGTGGGCGCTGCGGATCGCCTCCCCGATGGTCTGCTGCGAGACCACTCCGGTCACCCGTCCGTCGGCGTCCACGGCGACGGCCCAGCCGGTCGGGGAGAGCACGGCGCAGTCGAGGGCGGCCCGCAGCGAGTCGGTGCCCGGCACGAACGGCCGCCCGTGGGGCAGGAGTCCGGCGGGCCGGATGGCGCCGGCCGTCAGGGCGCGGGGCGCGCCCCAGCCGAGCGGGCGGCCGTCCGCGTCGGTCACCAGGAGGTGGTCGGCGCCGGGGGCGGCGATCTGCTCGGCGGTGGCGTCGAGCGGGATCACCGGGGCGGTCGTCAACTCCAGCCGCGCGGACGGGAAGAACGACAGCCGCCGGATGCCGCGGTCGGCGCCGAGGAAGTCCTCGACGAAGGCGTCGGCGGGGGCGGCCAGCAGCTCGGCGGGCGGCGCGTACTGGGCGAGGTGCCCGCCGGTGCGCAGCACGGCGACCATCGTGCCGAGTTTGACCGCCTCGTCGATGTCGTGCGTGACGAAGACGATGGTCTTGCCCAACTCGTCCTGGATGCGCAGCAGTTCGTCCTGGAGTCCCTTGCGCACCACCGGGTCGACGGCGGAGAACGGCTCGTCCATGAGCAGCACCGGCGGGTCGGCGGCGAGCGCCCGGGCCACGCCGACGCGCTGCTGCTGGCCGCCGGAGAGCTGGTACGGGTACCGCTTGGCGAGCGCGGCGTCCAGACCCACCCGCTCCATCAGCTCGGCGGCCCGGGCGCGGGCCTTCTGCTTGCCCCAGCCGAGCATGCGGGGCACGGTGGCGATGTTGTCGACGATCGTGCGGTGCTGGAAGAGGCCGGCGTTCTGGATGACGTAACCCATGGAGCGGCGCAGGGTGGTGACGGGCTGTCGCTGGATGTCCTCACCGTCGAGGAGGATCGTTCCCTCGGTGGGTTCGACCATCCGGTTGATCATGCGCAGGGTGGTCGTCTTGCCGCAGCCCGACGGTCCGACGAGGACGGTGATCGAGCGGTCGGGTATCTCCAGCGAGAGCCGGTCGACCGCCACCGTGCCGTCCGGGTACCGCTTGGTGACTGATTCCATCCGTATCAAGACGCCGGAGCCCTTCGGTGTGGCGGAGACTTTTGGCCATGGTCGTACGGGCTGTCGCCGGTCGAGTCTAGAGGGCCGTCGTCACCCGTCCGCAGGGCCCACGCCGTTCCGGGGCAGGCACACGGTGAACACGGTCGAGCCCGGCTCGCTGTGCAGCTCGATGTGGCCGTCGTGGGCCCGGACCAGGGACTGGGCGACCGCCAGGCCCAGTCCGCTGCCGCCGCGGTCGCGGCTGCGGGCCTTGTCGACGCGGTAGAAGCGGTCGAAGACGCGGTCCCGGTCGTCGGGCGGGATGCCCGGGCCGGTGTCGGTGACCCGGACCTCGGCCGTGCCGGGCGTGACACGCACCTCGACGGACACCTTCGTACCGGCGGGGGTGTGCACGGCGGCGTTGGCCAGGAGGTTGTCGACGACCTGGCGGATGCGCAGCGGGTCCATCCGCAGCCGCACGGGACGCGGACCCGTCCGCACGGTCAGCGGATGGTCGGGGCGTCCGGCGCGGAAGGCGTCGGCGGCCTGGCCCACCAGGTCCGTCAGGTCGGCGTCCTCCAGCCGCAGCGGGGTCTCCACCTCGGCCGCGTCGAGCCGGGCGAGCAGCAGCAGGTCGTCGAGGAGGACACCCATCCGGGCGGCCTCGGCGCGCAGCCGGGCCAGGTGCCGTTCGCGTTCCTCGGGGGCGTTGGCGGCGGCGTACTGGAAGAGGTCGGCGTAGCCGCGCACCGACATCAGCGGGGTGCGCAGTTCGTGGGAGGCGTCGGCGACGAACCGGCGCAGCCGCTGCTCGGCCTCGGCGCGCACGGCGAGGGAGTCGTCGATGTGCTCCAGCATGGTGTTGAAGGCGGTCCGCAGCTCGTCCACCTCGGGCCCGCCGTCCCGGCCGTCGGCGCGCAGCGGGAGCCGGGCGGCCGACTCGGTCAGGTCGTGCGAGGCGATGCCGTGCGCGGTGGTCGCCATGTCGCTGAGCGGTTTCAGGCCGCGACGCAGCATCCGGCGGCCGAAGACGACCAGGGCGAGCAGCGCGAGCGCGAAGGTGACGACCTGGATGGTGATCAGCTGCCCGACCGTGTCCTCGATGTCCGCCATGGGCGCGGCGCTGACCAGGACCACCCCGGGCTCGACCTCGCAGGCGCGCAGCCGGTACGTGCCGGCGCCCCGGAGGTGCTCGGTGCGCAGCAGCTCGGTGTGCGCGGCGGTCTGCGCGGAGGCCAGGGCCGTGAAGTCGTCGACGTCCTTCGGCAGGTCGGCCGGGTCCTCGGGCCGGCGCAGCTCGGGCGGGCCGTCCTTGACGTCGTACACGGCGTAGAACCAGCTGTAGTACTTCTTGCCCGAGAGGGTGCCGTAGTCCGCGATGCTCTTGGACTGGGCGAGCTGGGCCTGGGCGAGCTGGGTGTCGAGCTGGGCCGACAGGTAGTCCCGCATGTACGTGGTCAGGGCGGTGCCGACCACGGCGAACACGACCAGCGCCAGGGCGCCGAGGCCCAGGGCCAGCCGGGTGCCCAGGCGCATCCTGCGGTAGGTCCGCCTCAGCCGGGCGATCACTCGGAGGCCTGCCGCAGCACGTACCCGAAGCCGCGCACGGTGTGGATCAGCGGGGCGGCGCCGTCGTCGGTCTCGTCGAGCTTGCGGCGCAGCCGGCTCACGACCAGCTCGACGACGTTGGAGCGGCCGCCGAAGCCGTACTCCCACACGTGGTCGAGGATCTGCGCCTTGGTGAGCACGGTGGGCGACTTGCGCATCAGGTAGCGCAGCACCTCGTACTCGGTCGGGGTCAGCGACAGCAGCCGCTCGCCGCGCCGCACCTCGCGGGTGTCCTCGTCCATGGTGAGGTCGCCGACCTGGAGCACGGACCGCTGGAAGGCGGGTCCGGCGCTGCGCCGCAGCACCGTCCGCAACCGGGCCATCAGCTCCTCCACGGCGAACGGCTTGACCAGGTAGTCGTCGCCGCCCCGGGTGAGGCCGGCGACCCGGTCGGCGACACCGTCCCGCGCGGTCAGGAACACCACCGGCACCATCGTGCCGGAGGCGCGCAGCCGGTCCAGGACGCCGAAGCCGTCCACGCCGGGCAGCATCAGGTCGAGCACCACGATGTCCGGGTGGAACTCGGCGGCCCGCCGCAGCGCGTCCTCGCCGGTGTACGCGGTGACCGCCTCCCAGCCCTCGTAGCGGGCGACGGTCGCGACGAGGTCGGCGATCGGCGGGTCGTCGTCGACGACGAGCAGTCGTACTTTTTCCACCCGCTCATAGTGCTTCACCTGTGCTGCCTCCCCTAGCCGTCCGGCCCTCCGCCGCGGGATCGATAAACACTTGAAAGTTGAGCGACAGTATTCCGACAGCTCCCCGAGGCCAAGCTCGGTATCCCAGGATCCGATCAAGGAGCTGCCGACCGTGACGACCCTCCATCAACCTCCCGCGGCGACCCGCCCGGCGGTGCGGCCCAGAGTGGTGGGCCGCACCGGCCTGTACGCGGTGCTGCTCGCCAACGCGGTCGTGGTGACCGTCTTCTTCGTCCAGGCCGGTTTCGCGTCGAACGCGCTGATCGTGCTGGGCCGGCTGACGGGCCTGTTCGGGGCGTTGCTCATGGCGTTCCAGCTGCTGCTGGTGGCACGGCTGCCGTGGTTCGACCGGCGGATCGGCATGGACCGGCTGACGTCCTGGCACCGCTGGACGGGCTTCTCGGTGCTGTGGCTGCTGCTGGCGCACGTCGTGTTCATCGTCTTCGGCTACGCGCAGGCCTCGTCCCTGGACCCGGTGAACCAGCTGGTGGACCTCGCCGAGACGGTCGAGGGCGTGCTGCGGGCGATCGTCGCGCTGGCGATCATCATCGTGGTCGGGGTGGTCTCGGCCCGCTCCGCCCGGCGCCGGCTGGCCTACGAGACCTGGCACTTCATCCACCTGTACACCTATGGGGCGGTGGTGCTGGCGTTCACGCACCAGGTCGCGGCGGGCACGACGTTCACCTCCTCGGCGGCGGCGAAGACGTACTGGTACGCCGTGTGGGGCGTGGCCCTCGCCTCGGTGTTCACGGGCCGGCTGGTGCTGCCGCTGTGGCGGAACTGGCGCCACCGGTTCCGTGTGACGGCCGTCGTCCCGGAGAACGACGACGTCGTCTCGATCTACGTCACCGGCCGCGACCTGGACCGGCTGCCCGCCCGGGCCGGGCAGTTCTTCCTGTGGCGGTTCCTGACGAAGGACCGCTGGTGGCAGGCGAACCCGTTCTCGCTGTCCGCCGCCCCCGACGGCCGCACGCTCCGGCTCACCGCCAAGCGGGCGGGCGACGGCAGCGCCGCCCTGCGGCACCTCAAGGTCGGCACCCGCGTCTTCGCCGAGGGCCCCTACGGCGCCTTCACCACCCTGCACCGCACCCGTCCGGACGCCCTCCTCATCGCCGGCGGCGTCGGTGTCACCCCGATCCGGGCCCTGCTGGAGGAACTGCACGGCCACGCGGTCGTGATCTACCGGGTCGCCACGGACCAGGACGCGGTCCTCTACGACGAGCTGCGCGATCTCGCCGTCGCCAAGGGCGCCGAACTGCACCTGGTCACGGGCCCGCCGGTACCCGACCGGCTGGCGCCGGGGGAGCTGGCGCGGCTGGTGCCGGACATCGCCGGGCGGGACGTCTACCTGTGCGGTCCGCCGCCGATGATGAACGCGGTGCTCGGCAGCCTGCGCGAGCTGGGCGTGCCCAAGCCGCAGCTCCACTTCGAACGCTTCAGCCTGGCCGGATGACGAGGAGACTGTCGTGAAGCGAGCCCTGCCCGTCCTCGTCCTCAGCGTCGCGGGCCTGATCCCGGTCTGGCGGTACGCGCCGTCGCACGACACCGGGTCGTCGTCGACCGCCACGGAGGCCGCCGCGCCGGCCTCGACGCCCTCGGTCTCCTCGTCCCCAGGGCCCGGCGGCACGACGTCCACGGTCGTGTCGGGGTCGACGATCGACACGGAGAAGGGGCCGGTGCAGGTCGAGGTCACCTTCTCCGGCGACCGAATCGCCTCGGTGCGGATGCTCCGGCAGCCGAACCATCCGCAGACCACGGCCGCCGTGCCGAAGCTGATCGAGGAGACGCTGCGGGCGCAGAGCGCCGACATCGACACGGTGTCCGGCGCCACGATCACCAGCGACGGCTACAAGGAGTCGCTCCAGGCCGCGATCGACGCGAAGGGCTGACGGATGCGGCGCGTCGAACACGTCATGGGGTTCCCGGTGTCGGTCCGGATCGACGACGAGGGCTTCCCCGGGGCGCCGGTGGACGACCTGTTCGCGTGGCTGCGGGAGGTCGACGCGCGGTTCAGCCCGTTCCGGCCGGACAGCGAGGTGTCGCGGCTGGACCGCGGGGAGGTGACGGCACCGAGCCCGGACCTCCGCGAGGTCCTGGAGCTGTGCGAGGAGTACCGGACCGCGACCGGAGGCGCCTTCGACGTCCGGCTGCCCGGCCGGGGCCTGGACCCCTGCGCCGTGGTGAAGGGCTGGTCGGTGCAGAAGGGGGCGGAGCTGCTGTCGGCGGCCGGGGCGCGGCGCTTCTGCCTCAACGCGGGCGGCGACGTGATCGCCGCCGGCGGCCCCTGGCGGGTGGGCGTCCGCCACCCGGAACACGCCGACCGGCTGTGCGCGGTCCTGGACCTCACGGACCGGGCCGTCGCCACGTCCGCCCGCTACGAGCGCGGCGACCACATCCTCGACGCCCGCACGGGCCGCCCGGCGACCGGCCTGCTCAGCCTGACCGTCGTGGCCCCCACCCTGACCGAGGCCGACTCGGCCGCCACGGCGGCGTTCGCCCTCGGCCCGGAGGGCGTGCGATGGGCGGCGGCCCGGGAGCACTGCGAGGTGTTCGCGGTGGACGCGGAGCGACGGGTGCTGCGGAGTCCGGGGTTCCCGACGGTGGGGGTGGAAGCGGCGTAGGGCCTGCGGGGGCCCCGGGGTTCCCGGCGGTGGGGGTGGAGGCGGCGTACGGCCTGCGGGGGCCCCGGGGTTCCCGGCGGTGGGGGTGGAGGCGGCGTACGGCCTGCGGGGGCCCCGGGGTTCCCGACAGTGGGGATGAAGACGGCGTACGGCCTGCGGGGGCCCCGGGTCCCCGACAGTGAGGATGGACACGGCGTACGGCCTGCGAAAGCCCCGGGTCCCCGACAGTGAGGATGGACACGGCGTACGGCCTGCGAAAGCCCCGGGTCCCCGACAGTGAGGATGGACACGGCGTACGGCCTGCGAAAGCCCCGGGTCCCCGACAGTGAGGATGGACACGGCGTACGGCCTGCGAAAGCCCCGGGTCCCCGACAGTGAGGATGGACACGGCGTACGGCCTGCGAAAGCCCCGGGTCCCCGACAGTGAGGATGGACACGGCGTACGGCCTGCGAAAGCCCCGGGTCCCCGACAGTGAGGATGGACACGGCGTACGGCCTGCGAAAGCCCCGGGTCCCCGACAGTGAGGATGGACACGGCGTACGGCCTGCGAGAGCCCCGGGTTCCCGGCGGAGGCGGCGAGGCCCAACGGAGCCCGGGCTCCCCGGCGGAGGCGGCGGAGGCCGTGCGTGGCGGTGCGGGGCGCCGGGGTGCGCATCGGTCCGGGCGGTGGCAGGCGCCGGGCGGAGGGCGCAGCAGGGCGCCGGGGTGCGCATCGGTCCGGGCGGTGGCAGGCGCCGGGCGGAGGGCGCAGCAGGGCGCCGGGGTGCGCATCGGTCCGGGCGGTGGCACGCGCCGGGCGGAGGGCGCAGCAGGGCGCCGGTGGTGTGTCGCGGCCGGCCGGACCGCGTTTCCTCGAGCCCGGGCCCGCCCCGGATCGCGCCGTGTCGTTCTCCCGCCCGCCTCGCTTTTTCTGCCGGACACCGAGTCGTCACACCGGACGGGCACGTTTCCGCCGTCCCCCTGCCTCGCCCTGCATCCGTCCGCCCCGTCCCCGGGCGTGACGCGGAAGGACGACGTACGCCGTGTCCCAGCTCCAGCTCGAAACACTCCCCGCACCGCTCCCCGCCACCCCCTGCCCCGCCGCCCCGCGCCGCTCCCCCGCCGCCCGTCTCGTCCGCCCGGCCCTGGTCCTGCTCCCGCTGCTGCTGGTCGGGGGGTGGGCCCTGGTCGACCGGCGGGCCGCCTACGCGGGTGCCGCGCGGCTGGCCGCCGCCGACCCCTGGTGGCTGCTCGCCGCGTTCTGCTTCACCTGCCTGACCTGGGTGGCCGCCGCCTGCGTCCGGCAGGGCGCCCTGCCGGAGCGGCTGCCGCCCGGCCCGCTGGTGGCCTCGCAGTTCGCCGCCGGTGCCGCGAACCAGGTGCTGCCGGCGGGCCTCGGCGCGCACGCCGTGACGCTGCGCTTCCTGCAGCGCCGCGGCATCGCCCTCCCCCGGGCCACCGCGTCGCTCGCCCTGTACTCGCTGGTCAGGCCGGTCGCCAAGACGCTGGTGCTGCTGGTGTTCCTGGTGGCGTTCCCGGACGTCCTGCGGCTCGGCGCGCTCCTCCCCGACGACCGCACGCTGCTCCTGGCGGCGGGCGCTGCCGTGCTCGCGCTCGCCGCGGGCGCCGGGCTGCTGGTGACCGTACCGGCTCTGCGCCGTCCCGCCCTCGGCTTCCTGCGCACCGCCCTGACCGACGCCCGCGAGCTGCACACCCGCCCCGCCCGTGTGCTCGCCCTGTGGGGCGGTGCGGCGGCCACCCCGCTGCTCCAGGGCAGCGTGATCGCCACGGTCGGGTTCTCGCTCGGGCTGCCGCTGTCCTGGGCGCAGGTGGTCCTCGCGCTGCTGGTGGCGGGCGCCGCGGCCGGGGCCGTGCCGGCGCCGGGCGGGATCGGCCCCGTGGACGCGGCGCTGGTGTTCACCATGGCCGCGTTCGGAGCGCCCGTGGGCACGGCCACGGCCACCGTCATCGGCTACCGCGTCCTGACGGTGTGGCTGCCGCTGCTGCCGGGCGCCCTCGTGCTGTCGGCGCTCCTGCACCGCAAGGTGCTCTGACGGCTACTCGATCCCCGCCGCCGAGGGGCTGGCGAGTCCCTCCTCCGGCGTACCGAGCAGCCGCCGCGTGGGGCCGGCCTCGGTCACCCGGCCCTCGGACATGACGATCAGCTCCTCGGTGCGGTCGGCGACCAGGCGCAGATCGTGGCTGACGAGCACCAGGGCCAGGCCGCGCCGGTCCCGCAGCTCCGTCAGCAGGTCCATCACGGCGACGGCCGTCTCCGCGTCGAGCGCGGAGGTGACCTCGTCGCAGAACAGCACGTCGGGGTCGGCGGCCAGGGCCCGCGCGATGGCGACGCGCTGGCGCTGCCCGCCGGACAGCTCGTGGGGGTAGCGGTCGGCGGCCGTCGCGGGCAGGCCGACCTGGTCCAGGAGTTCCCGCACCCGGGCGGGAGCCTCCGCGCGGCCGGTCCGGCGGTGCAGCAGGAGCGGGCGCCGCAGGGCGGCACCGACCGTGCGGCCCGGGTTGAGGGTGCCGAGCGGGTCCTGCGGCACCAGTTGGAGGCGGCGGCGCTGGTCGCGGGAGCGGCGGGACGCGCCGGGGGCGAGCGGCGTGCCGTGCAGGCTGACCGTGCCGGCCGTGGGGCGGTGCAGCCCGACGAGGGTGCGCAGCAGGGTCGTCTTGCCCGAGCCGGAGGCCCCGACGACCCCCAGGCTGCCCCCGGCGGCGAGCCCGAGATCGATGCCGTGCAGCACGGGGACGCGTCGGCCGCGGTGGGTGTGGGCGGCGCGGAGGCCGGTCGCGGTGAGCAGGGGCGCGCCCCGGCCGGGGGCGGCCCCACGCCCCGCCGCAGTTGACGCCCCGCCGGAATCGGACCCCGTCGAGGACGACGTCTCTTGGACGGCCGGGCCGCTGCCCGCGGTCGGCCGGGGGTTCGTGCCCGTCAGGTCCACGACGTCGTCGGCGAGCCGGGTGACCAGGTCGGTGTCGTGGCAGGACAGGGCGACGGCGATCCGGTGCCGTTCGGCGAGGTGGCGCAGCAGGTCGGCGATCTCGTCGCGCAGAGCGGGGTCGAGTCCGGCGGTGGGTTCGTCGAGGAGGAGGACGGCGGGGCGGCGGGCCAGCGCGCGGGCGAGCGCCACGCGGCGTTGCTGACCGCCGGACAGCGCGCCGATCCGGCGGTCCGGCAGGCCGTCGCCGGTGGGCAGCCGCACCTCGTCGAGCTGCCCGAGGATCGCCCCGGGGCTCGGGTCGACGGCGACCTCGGCGAGCAGACGGCGCACCTTCATGCGCGGGTTGAGGGCGGAGCCCGGGTCCTGGGCGACGTAGGCGAGCCGGTCGCGGCGCAGGGCGCGCAGGGCGGGTGCGGGCAGGGTGAGCGGGTCCTGGCCGAGGACGGTGACGGTGCCCGCGGTGCGCTCGGTGCCCGGCGGCAGCGCACCGGTGACGGCCCGCAGCAGGGTCGTCTTGCCGCAGCCGGAGGGTCCGACGACGGCCGTGACACGGCCGGGGGCCAGCTCCAGGCCGGCCCGGTCCAGCAGGAGGCGGCCGCCGGGGGCGGAGACGGTCAGCCCGTGGATCCGTACCGTGTGCTCTCCCTCCGGCACGTCGCTCTGAGAGGTCCAGTGCTGGTTCACAGCGTGGGCACCGCCTTCCGGCCGGTCGCGGGGACGAGGGCGGCGGCCGCGAGGTTGACGCTCATGGCGAGCAGGCCCACGGCGACGCTGGGGGCGAGGACGGCCCAGGGGTTGAGGAGGATGCCGCCGGAGTTCTCCCGGATCATCAACGCCCAGTCCGCGGCCGGGGGTTGCGGCCCGACCTGGAGGAAACCGGCGGTGGCGACGAGGTAGACGGCGGCGACGAAACGCAGCCCGAACAGGGCGAGGAGGGTGGCCCGCAGGTTGGGCAGCACCTCCCGGGCCACC
Organism: Streptomyces sp. Go-475; assembly: GCF_003330845.1. Classification (GTDB taxonomy): domain Bacteria; phylum Actinomycetota; class Actinomycetes; order Streptomycetales; family Streptomycetaceae; genus Streptomyces. The sequence continues at coordinate 6,799,893 of NZ_CP026121.1, read as the reverse complement.
AGGTACCACAGGCGTTCGCCGCCGACGGAGGCCGCCTCCACGTACCCGGAGGCCGCCACGGGCGCCGCCGCGCCGGCCACCAGACGCACCGCGTAGGGCACGCCGAGGACGACGGAGGCGGTGACGACGGCGAGCCGTCCGCCGTCCGGCCAGGACAGGGTGACGAGGAGGATGCCGAGCACGGCGGGCAGCAGCATCAGCATGTCGCAGGTGCGCTCCACGATCCGCCCGACGGCCGGGCGCAGGGCGCTGACCGCGCCGAGGACGGCGGCCAGGGCGGTCACCAGGACGGCCACGAGCAGGGAGGTGACGACGAGTTCGCGCCCTCCGGCGAGGAGCCGGCTGAGGACGTCCCGGCCGAGCTGGTCCCCGCCGAGCGGGGCGCCGCCGCCGGGTTCCGCGTAGGGCGCGGCGACGGGGGCGTCGATGGCGTGCGGGGCGAGCCAGGGGCCGGCCAGGGCGAGGGCGGTGAGCAGCAGGGCGGGCAGTACCCGCACGGCGACCCGGAGGCGGGCCCGCCCCACCCGCGCGGCCGGAGCCGGCTCGATGGCGTCGACGACCGGGGTCACGTCCGCCCTCCCGAAGCCCAGGTCCGTACGAGGTCGGCGAGCAGCAGCACTGCGGTGATCACGGCTCCCGTCACGGCGACGACCCCGGCGATGACCGGGCTGTCCCGGTCGGTGACCGCGCCCGCGAGGACGGAGCCGACGCCGGGGTAGTTGAAGATGGTCTCGACGACGACCGCGCCGCCGAGGAGCATGCCCGTGGAGGTGGCGACACCGGCCGCGATGGTCGGCAGGGCGCCGGGCAGCAGGTGGTGGACGAGGATCCGGTGCCGGGGCAGCCCGTCGAGGACGGCGGTGTCGATGTGCGGTGCCCTGGCCTCGTCGGCGAGGGCGGCCCGCACGATCCGCGTGTTCCAGCCGATCTGCGGGACGGCCAGGGCGAGGACGGGCAGCACGAGCATTCGCCAGGAGGCGGGCGAGCCGTCCGAGTCGGTGAGGGTGACCGCGGGCAGCCAGCCGGTCCACAGCGCGAACACGAGGACGAGGGCCACGGCGACGACGAACTCGGGCAGCGCGAGGATGCCCGTGGCGCTCGCCGACACGGCCCGGTCGAGCGGGCCGCCGGGCCGGGCCGCCGCCCAGCAGCCGAGGGCGATCGAGGCGACGAGGGTGAGCAGCAGCGCGAGCCCGCCGAGCAGCAGGGTGTTGGGGAACGGCCGGGCGAGCAGGTCGGCGACCTGCTCACCGCGCGCCGAGGTGCCGAGGTCGCCGGTGGGCAGGCCGGTCATCCAGTCCCAGAACCGTTCCGCCACGGGCCGGTCCAGGCCCAGCAGTTGGCGCCGCTGGGCGAGGTCGGCCGCGCTCTCCCCGCGTTCTGAGGTGGCGTCGGCGGCGTCCCCCGGCAGCAGCTCCACGGCGGCGAAGACGGCGGCGAGCAGCCCGGCCAGCAGCAGGAGCCGGCGGGCGAGCACCCCGGCCGCGTACAGGGCGGTACGCCCCGGCGTCCGGGAGTCCGCCGCCGGTTCGTGCCGTGCCGTCGGGGTCAGCGTGCCAGCCATGCCCGCTCGAGCTGGACGCGCCCGTAGCCGGGCAGGGTGGGCAGGTTGCGCACGGCGGCGCCGGCCAGGTCGATGCCGTCGGCCATGCCCCACAGCAGGTAGCCGGACGCGTCGTGCTCGATCTGCTGGAGCTGGTGCAGGACCTTGGCGCGCTCCGCCGCGTCCTTGGTGGCCATGGCCTTGCGGTAGGCGGCGTCGAACTCCTTGTTCTTCCAGCCGGCCTCGTTCTGCCCGGAGTCGGAGACCATGGTCTTGCTGGCGAAGAACACCACGGAGTCGTTGGTGCCCCAGTAGGTGGTGTAGAGGTCGCCCTTGAGCCAGGTCTTGTCCCAGAAGGTCGCCGACTCCTGCCGGACGACCTCGACCTTCACCCCGGCCTCGCGGACCTGGGAGGCGAACAGCGTCGCCGACTCGGCGAGCCCGGCGATGTCCTCCGTGGTCAGCAGCTTGTACGTCTTCGAGGTGTCGAAGCCGGCCTCCTTCAGCAGTTGCTTGGCCTTGGCCAGGTCGCGGGCGCGCTGCGGGAGGTCCTTGGCGTAGGCGGGGTCGCCGGTGCCGAGGATGTCGTTGGCGACCGTGCCGTAGCCGGAGAGGACCTGCTTGACCATGGCCTCGCGGTCCACGGCCAGCCGCAGCGCCTCCCGTACCTTCACGTCCGCGAACGGTCCGTCGGCGGTGCGCATGACGATCGGCATCGCCATGTCGTTGGGGCGGCGCACGACCTGGACGTCGCCGCGCTTCTCGGCCGTGCGGGCCGCCACCGCGCCGACGTTGGAGGCGACGTCGATCTGCCCGGCCAGCAGGGCGTTGGCCATCGCCTGGGGGCTTTCGAAGATCTTGACCTCGATGGCGTCGAGGTGCACGTCGCCGCCGTACCAGTCGGCGTTGCGGACCAGGCGGGCGTTGCCGGAGCGGAACCAGTCGAGCTTGAAGGGGCCGGTGCCGGGTGCCTTGCCGAGGTCGGAGTCCTTGGTGTCCTTCTTCAGCACGAACGTCGTCAGCCGGGTCAGCTGGGGCAGTTCGGCGTTGGGGTAGTCGGAGACCAGGACGACGGTGTCCGTGCCCTCGGCCTTGATGTTCTCGGCCTTGATGCCGGGCAGCCGGGAGGCGCCGGAGGGGGTGGCCCGCAGCCGCTTCAGGGACCAGACGACGTCCTCGGCGGTGACCGGGGTGCCGTCGTGGAACTTCGCGCCCTTCGCGAGGGTGAAGCGCCAGGTCTTGAGGTCGTCCGAGGCCTGCCAGCTCGCGGCGAGGCGGGGGACGGTGTTGGGCTTGGCACCGGGGACGGTCAGCGTGTCGTACACCAGCGAGATGATCAGGTAGTCGCTCTCGTTGGCCTGCGTGCCGTGCGGGTCGCGGGTGATGGCCGAGGCCCGGCCCAGGGCGCCGACCCGGAGGGTGCCGCCGCGGCGCGGCTTCTCGCCCTTGCCCGCCGGCGACTTGGCCGAGGTCTCGTCACCGCTGCCGCAGGCGGCGAGGAGCGCGGAAGCGCCTATCGCACCGCCGGCCCACAGCACTTGGCGTCTGTTCACGTTCACGTACGACCTCTTTCAGCCACGCGGGGAGCATATTGCTTAGGCGTGCCTACCCTAAGAAGATCCCTCAGCGCAATGCCTGAGCGTTCACTGCCGGGGCGTCAAAGGGCGCACAGGCGCACGCATCACCCCTCTTGTTGCAAGAGATTCGCAACAGGAGCTGTTCACTCTAGTGAGGATTGCCTTACCTAAATTCGCCTGTTAGGTTTCGGCAGCGATCACCGGCCGTCCCACAGGCACCACACAGGGTCGGCACTCCGAGCTCCATGCACCCCGCACCCGCACTCGCACCCGCCCCGGAACGGATGTCTGCGCCATGCCCACGGGAGCCGTACCCCTCCGCCAGTTCGCCCCGCACGACGTCGACGAACTGACCGACACCGCCCACAAGATCCTTGCCGAGTCCGGCAGTTCGGCCGGACGGCCCGAGCTGCTCCGCCGGGTCGCGACCGCCGCGGCCCGCCTTGACGAAACGATCCTGCACATCTGCCGCCCCGTCGACACGGACGACGGCCTGTACGTCCTGCGCGGACTGCCCGTCGACGACGCCGGCATCGGCCCCACGCCCTCCGGCTGGGACACCGCCGGCGACCGCGCCGCCGCCTGGGACGTGCTCCTGCTGCTGCTCGCCGCGGCCATGGGCCACCCCATCGCCTGGGAGGGCCAGCAGGAGGGCCGGTTCGTGCACAACATCGTGCCCTCGCCCGGCCACGAGCAGGAGCAGACGGGTGCCAGCAGCACCGTGCTGCTCAGCCCGCACACCGAGGACGCCTTCCACCCCGGCCGCGCCCATCTGCTGCTGCTCGCCTGCATGCGCAACCACGACGCCGTCGCCACCACCGCCGCCAGCATCCGCAAGGTCCGCCTCTCCGCGGACGACCTGGCGCTGCTGTCCCGCCCGGTCCTGCCGATCCTCCCGGACGACGCCTACGCCGAGGCGCGCTCCTTCGCCGGAGCACCTCCGAAGGTCCCGGCCCTGTGGCAGACCGAGGCCGGCCCCACCCTGCGCTACGACCCCGCCTACACCCCGCTCGACGAGGCACCGGCCGACTACCGCGCCGCCTACGAGCGGCTCACCGCCGAACTGGAACGCGTCTCGGTCGCCGTCGCCCTGGAACCCGGTGACGTCCTGGTCGTCGACAACGACCTGGTCGTGCACGGCCGCGTGCCGTTCAAGGCCCGCTACGACGGCACCGACCGCTGGCTCAAGCGCGCCTCGGTGCGCGTGCCCGGCCGCCGCAGCCGCCCCCTGTCCGAGGCGGACGAGCACGGATACGGGCAGGCCGCGCTGGTGGCCCACATCTGATCCGCCGCCCACCCACCCGCATCCGAAGGGAACAGCCGTGACCGCGGACGACAGGACCCTGCGCATCCTCAGCACCAGCGACATCGCCGGCATCGAGATATCACTGAACGACGTGGTGGACGTCGTCGAGCAGGCCTACCGCACGCTCGCCGACGGCCGGTCGGCCAACCCCCGCAAGCTCACCGTCAAACCGGAGGACGGCCACTCCGTCTCGTACGCCATGCTCGGCCGGGACGGCGTCCGCGAGGTCGTCGCGATCAAGACCTCGTACAAGCACGGCCTGGACAAGTCGCGCGACGAGCAGCACTACTACACGACGCTCACGATCTACGACGACGTCACCGGGCTGCCGGTCGCGATGATGGACTGCGGCCGGATCGGCTCGCTGCGCACCCCGGCCGTCTCCGCGCTGCTGGCCCGGGAGTGCGCGCGGCCCGGCGCCCGCAGCGCGCTCGTCATCGGCACCGGCACCCAGGGCCGCCTGGCGCTGCCCTTCCTGCTCACCACGCTGCCGGACCTGGACCGGCTCATGGTGTACGGCACGCACCCGGACGGCCTCGCCGCGGTGCGCGAGCGGCTCCACCACTACTTCCCCGAGCGGGAGGTGGAGGTCGTGGACGACGTACGGGCCGCCGCGGCGGACGCCGACGTGGTGGTCGCCACGGCCGGACAGCACACGCCCGCCGCCGTCGAGGCCGCCGACCTGAAGCCGGGCGCGCTGTCGATCCTGGTCGGCCACGGCATCGCCCCGTCGACCCTGCACGAGGCGGACCGCGTGGTCGCCACCAGCGAGGCGCAGATGAAGGTCACGGGCACCGACATGGCCGACGCGGACGGCACCTTCCCGCCGGTGGACGCGGAGTTCCCCGAGGTCGTGGCGGGCCGGGCCGAGGGCCGGCGCTCCGCCGACGAGCGGATCTTCGCCTACAACAGCGGTCTGGTCGTCACCGACATCGCGCTCGGGCACCGCTTCGCGCAGCTGGCCGTCGAACAGGGCCTGGGAACGCGGGTGCCGCTGTGGCAGTGACCCGCGCGACTGCCGCCCCGCCGCTGCCCGCCCACCCGGATCCACGGCTCGACGCGATCCTGGGCAGCGGACTGCCGCAGGAGCTGTCGTACGCGCTCGGCGGCCCCTTCCACCTGCTGCTGCCCGACCGCTTCGACGCCAACCTGGCCGCGTTCAGCGAGGTGTTGGGCGAGGCCGGGGTGGAAGGCCGCGTGTACTACGCGAAGAAGGCCAACAAGGCCGCCGTCTGGCTGGACCGCTGTGCCCTGTCCGGCGCGGGCGTGGACGTGGCCAGCGCCGGTGAGCTGCGGGACGCGCTCGGCCACGGGGTGCGCGGCGAGCACGTCGTGGTCACCGGGCCCGCCAAGGCCGAGGGGCTGCTGCGGGTGGCCGTGCTGCAGGGCTGCCTGATCGCCGTGGACGCGCCCGACGAGCTGGAGCGGGTGATCGCCCTGGCGCAGGCGACGGCGCGCCCGGCGCGGGTGCTGCTGCGGCGCCTGCCGCCGGCCCAGCCGCACAGCCGCTTCGGCCTCGACGACGAGCAGCTGGAGTCGACCCTCGCCCGCTGCGCGGAGGCCGGGCAGGCCGTGGTCATGGAGGGCTTCTCCTTCCATCTGTCCGGCTACGACACCGAGCAGCGCGCCGAGTCGGCGGCCGAACTCGTCGAGCTGTGCCTGAAGGCACGGGCGCGGGGGCTGCGCGCGGACCGGATCAGCATCGGCGGCGGATTCGCCGTCGACTACACCGACGCCGGGCACTGGGCGCGCTTCCTGCGGGAGCAGCGGCCCGAGCACTACCACGCGGGCAAGTCCTTCGCCCCGGCCGACTTCTACCCGTACCACTCCCCCGTCGCGGGCGCCGGCGCCCTGCGGGCCGTCCTGGCGGCGCACGACCTCGCCGGGCGGCTGCGCACGGCCGGAGTGCGGCTCCTGCTGGAGCCCGGCCGGGCGCTGCTGGACCGGGCCGGGTGCACGGTGTTCCGCGTCCAGGGCGTCAAGGACCGGCCCTCCGGATACGGCGTCGTCACCGTCGACGGCAGCAGCCTCAGCCTGTCCGAGCAGTGGTTCAACAGCGAGTACCTGCCGGATCCGGTGCTGCTGCCCGCGCGGCCGGACGGCGCCGCCGAGCCGTACGCGGCCTGCGTCGGCGGCGCCACCTGCCTGGAGTCGGACATGCTCACCTGGCGCAAGGTGCTGCTGCCCGCCCGCCCGGCCCCCGGCGACCTGCTCGTCTACCCCAACACCGCCGGATACCAGATGGACTCCAACGAGTCCCCCTTCCACGAGCTGCCGCTCCCCCCGAAGGTCGTCGTCGACACCGACGGCGACGGCCGCACCCGCTGGCGGCTCGACCGCCACCCCCTCGCCTGACTCCCCACCTCCCCTGGAGCCATCCGATGGACAAGACGCTCACGCGTCCCGCCGTGGTCAGCCGCGTCTCCGACCTCATAGGCCACACGCCCCTGTTCGAGCTGTGCCGCACCGAGACGGGCAGCCGGCTGCTGCTGAAGCTGGAGCAGTTCAACCCGACCGGCACCGCCAAGATCCGTATGGCCCGCCAGATGGTCCTCGACGCCGAGGAGCGCGGCCTGCTGCCCCCGGGCGGCCGGATCGTCGAGTCGACCTCCGGCAACACCGGGCTCGGCCTCGCCGTCATCGCCGCCGAGCGCGGCTACACCTTCACCGCGGTCGTCGACCACCACGCCTGCGCCGACAAGCTGCGCGGCATGAAGGCGCTGGGCGCCGAACTCCTCTACGTCGCCGAGGAGGGCGACGAGGAGCTGGCCACCGCCGCGCGCGAGGAGTTCGCCGAGAAACTGGCCGCCGAGGACGACACCGCCTTCTTCACCGAGCAGCACAACAACCCGGCCAACGCGGTCGGTTACCACGCCGTGGCCCATGAGCTCGACGCCGCCCTGGAGGGCCGTATCGACGTCCTGGTCGGTGCCGTGGGCACGGGCGGCGGGCTGTGCGGGACCGGGCGGGAGCTGCGGAAGACCGTGCCGGACGTGCGGATCGTGGGCGTCGAGCCGAAGGGGTCCATCGCGTTCGGCGGGCCCGCGCACGACTACTACCAGTCCGGCACCGGCACCCCCGAGGGCGCCACGATCGGCCTGCTCGTGGACTTCGACCTGATCGACGAGGGCGTGAAGGTCGGTGACGTGGAGGCGTTCGCGACCGCCCGGGTCGTCGCGCGCCGCACCGGGCTGCTGATCGGCGGCTCGGCGGGCGGGGTCGTGCACGAGGCGCTGACCCGCATGTCCGCGCTGCCGCCGGGCACGACTATGGTCGCCCTGGTCAACGACGGAGGCGAGAAGTACATGGACACGGTCTTCGACGACGACTGGATGACCGCCCGATCCCTCATCGACCCGGCCGTGGAGCGCGAGGTCGACGAGCTGCTGACGAAACTCCGCGAGAACTGACGAGACGCCCTCAGATGCCGACACCGCTCTCCACCCTGCTCCGGGACAGCCGGGCCCTTGCCACCCTGGCCGTCCCGCTCGCCCTGACCCAGCTCGCCCAGGTCGCCCTCACCACCACCGACACGGTGATGATGGGCCTGATGGGCGCCGAGGCGCTGGCCGGCGGCGGCCTGGCGATGGTCGTGTTCAACCAGCTGCGGACCATGGGCGTCGGCCTGGTCACCGCGGTCGGCAACCAGGTGTCCGCGGCCTCCGCCCGCGACGACGACGAGGCGGAGCTGTCCGAGGAGGCCGCCGAGGAGGTCCGGGACGTGGTCCGCGCCGCGCTGGCGCTGGCCACCCTGGCCGGCGTCGCCGGCGCGCTGGTCATCCTGCTGATCGGGCGCGCCCTGGCCTACCTCGGTCAGGACCCCGAGGTCGTGGACACGGCCTGGCCGCTGCTGCTCGCGCTCGCCCCCGGCCTGGTCCCCTGCCTGTGGTTCCAGGCGATCCGCCAGTTCACCGTCGGCATGCGCCGCCCGCAGGCCCTGCTGCGGATCACGATCGCGTCGGTCGCCGTCAACGCGGGCCTCAACTGGGTCCTCGTCCACGGCACCTGGGGCCTGCCGAAGCTGGGGCTGCCCGGCATCGGGCTCGCCACCTCGCTGGTGTACGCGCTGACCTGCGTGGCCCTGTACGTCTCCGCGCGCCGCGACCCCCGGCTCGCCCCGCTCCTGGACATCCGGTTCTGGAAGGCCCGCCCGGCGACCCTGCGCCGGCTGACCGGCCTGGGCGTGCCCATCGCCGCCACCTACGGGTCCGAGGCGGGCTTCTTCTCCGTCGTCGCCCTGCTCATCGGCACGTTCGGCAGTGCGGCGCTGGCCGCGCACACGGCCGTCAACCAGCTCATCTACATCGTGTTCCAGGTCGCGGTCGGCCTGTCCCACGCCGCGTCCCTCAACGTCAGCCGGGAACTCGCCCTGGACCGGATCGCCGCCGCGCGGCGCATCAAGAACACCGCGCTGGCGTGCGCCGCGGCCGTGATGGCCGTGGTCGGGGTCGTCTACCTGACCGTGCCCGGACTGGTGCTGCGCCCGTTCATCGACCCGTCCGGGGCGGACGGGCACAGCGCGACGGACATCGCCACCGGCCTGCTGCTGGTCGCCGCCGTGCTGCAGTTCTTCGACTGCGCGCAGAACATCGGCGTCGGCCTGCTGCGCGGCCTCGACGACACGAAGAGCGGCTTCCGGATCACCCTCGTCGGCTACTGGCTGATCGGGCTGCCCGCCGCCTGGCTCCTCGGGCACCTCGCCGGCCTGGAGACCCTGGGCGTCTGGCTCGGCCTGCTCACCGGCCTCGCCGCGACCGCCCTGCTCCTGCTGCGCCGTTACGGCCGGGCGCTGTCCCTGCGGGCGGCGGACCGGCCGGCGGCCGTGGCCTGAGCCGGTCAGCCCTCGGGCAGCGCCTCGAGGAAGTCGGCCGGCGGCACGAAGAACAGGCTGCCGGTGACGGCCCGCGAGTAGTCCAGCAGCGGGTCGGGCCCCGAGCCCGGCCCGCCCAGGAACATCTTGCGCAGCATGGTCTCGGGTATCTCCGGGGTGCGCGCGTAGGCCACGAAGTACGTGCCGAACTCCCCGTGCCCGGGCCGGCCGAACGGCATCGCCGAGCGCAGTATCTTCTGCTCGGAGCCGTCCGGGCCGAGGACGGTGTTGACGTCCTTGTGGGAGCCGGGCGCGTCCAGTTCGAGGTTGGTGAGCTTGGTGCGGCCTATCACCTTCTCCTGCGCCTCCACGGCGAGGGCCTCCCAGGCGTCCACGTCGTGCAGGTACTTCTGCACCAGCGCGTAACTGCCGCCCCGGAAGCCGGCATCCTCCTCGCCCACCAGGGCCGCGTCCGCCGCGGCCGGGCCGACGGGGTTCTCGGTGCCGTCGACGAAGCCGAGGAGGTTGCGCGAGTCGAAGTAGGAGAACGCCTGCGTCTCGTCCCGCACGGTGACCGCGCCGCGCAGCCGCCGCACGATCTCGGCGGCGAGGGCGAAGCACAGGTCGGTGCGGGCGGCCTTGAGGTGGAAGAACAGGTCGCCCGGCGTGGCCGGGGCGTGGTGCCGGGGGCCGGCCAGTTCGCGGAAGGGGTGCAGTTCGGCGGGCCGCGGCCCGCCGAACACCCGGCCCCAGGCCCGGGACCCGACCCCGGCGACGCAGCCGAGACCGCCGTCGGGGCTGGGGAAGCCGACGGAGCGCACCAGGCCCGCGAGGGAGCCCAGCACCTCCCGGACGGCGGCCTCCCCGCCGGGGTCGATCGTGGCGACCAGGAACACCGCGACCGACGCCGGCGGGTTCAGCACCGGCTGCGACAGCGTCTCTCCCGAGGGCAGCGGTGACGTCATGGCTTCCCATCCCTTCGCCCGGCCCGTACGGCCCGCCCGCTCCCCCTCCGGGACGGCGCGGCCCACGCCCCTGACACGATGCCCAGCGAAGGGGCGGCCGGAACTCGCCCGGCGGAACGGGTGGTTGCTACTCGTCCTCCTCGCGGAGCACCTTGACGTCCCAGGGCCCGAGCGGCACCGCGTCGGCGTACGCCGTCTCCGACAGCACGTCCCGCAGGGGCGAGGGCACCGGCACGGACACCTCCTGCCAGGACCAGTTGTGCAGGAAGCGCACGCGGCGGCCGTCCCGGGCGGTCGCCGAGGCGGCCGTGACGCTCGGGTGCGCCGGGCGCCAGGCGCCGCCGTCGGGCGCGTACCGGTCGAACAGGGCCCGGGCGAGGACCGGGTCGGGCACGGTCCCCACGTAGGTGACGCGCCCGGCGCCGTGGCGGTGGGTGGTGACGGCGGGCCAGCGGCCGAAGTGCGGATGCGCGTACGCCGCCAGCGTCTCGGCGCCCCGCGGCCGCAGCCCGTCCGCCCAGTGCAGGGCGTGCGCGTCGGCCGGCAGGGGGAGGGACTCCGTGCCGGTGACGGGCAGCGGGTCGCGCAGGTTGCTGAATTCGTCGTACGTCACCCCGGCCGCCTCCGCGAGCCGCCCCGGCTGGAGGTCGGTGCGGGCCCGGGCCTCGGTGTCGCCGTAGCCGGTGCGGGGGCCGAGGACGAGGTGGCCGCCGGCCTCGGCGTAGGCGCGCAGCCGGTCGAGGACGGTGTCGTCGGCGGCGTAGTAGGCGGGGACGACCAGGAGCGGCGGCAGGTCGGCGTCCGGGAGCTGCCCGGGGTGCAGCACGCGCGCCTGGAGCCCCGCGTCGAAGGCACCCCGGTAGAAGGCGTCGAAGATCCTCTCGTACGACCGCCCGTCCGGGTTCCCGGCGGCGTCGGCCAGCGGCGGCTGCCCCTGGAGCGCCCACTTGCTGGGGCCGTCGTAGAGGAAGGCGACGTCGGCGTCCGGGGTGAGGGCCGCCACGAGATCACCGGCCTTCTCCAACTCGTCGCCCAGGGCCGCCAGTTCACGGTAGACGCGGCCGGGGCGTCCGTTGTGCGGGAGGATGCCGCCCCAGTAGGTCTCGGCGCCGAAGTGCAGGGTGTGCCAGTGCCAGTACTCGATCATCGACGCGCCCCGGGAGATCAGCGCCCAGGCGGCCTGGCGCCACTGGCCGTCGTAGGCGGGGCGGTTGTCCCAGGGCCCGCCGATGGCCTGCGCGTTGGTCTCCGTCACCAGGAAGGGCTCCTGGCGGGAGGAGTACATGCGGTCGGCGCTGCGGTACAGCGCCCAGGTGCCGTTGGTCGTCCAGTGCTGGCCGTCGCCGCCGGTGTCCGGGAGGGCGAGGGCGTCCTGCATCGTGTAGTACGGGTTGCCGGCGGTGACGTCGAGGTGCGCGGTGAGCCGGTCGTCCTCGACGCCCTGGCGGTCGTAGGAGATGCAGGTGGTGACGAACTGGCCGGGGCGGGCGTACTCGCGCACGATGTCCGCCTGCCAGGCGATGAACTCGGTGACGAGCCGGGCCTGGAAGCGCCGCCACGCCAGGTCGTACTGCGGCTGGGCGTTGCCGTCGGGGGTCCACAGGTCGGCCCAGGTGGACAGCCGGTGCGACCAGTAGACCAGGCCCCACTCGCGGTTGAGGGTCTCCACGTCGCCGTACCGCGCGCGGAGTTCGTCGGTGAAGCGCTGGAAGACGCCGTGGTTGTGCAGCAGGTGCAGGCCGGGCTCGTTGTCGACCTGGTAGCCGATGACCGCGGGGTGGTCGGCGTAGCGTTCGGTGATCCTGCGGATGATCCGCTCGGCGTGGAAGCGGAACGCCGGGTGGGTGAGGTCGACCTCCTGCCGGGCGCCCCAGCCGAGCCGCTCGCCGGTGCGGGTCTCCCCCGTGATCTCCGGGTACAGGCGGGCCAGCCAGGGCGGCACCGCGTACGTCGGCGTGCCGAGGATCACCGAGATGCCGCGCTCGTGGGCGCCGTCCAGGACCGGCTGGAGCCAGTCGAGGTCGAAGCGGCCGTTCTCGGGCTCCCAGGTGGACCACACGGACTCGCCGACGCGGATCACCGTGAAGCGGGCCTCGGCCATCAGGTCGAGGTCGTCCTTGAGGCGGTCGTACGGCTGGTACTCGTGGTAGTAGGCGGCACCGAACAGGACGCGTCGGGGCGGCTCGAACATGCTTCTCCTTCAGCTGAGTGACGGGTGTCAGCCCTTGACCGCGCCCGTGGACAGGCCTTCGAGGAGCTGCTTGCGCAGCAGCACGAAGAGGGCGACGGCGGGCAGGACGGCGAGGACGGCTCCGGCGAGCACGAGGTCGTACTGCCGCTGCTCCGACACGAACAGCGTCTGCAGGCCGAGCGGCAGGGTGTACCGGGAGCTGTCGGAGACCAGCACCAGCGGCCACAGGAAGCTGTTATAGCTCTGCAGGAACTGCCAGACGGCCAGGGCGCCCAGCGAGGGCCGCAGCAGGGGCAGCACGATGGTCCGGAAGATGCCGAACTCGCTCGCCCCGTCGATCCGGGCGGCCTCCAGCACCGAGTCCGGGATGGCCTGCACGATGTACTGCTGCATCATGAAGATCCCGAAGGCGGGCGCCACCCAGGGCACGATCAGCGCGAACCAGGGGCTGCCGAGGCCGGTCTTGACGAGGATCACGAACAGCGGCACGAGGATCACCGCGAACGGGATCGACAGCGAGCTGAACATGACGTCGAACAGCAGCCGCCTGCCGGCGAAGCGGAACTTGGCGAAGCCGTAGCCGGCGAGCGCGCACACGAAGACGGACACGGTGGTGGCGACGACGGCGACCACCGTGCTCATCAGGAACCAGCGGCCGAAGGGCTGGTCGGTGAGCAGGGCGCGGTAGTTGTCGAGGGTGAAGGGGTCCGGGACGAGTTCCGGCGGGTAGCCGAAGATGTCGCCGCGCGGCTTGAGCGAGCCGCTCAGCGCCCACACCAGCGGGGCGAGGAAGCCCACGAACAGCAGGACCAGGAAGACGTACAGGGGCAGGCGGGCGCGGGTCATCAGGCGGCCCTCCCGATGCCGAGGAGACGGTTGACGAGCCGGCTGAGGCCGAAGACGACGACGAAGAGGACGACGGCGGCGGCCGCCGCGTAGCCGAACTGCTGGCGCTGGAAGGCGGCCCGGTAGATGAACATGGTCACCGAGAGGGTCGACTCGGCCGGCCCGCCGCCGGTCAGCAGGTAGGGCTCCTCGAAGATCTGGGCCGCGCAGATGAAGGACGTGACGACGACGAACGCCGTCACCGGCTTCAGCGCCGGCAGGGTGACGGTGGTGAAGGTGCGCAGCCGCCCGGCCCCGTCGAGGGCGGCGGCCTCGTACAGCTCCCGCGGCACGTTCTGCAGCCCCGCGAGGAAGAAGACGGTGAGATAGCCGGTCCAGCGCCACAGCATGACCAGGGCGATGCTCACCTTGGCCAGGCTCGGATCACCCAGCCAGTCGACGCCGCCGGTGCCGAACAGGGAGCGCAGCACCGCGTTCGCCAGTCCGAACTGCCGGTCGAAGATCAGGCCGAAGATCAGGGCGACGAGGATCGGGGAGACCACGATCGGCACGAAGTAGGCTGTGCGCCACAGGTCGCGCACGCGCAGGCCGCGGGTGTTGAGGGCCTGGGCGATCAGCAGCGCGAGCGGGACGACGAGGCAGACCGCGACCAGCACGAAGACGGCGGTGTTGCCGAGGGCCCGGTGGAAGCTTATGTCGGTGGCGAGGAGCCGGTAGTTGCGCAGCCCCACCCAGTGCGGGGTGCCGAGCCCGACCCACTCGGTGAGGCTCAGCCACAGCGAGACACCGACCGGGACCAGCATGAACAGGACGTAGAGGAGATAGAAGGGCGAGACGAAGAGGTAGGGCGCCCAGGCCCGGCGGGGGCGGTGTTCCTCCCGGCCCGGGGCGCTGTGCGCGTGCGTGGCCCCGGGCGGCCCGGTGACGGTGGTGGTCATGATGGGTCCTCCTGATCCGAACTACCGCCCGGCCTGATCACGGAAATCGGCCGCCGTCCGCTTCAGCGCCTGACGCGGCGACAGATCCCCGTGGTACGCCCGCAGCAGGTTCCCCCCGAGCACGTCGTAGAGGATCGACTGGTCGGGGCTCTGGTGGAACGGCGGCACGTCGGGCAGCAGGGAGCGGTAGAGGCGGAAGAGCCGCTGCCCGCCGCAGAAGTCGTCCGTGTAGGCGCCCAGGCGGGGGTCGTCGAAGACAGAGCGGCGGGTGGGCAGATAGCCGGTCTCGGTGAAGCGGCGGACCTGGCCGTCGTGGGTGAGCCACGTCCGGAAGAGGAACTCCCTGGCCGCCCGGGTGTTGGCCTTGTCCTTGACGACGCCGAAGCCGGTGCCGCCCAGTGCCGCGGTCACCCCGCCGCCGCCCGCGAAGCGGGGCAGGGCGCGGACCCGCCATCTGCCCTTCTGCTCGGGCACGTTGGTGACCAGGCCGTAGTTCTTGTACCAGATGGCCATGGGCAGGCCGATGACCCGGCCCCGTTTCAGCGCGGTCTGCATGCCGGCCCCGTAGTAGTCGGAGACCTCGACGGCGAAGCCGCTGCGCAGCCCCTCGCAGAGGAACCGCAGCACCTCCTCGGCCTCGGGCGAGTCCAGGCGCAGGTTCCCGGTGGCGTCGAAGAAGGTGCCGCCGCGCTGGTAGAGCAGCATCTGGAAGGACTGCACGACCTGGGCCGGGTCGCTGCCCACCGTGGAGACCACGCACATCGAGGCCCCGTGGTCCCGGTGCGCCCGGGCGCCGGCCTCGGCGAACTCCTCCCAGGTCGCCATGTCTTCGGGGAGGCCGTACTTCTCGAAGAGGTCCTGGCGGTAGAAGTAGACGACCATCGGGGTGTCCGAGTCGAAGGCGTAGACGCTGCCGTCCTTGCTGAAGGGGGCGGTCCGGGCGGGCAGCAGGTCGTCCTTGAGGCCGGGTACGGCCTCGATGTCGGGGGTGAAGTCGTACAGCAGCCGCTCGGCGATGTCGCCGCGCAGCATGCGCGGGAAGCCGGCGATCTCGAAGCCGACGAGGTCGGGGGTGCCGCGGCCGGCGACGGCCTGGGCGAGCAGCTTGGTGACGATGTCCGGGGCGCCGGCGCGGGTGACCTTCAGGTGGTAGCGGAAGTCGGTGGCGCGGTCGGCCTCCGGGAGGCCCTTGGCGAAGAACGCCTCGTAGCCCGGGTCGTGGGTCCACAGGGAGAGGGTGACGTCGCCGGAGGTGCGGGGCGTGGTGCTGCCCCCGCCGCAGGCGGCGAGTGCGGCGGTGGTGCCGAGGCCGAGGGCTCCGCGCAGCAGGGCGCGGCGGGTCGGCGGGGCGTGGGGCGGTGGGGTGTACACACGTGGCTCCTCACGTGGTGCGGCTCGGGCCGGTGGACGCCCGACGGGCGGGCGGCGCGTGCGGCGGCGGTCCCGGACGGCGCACGCGGGCACGGCGCGCCGGGCCGGTGGCGGGTGCCGTGGCGGCCGTGGCGTCAACGGTCGGTGGGGGCGGGCGGTCGGGGGGGGGCAGGGGCCGGTGCGGGGTGGGGCGCGGGCCGGGGTGGCGTACCGGCCCGGTCGAGGCCCGTACGGTCAGTTCCACCGCCAGGTCGGCCGGTGCGGTCGGTGCGGGGCGGCCCTCGATCAGGGCGATCAGTACGTCGACGGCGCGGTCGGCGACGGCGGCGAAGTTCTGCCGGACGGTGGTCAGCGGCGGGGAGAGGTAGGCGGCGGCGGGGATGTCGTCGTAGCCGACGACACTCACGTCACCGGGGACGGCACGGCCCGCGTCGGCGAACGCGCGCAGCGCGCCGATGGCCATGTCGTCGTTGGCGGCGAACACGGCTGTGACGTCGGAGAGTTCGGCGAGCTGCCGCCCCGCGGCGTAGCCGGAGGCCGGGCTCCAGTCGCCCGGTGACGGCAGG
Organism: Streptomyces sp. Go-475; assembly: GCF_003330845.1. GTDB lineage: Bacteria > Actinomycetota > Actinomycetes > Streptomycetales > Streptomycetaceae > Streptomyces. Next base: position 6,783,780 of record NZ_CP026121.1, on the reverse strand, counting down.
GGCGGCTCCGGCGCGCCGGCGGCGGCGAGGGCCTCCCGCCAGCCGCGCAGGCGGTCGCGGGCGGCCCACCAGTCCTGCGGCCCCGGGAGGTGCCAGACGGTGCGGTGGCCCAGGGAGAGCAGGTGCTCGGTGGCGATCCGGGCGGCCGTGACGCCGTCGGCGCCGACCACGGCGCTCGTGCCCGGTGTCAGCTCCACGCCCTCGCCGAGGCTGACCACCGGCACGTCCGCGCTCAGTCTCAGCGGCGTGCCGTCGTCGATGGGCTCGGACAGCACGATCCCGTCCACGCCCTGTTCCAGCAGCGCGTCCACGGCCACCGAGACGCGCTGCCCCTCCAGGGTGCTGGCCAGCGCGACGGAGTACCCGGCGCGCTGCATGGCCCGCTCCAGGGCGATGAGCAGGGTCGACGGGCCGTAGAGCGAACTGCCGAGCGAGACCACGCCGACCCGACGGTAGCGGCCGAGGAGCAGGGCACGGGCCGCGGTGTTGGGGCGGTAGTCCAGGTCGCGGACGGCCCTGAGGACGCGGTCACGTACCTCCGGGCTGACGTGCGGCTCGCCGTTGACCACTCGGGACACGGTCTTCTGCGACACCCCGGCGGCCCGGGCGACCTCGGTCATGCCGGGCCCGCGGCGACGACGCCCGCCGGCGGCCGGGGGGCCGTCGGCTCCGCTCGTGGTCATGGGCGCTCCCAGGTGTTCGGCCGTCCGTCACTGTCACATTGCTGCCTGTCTGACTACGTAGTCACGCATGCGTCGCAGCATGTGCGACCCCTGATGACTACGTAGTCAAGCCAGTCTGTGAGCGGGTGCGGACCGCGTCAAGAGGCGCGGCGGAAACGATCCGCCGGTCGGCCGAGACGGGGTTCACGGCAGCGGCTGCTCGGTCCAGATGATCTTGCCGTCGGGTGAGTAGCGGGTTCCCCAGCGGTCGGTGAGCTGGGCGACGATGAACAGGTCGCGGCCGCCCTCGTCCTCGGTGCGGGCGCGGCGCAGGCGGGGCGAGGTGCCGCTGGCGTCGGAGACCTCGCAGATCAGCGAGCGTCGCGGAGCAGCCGCAGCTGCACGGGGCCGGTCGCGTGCCGGATGGCGTTGGTGACGAGTTCGCTGGCGAGGAGCTCGGTGGTGAAGACCGGTTCGTCCAGTCCCCAGGCGGCGAGCTGCTCGGTGACGGCGGCGCGGGAGCGGGAGACCACCGCCGGGTCGCTCGGCAGGTCCCACTGGGCGACCTGGTCCGGGCCCAGCGCGTGCGTCCGGGCGACGAGCAGGGCCACGTCGTCGCTGGGGCGGGCCGGCAGCAGGGCGTCGAGGACCGCCTCGCAGGTCTCCTCCGGCGCCCGGTCGGCCCGGGCCAGGACGGTCCGCAGCTGGTCCAGGCCGGTGTCGATGTCCCGCATGCGGTCCTCGACGAGACCGTCGGTGTAGAGCACGAGCTGGCTGCCCTCGGCCAGTTGGAGCTCGGCCGTCTCGAACGGCATGCCGCCGAGTCCGAGCGGCGGCCCGGACGGCAGGTCGACGTGGGCGCCGGCCATAAAACGCTCATGGGCATCGACGAGGCCGCCGATGTCGTCCCAGGCGACGGTCACCGGGATCACTTCCCTCACCGGAAGGAGGCCCAAGCGGTTCACCCTAGTCCCGATGTGACGCCGATCACAAGGTCGGACCGGCGGCGTTCCGGCCGTCTCCTGAGCCAGGTGGGTGCCGGACCGGTCCGCCTCCCTTTGCCTACGGGTCGACCAGCGGGCGTCACCGGTGGTGACAGGGATGACGAGCAACAGGGAGTTCGGTTGCCGGTGAGGGTTCGGTAATGGGTCGCGGACCATGCCCGCACCCCTTCGTATGATGATCTGACTGACTGAAGCTCGGAGGGGCTAGGTCCGGAGCAGGCGGCAACAGGCTTACGGGGGTTGGGAAGCGTGATCCAGCCGGAGAAGATCCCCCAGTTCACCGGGAATCTGGAGCAGCTGGAGACGGACTACGCGGACCTGAAGAAGGACGCGGGTCACGTCCGGGACGCCGGTGGTGACATCCACTCCCGTTTCCAGGGCTTGTCGGCGTTCTACCACGCTCCGGAGGCGGAGCAGTTGTTCGCGACGACGAAGCCGGTGAAGGAGAAGGCGGACGCCTTCGCCGACGACCTGGAGAAGGTCTCGGGCGCGCTGTCGTCGTACGCGACGGAGATCCGTCCGCTGGTGGCGAAGCTGAAGCAGCTCAAAGCGGACGCGGCGGCTTTCGTCTCGTCGGTCAGGGACGATGACGAGTGGGAGTACGACGAGGACAAGGTCGACGAGCACAACAAGCTGCGCGATGACATCACCGCGACGGTCGCGGCGTTCTGGGCGGCGGAGCGGACCTGCCACAACAAGATCACCGCGTTGTGGGGCGGGACGCAGATGGTGGCCGGGGACGGTTCGGACAAGAAGAACCAGTACGGCTTCAACGCCGAGGACATGAAGAACGCCAAACTCCCCTGGGGTGACCCGGTGGAGGAGAAGCACAAGTGGTACGAGGTCGGCCACTGGGTGAAGTCGTTCGTGTGGGACGGCCTGATCGTCGACGGTATCTGGGGCACGATCAAGGGTCTGGGCACCCTGGTCGGCTTCGGTGGCTGGGAGGCGATGGGCCAGGCGTGGAAGGGCCTGGCCCAGCTCGCGACCGGTCTGGCCATCACCGCGATCCCCGGGGCGCAGGCGTGGTTCTGGACGGCGTCGGACAAGGACATGCCGTCCTGGCTGCGTGACTCGCGCACCGCGATGAAGGAGACCGGCAAGGCGCTGATGGCGTGGGACGAGTGGGGCAAGAACCCCGCCCGCGCCGCGGGTGCGGTCACCTTCAACGTCCTGACCACGGTCTTCACCGGCGGCGCCGGGGCTGCGGCCTCGGGTGCGGGCAAGGCGGGCGCGGTCGCGAAGGCGTTGTCGGTGGCGGGCAAGGCCGGCCGGGTGATCGACCCGATGACCTACATCGCCAAGGGCGCGGGCGCCGGCCTGTCGAAGATCGGCGACATCAGCAAGGCACTGAAGGGCGTCGGCAACATCGACATCCCCGCCCTGCCCGAGAACGCCGTCACCCTGCCCGAAGGCACGGTCAAGCTCCCCGACGGCACCGTGCAACTGCCCGAGGGCGCGGCCCTGCCGGACGGCGCGACGAAACTGCCCGACGGCAACGTCCGACTGCCCGACGACGCCCCGGTCCTGCCCGAAGGCACCACGAAACTCCCCACCGAGGACGGCGCCCCGGCCCGCTACTACGACCCGGACGGCAACATCCTCGACGAGCACGGCAACGTCCTGCAGAAATCCGCCGACGGCCCCGGCGACGTCGTCGACCAGCCACACCTGCCCGACACCCCGGCCGGCCCGGCCTCGGGCGCGGACACCCCACGCGTCGACTCCCCCGCCCAGCAACCAGCCCTGGTCGGCGCCGGCACCCACACCGCCGAACAAGCCGGACAGGCCGGACAGCACATCCGCCTGGGCAACAGCCTCGACGACGGCCTCGGAGATGTCGGACGGACCGGCGACGACGCAGCCGTTCCCCAGGCCCGGGCGGGCGGTGACCACCTCCCCGGAGGTCGGGCTGACGATCTGGCAAAGGGACCTTCGGCCAGTCACGAGCCCCCTTCGGGCCACTCGAGCGGTGATGCGGACGCGCCTGGTGGCAAAACCCACGAACACGGGAGCTCAGGCGGCCACAAAGAAAGTCCGACAATCGGAAGCGTCGATGATCCGCAGCATGCGGGCGGCAACGGAGCGGGCAACTCATCTGAGGCCGGTCACGTTCCACCTGGCGGCGGCCACCCCGACCTGTCGGGGAGTGACCACCCGGGCGGCCGTCCCATCGACGATATAGCGTCCGATCGGTACAGCACGGGTGACCACGCTTCACACCCTCCTTCAGAACCCATGCGTCCTGACCAGAAGGAGGCGCTGACGGAGGCGCTGACTCGGGCAAGAATGAGCCAAGCAGATCAGGAAAAGGTACTGCGCACTTTGGGGAAGGAGCCCTACGGTGCAGATGTGGCTGAGCTGATCTCTCGCGGGCATCTGAGCGGCGTCAAGAACTACGACGAGATCCTCAATATGTGCAAACAGGCCAGCAAGGGTGAGCAGAAGGGAATGGTTCCGGCTGCCTACATGGCGCTGAGTCATGCGACAGATCTGCAGAGCAGAGGCTTCACGCATCTCGCTTTCGAGCTGAAGGACGGCGCGACCGGCCTCGACTTGGATGTCACTACACTCCACGCCGATGGCTCACCGCATTATGGCTACCAGTTGAAAGATGTCGACAATATCGGGGGCATCAAGGGTGCGGCAAAGAGCGCCGGCAAACAGCTGCTTCCTGAGGTCACAGGCGCCAAGAAGATCGCCGTTCTTGATGTGCACCAGTCGATGTCGGAACTCAATGCCAAGATGTTCAGGGAAGTAGAATTCCAGGCGAGAAGGACAGGGGCCACGTACCACCTGCGCTTCCACGATGGTTCCGTCACCGTTCCGTCCAACGGTCACCCGTTGTTCCCGTGAGGTAGTCATGTCGACCTTGAAGCGCGCCCCGCGTCCCTGTGGCTCCTGGTTCTGGGACCTGGAGGAGTACGCCCCGCCGGGATTGGAATCCGCGCTGATGACGGCAGCGCGCATGACCGAGGTCCTGCGAAAGCACGACCTCTTGCTGCCGCAGCAGTTGGAGTACCGTTGGTATGTCCCCGGGTCGGGCGGGATCAACATCATGACAACCCTGGCCTGTACGGTTCCGTTGGACGACGCCGGCGTCCCCGATCTGGTTCGTGCCAGTCGGCCTGTCGGCTTCCCCGAGGCAGAGGTCGACGACCTCTACGTGATCGGCCCTGGGCAGTGGCTCGACGCCGACGGTGAGGCACATCGTGAGCCGCGGCTTGTCGAGTTCTCCGTCTCACCTGCTCCGGTGGGGCTTTCCGCCGAGCTCACCGTTCATCACGACGTCTGGATCGAGTTCGATTTTTCGGGACGTCCGCACCCTGATGTACACCGGCGTAATTCGCCCCGGCTGGCTGCTGCGCTTCAGGATCTCAACGCATTGTGCGGTGTGAACGGCGAGCCGGGGGAGCCCACGATTTTCGGTCTCGCGATGGAGCTGGGAATCGCAAGTCCCGAGCCGTACGACGACGGCTCCGGACCTGACCTCACCAACAGCCTTTGATGCGTGCCGCGATGTCTGGCAGCCGTACGTGCAGGCTGCCAGGCAAAGGACGGCACCTCGAGGCGTGAAGGGTGACGATCACGCTGGTACGGCTCACATTCCCGTGCCGTCGAAGGGTGGGAAGTGCTCGCCCACGCGTTCCACCGCCTTGATGTACGCGGTGAGGGCGTCGCAGGAGTCGGCGAGTCGGGCCATCTGATCGTCCAGGCGGCGCAGGAGGGCAGGCCGGCGCCCAGCAGGTGCCGGCCTGCCTCACCCGCAGCACGGTGCTCTCGTCGTACTCGCGGTAGCTGTTCGCGCCACCGAGCACGGCGCCCCGACACGCCGTCCACCGCCGACCACACCGACGGTCCGCGCACGACCGGGACGCACAGCGACGGGCGGGTACCCGTGGCAACCACCATGAGCCGCCGGCTGGTAGTGGCCATTCAGCAGGCCTGGATGAAGCGGCCTGCGGCGCGGACGGCACTGGCCGTGGCGAGAGCAGCGGCAATAACGCACATGACCGCAGTGCCCCGCCGCGACATGAGAGCAATTCCGGCACGGCTGACAAGAAGCCCGGCCTGATTCGCCAGGACCGTAAGTTCTCCGTCGACAACACCTTCGCGCAGTTGTCGCTGGCCGTGTGCGACAGCGACGATCTTGCACAGGTGAAAGGCACCTGGGCGCTGCGGACCGAGGCCTTTCGGGCACAGGTAGGGATCGCGGACCGTGAGTACTTCGACGAGAAACTGGCGGACCTGCTGGACAAGGAGACGGTCGGGACCCTCCTCGACGACATTCGGGAGGTCATCGGCCGAGGTGTGATGCGACTGGCTGAGCGCCGCCCTCTGAGGTTCGACCTGACCACCCAGCTCGTCGATCTCTCCGCTGCGGTGGCGACCGTCGACGGCCCTCTGGCCCAACGCCTGGCTCACGACGTCCTGAGCCAGGACATCAGCCCTCGTGCGCTCATCCACGCTGCGGCGATCGTGCGGCGCTCCCGAACCGCCGACGCTCATGCGTTCGCGGAGTATCTGTGCAGCGCCGGGGACGACAAGGTACGTGCGCAGGTGAGTCAGGCGCTGGCGTGCCATGACGACAAGACCCTGGCGCCGGATAACGGCGGATGACAGGACGGCACCCGGGGCACCGCTGGCGACCGGCGCCTATCCGCTGGCCGTGGCGCTGACGCCCGTACCGGTGGGGTGACATGAAGCGGCCGGGGCCCCGACGAGGAGCCCCGGCCGTCCGGTCCGGGCGGGTCCGGCTCAGCTCGCCGTGCGGCGGATCCGGCCCGCGTACTTCTTCTCCAGCTCCAGGTTGCCCTCGAACCCGCCGGGCACGTTGGCCGAGACGTAGACCGGGGGGCGCTCCCCGGCGGCGAGGAGACGGCCGGCCGCCTCGGCGACCGTCATCTGGACCAGCATCACGCCGGTGAGCGTGGACAGGGCGCAGACCGAGCCGCCGCCGGGCAGTTCGAGCAGGGAGTCGCCGCGCGGGGCCGCGTTGTCGAGGACGACGTCGGCGATGTCGGCCAGCTTCCGGCCGCTGGGATGGGCGGCGGGGACGGCCCGGGTGTGGGTGAGGGAGGTGAGGGCCAGCACGCGGTGGCCGCGCTCCTTGGCGCGCAGGGCCATCTCCACGATCACGTTGTTGACACCGGAGTTGGAGATGACGACGAACAGGTCCTCGGGGCGCGGGGCGGCGAGGTCGTAGAGCCGCGCGGCCACCCCGGCCCGGCGTTCGAGGAGCGGGTCGTCGAGGACGGACGGGTCCTCACCGCCGTAGAGGACGAGGTCGGCGATGCTCAGCCGGTTGGTGGGGACCAGTCCGCCGGCGCGGCCGGCGAGTTCGAGGACGAGGGCCTGCGAGTGGCCGGTGCCGAAGGCCTGGACGACCCCGTCGGAGCGCACGCACGCGGCGAGAAGCTCCGCGGCGGCGGCCACGTCGTCGCGGGAGGACTCGATGACCTTCTGCAGGACGGCGAGGCTCTCCCGCGCGAACCCCTGGGCGCTCACAGACTCGACGGACACGCGACACTCCCCACTGATGGATTGAACCACCCTATACTTCTCCATCGATGAATCAATAAATCACAGCCCTCGGCCTGCGGGCAATCGGGTCCTGGTATTCAATCCGCGCCCGGAAGGGTGGCTGGTACCTTCTCCCCATGCCTCCCACGGACGTCACCACACTGATCCGCACCGAGCTGCCCCGGCTGGCGGGATCCCTGCGGAAGGTCGGCGAGCTGATCCTGGAGGATCCGGCCGCCGTGACCCACTGCTCGGCCGCCGAGCTGGGCCGCCGCACCGGCACCTCCCAGGCGACGGTGACCCGTTTCTGCCGCGCCATCGGGCTCGACTCCTACCAGCACCTGCTGATCGAACTGGCCCAGGAGCGCGGCCGCGGCGAGGCCTCCGACTGGGGCACCGCCGAGATCGGCCCGGACATCTCCCCCGACGACAGCCTGGAGCGGGTCGTGCAGGTCGTCGGCACCGCGGACCTGCGGGCGGTGCAGCAGACCATCGACCGGATCGACCTCGACGCCGTCGAGCGCGCGGCGCAGGCGACCGCCCGGGCCCGCCGGATCGACGTCTACGGCGTCGGCGGCAGCGGGGCCGTGGCCCAGGAGACCGAGACCCGGCTGTTCCGGATCGGCTGCGCGGTGCGCGGCTGGACCGAGGTGCACGCCGCGACGACCTCCGCCGCCCTGCTCACCCCCGCGGACGTGGCGATCGGCATCTCCCACTCGGGGGTGACGCGCGAGACCATCGAGCCGTTCGAGCTGGCCAAGGAGCGCGGCGCCACCACCGTCGCGATCACGGCCGACCCGCGCTCGCCGCTGGCCCGGGCCGCCGACGTCCGGCTCGTCTCCTCGTCCTCCGAGACCAGCTTCCGCACCGGCAGCATCGGCGCCCGGCACAGCGTGCTGGTGCTCATCGACTGCCTGTACGTCCGGGTCGCCCAGCTCTCCTACCAGCGGGCGAGCGCCTCGCTGGCACTGACCGACCACATCGCCGGGCAGCATGCCGTGAGGTCCCGGCGGACCAGGTGACCCTGGCCGGGCATGCATGGATGAACCACCAACTTGACGCGAAGGTGGTTGTTTGAATCACTCCTGCCGTGCAGGATGGGGCTCCCCCAGAGCACTCGTAGGAGCCCCATGCGCGTCACCTCTGTCGAGTCGACCGAGCTCTTCACCGGGACCACCGAGCAGCCGCGCCAGGTGGTCGCCGTCGAGCTGAGCCACACGCCGGGCCGGACCGTCCGGCTCACCGTCGAGGGCCCGGGCCTCACCGGCACCACCGGGGCCAGCGTCGGCGAGGACGGCACGGCACGCGCCGAGATACCCGTGACCGGCGAGGACCTGCTCCCCGGCGACCGCCGCGAGATCACGGTCACCGCCACCGACGGCGACGAGTCCGCCTCCCGCACGGGCCTGTTCACGGCGGCCGAACCCGGCTGGACCATGTTCATGGTCAGCCACTTCCACTACGACCCCGTCTGGTGGAACACCCAGGGCGCCTACACCGAGACCTGGGACGTCGCCGACGACCCCGCCTCAAGCGGCCTGCCCGCCCGCACCTTCGACTCGCGCGGCCAGTCCGGCATGAGCCTCGTGCGGGCCCACTGCGACCTGGCCCGGCGCGACCCGGCGTACACCTTCGTGCTCGCCGAGGTCGACTACCTCAAGCCCTACTGGGACGCCTTCCCGGAGGAGCGCGCCTTCCTGCGGCAGCTGATCCGAACCGGCCGCGTGGAGATCATGGGCGGCACCTACAACGAGCCCAACACCAACCTCACCGGTGCCGAGGCCACCATCCGCAACGCCCTGTACGGCGACGGCTACCAGCGCGGCATCATCGGCGCGTCCCCGGAGACCGCCTGGCAGCTGGACGCCTTCGGGCACGACCCGCAGTTCCCGGGGCTGATGGCGGACGCGGGGGTGAGCTCCAGCTCGTGGGCGCGCGGGCCGTTCCACCAGTGGGGGCCGACGCTGTCGGTCTTCGGCGAGGAGCCGCGCGATCCGAACCGGATGCAGTTCCCGGCCGAGTTCGACTGGATCGCCCCGTCGGGCCGCGGGCTGCTGACGGCGTACATGGTCAACCACTACGGCGCCGGCTGGGCGATCGACAACGCGCCCACCCTGCCCGAGGCGGAGGCCGCCGCGTACCAGCTCTTCCAGCGGCTCAAGCAGGTCGCCCTCACCCGCAACGTGCTGCTCCCGGTCGGCGGGGACTACGCGCCGCCGTGCCGCTGGGTGATGGACATCCACCGCGACTGGAACGCCCGCTACGTCTGGCCGCGGTTCATCAGCGCGATCCCCCGGGACTTCTTCGCCGCCGTCCGCGCGGAACTGGCGGCGGAGGGCCGCAAGGCATCGCCCCAGACCCGCGACATGAACCCGATCTACACCGGCAAGGACGTCTCCTACATCGACACCAAGCAGGCCCAGCGGTACGGCGAGACCCTCCTCGCCGACGCCGAGGCCTGGGCGACGCTCGCCTCCCTCGTCACCGGCCGGCCGTACCCCGACGCGGCCCTCGACAAGGCCTGGCGGCAACTCGTCTACGGCGCCCACCACGACGCCATCACCGGCTCCGAGTCGGACCAGGTCTACATCGACCTGATGACCGGCTGGCGGGAGCTGCACGACCTGGCCGTGAGCGTGCACGCCGACGCCACCCAGGCCCTGGCCGACCAGGTCACCCCGGGCGACGGCCCCGACCTGGTCGTGTTCAACTCCGCGACCTGGACACGGCAGGACGTGCTCACGATCGACGACCCGGGGCTCGTACCGGACGGGCTGCCCGCGGTCCGGGAGGACGGCCTGCTCCACGTCGTCGTCCCGGAGTCGCCCGGCATGGGCCTCAAGGCCCTCCCGCTCACCGAGGGGACCGCCCCCGGCTGGACGCCCGGCGAAGGCCTCACCATCCGCAACGAGTTCTACGAGGTGACGGTCGACCCGGCGCGCGGCGGCGGCGTCAGCAGTCTGCGCGCGCTCACCGAGGGCGGCCGGGAACTGCTCCGGAACGGGGACATCGGCAACGAGATCGTCGTCCAGGAGGAGTACCCGAGGCACCCGCGCTTCGGGGAGGGCCCCTGGCACCTCACCCCGACCGGCACGACCGCCGCCCGCAGCCGGGACGTGACCGCCGAGGTACGCGTCGAGCACTCCCCCGCCGGTTCCCGCGTCACCGTCACCGCCGACCTCGGCCTCTTCCGCTGCACCCAGCGGCTGACGCTCTGGCAGGGCGTCGACCGGCTCGACCTCACCACGACCGTCGACGGGTACGACGGCGCCGACCGGCTGATCCGGGTGCGGTGGCCGTCGGACGTCCGGGGCGGGCTGCCGGTGCACGAGGTGGCGGACGCGGTGATCGGGCGCGGCTTCGGGTTCGTGGAGGTGGACAGCGAGCGGTTCCCGTGGACGCTGGACAACCCGGCGAACACCTGGTTCGGCCTCGGCTGCACCGCCCGGGTCGCCGTCCACGACGACTCCGGCGCGCTCCTCGGGCACCGCGCGATCGGCGTCGCCGAACTCGTCTACCCCGACTGGGACAGCGCGGGCGACCTCGGTGCCCCGCTCGCGGCGGCCCTGGTCCGCGCCGGGGTCACGGCGACCTCGACCGTCGCCGGCGGCCCCCGCTACGGCGACCTGGAGGTCGACTCCAACCTGCCCGACATCCGGATCGCCGTCGGCGGCCCCGACCGCAACGCCGTGGTCGCCGAGGCGCTCGGCTGGGACCCGGCGGCCGGCCGGGAACTGAAGCGCCAGCTCGCCGAGCGGGGCGTGGCCGCCGTGTGGGTCGCGCCGCGCGCCTGCCTGCGCGAGGAGTGGGTGCCCGGAGCCGACCTGCGCGATCTGGAACGGCTGCCGCTGCTGGTGGTGGCGGGCGCCCGCCCCGAGGACGACGCCAAGGCGGTCGACGCGGTCGTCGCCGACCTGGACGACTTCACGGTGACGGCGACGGCCGCCGGCGGCGGCGAGGCCCTGCCGCCCGGCGACGCCTGGGACGGCCGGAGCTTCGCGATCCTCAACCGCGGCACGCCCGGCTGCGTGGTCACCGCCTCCGGCGACCTCTACATGTCCCTGATGCGCTCCTGCACCGGCTGGCCGTCCGGCATCTGGATCGACCCGCCGCGCCGGACCGCCCCGGACGGTTCGGGCTTCCAGCTCCAGCGCTGGTCGCACACCTTCGAGTACGCGGTCGTCGCGGGCACCGGCGACTGGCGCGACCTGCGGCTGCCGCAGGCGGGCCACGCGTACAACCACCCGCTCACGGCACGCGTCCGCCGTTCCTCCGACGGCTCGCTCCCCCGCAGCTCGGCCTTGCTGCGGCTGGAGCCCGCCGGCGAGGTGCTCCTCGACGCGCTCAAGCCGGCCGGGTCCCCGCTGGCCCGGGGCAGCGAGGCCGGCGTCGATCCGGGGCAGGGCCTCGTGGTCCGCGTGCACGAGGCGGCCGGCCGGCCCGCGACGGCACGGGTGACCGGACCGGTGCCCTGGACGGCGGGCGCCCGCGCCGACGTCCTGGAAAGGCCCGGGGCGTCCCTCGCCCCGGAGGAGACCGGCGGCCTCGAAGCCGACCTGACCGGCTTCGAGGTCGCCACCCTCCTCGCCACGCCCGCCCGGCCGCCCCGACGGAGGTCCGGGCCCGGCGTCGCCGCCCACGAGCCCGCCCAGCCCGTCGCCACCCGCTACTGGCTCCACAACTCCGGCCCCGCCCCGCGCGGCAACATGCCGGTCGCCGTATACCTCTCCCCCACCACCCTCACCGCCGACGGCCCGGTCACCGCGACGGTCCGGGTCTCCTCGGAGCTGACCGACGCCCCGGCCTCCGGCACGGTCACCTTCGAGACACCTCCCGGCTGGAGCGCCGAACCCGCCGAACTCCCCTACGCCCTCGCCCCCGGCGGCTTCACCCTCACGGACATCACGGTGACCCCGCCCCCGGACGCCACGCCCGGCCGCCACTGGCTCGCCGCCCGGCTGTCGTACGGCGGCCAGACGTTCGAGGACGTGGTGGCCCTGGACGTACCGTCCGGTCACACCGGCCCGACGCTGGTGGCGGACCTGGGAACCGACCGGATCTCCGTCCGCCGGGGCGAACGGGCCCGGGTCCCCGTCACCCTGCGCAACACCACCCGCGGCCCCGTCAACGGCACCCTGTGGGCCGTCTCCTCCTGGGGCACCTGGCCCGGAGTCACGCCAGGCTGCCAGGGCTTCACGGTCCCCGGCGGGGAGCAGCTGGAGTCCACGATCGAGGTGGACGGCGCCGCGATCCCCCCGGGTTCGTACTGGCTCATGGCGAAGCTGGCCTGGCACGGCTGCGTGGCGTACACGAAGGCGGTGGAGCTGGAGGTGACGCCATGACGGGGGAATACGCGGCGCGCGTCCGGGGTGAAGCGATTCCGAAGCAGCACGTGGAGATCTTCCTGGGCGCCAGTCTCCCTAGGGGCGCGCGGAACTGCGCGACCAGCCACAACGATGCCGCACCCGCAAGACGAATCCGCCAACAACGGCGCTGGGCGACCCAGATCGTCGTCATCCACGACCTAGCCCTCCGCACCTGCGCGGAACGTGGCCTCGCCCCACCGGACGCCCCCGAGCCGATGCAACTCCTCACCATCCCCGAAACCGACGTCGCAGACCTGGGCAGCATCGTCGCGGCAGCCCTCGCCCACTCCCCGGCCGCCCGAGCCCTCCTCGCCGCCCTGGAACGCGAACAGGAGATCCCGGAGACGGCCGTACGCGACTACTACGACCGCAACCTGGACCGCTACCTCACCCCCGACGCCCTGCGCAGGGGTGTGGACCCCTACACCGAACCCTCGGACATCCAGCCCTACGAGCAGGTCCGCGACGCCATCACCCGAGAACTCCGCCGGGCAGCGGCCCGCCGCGCGTTCTTCGACTGGCTTGACCAGGCCCGCGCGGACGTCGTCTACGCCGAAGGCCACGAACACCCCGGCGACCCCACCCACCAGGACCACGAACACCGTCACTGATCGCCGTACGCAATCGAACAGCAACACGGCAAACCATTGACCTCCGATGAATTCTGGTCCACCTTTTCATCAATCGAAGTCCAACTTGGTGATTTGAGCCAGCACCGACTGGTCCCAGGAGGGCAGCAATGCACGCAAGAAGACTCACCGGATCCCTGACCTGTCTGGTCGTCCTGACGCTGACGGCCGCCGGCTGCGGCCTGTCCGGCGGCGGATCCGGCGGCGGTGACGCCACGGCCGGCGGCTGCAAGGTCGACAAGGGCAACGTCGGCTCCGGCAAGCTCTCCGGCGAGGTCAAGGGGAAGATCACCTTCCAGACCACCAACCTGAAGAAGGACTTCGGGAAGTACTTCAACGGCGTCATCGACGCCTTCGAGCAGGCCCACCCCGGCACCAAGGTCAACTGGATCGACGACCCGGGCGACGCCACCTTCACCCAGCGCCTGGTCGCCGACGCGCAGGGCTGCACGCTGCCCGACGTGGTGAACATCAACGTCAACACGGCGGTGGCGCTGACGAAGAACGGCTACCTGCTGAACCTCGACGACAAGGCCCCGGACGCGGGCAAGCCGTTCGTGCCCGCCTTGTGGAAGTCCAGCATGTACGCCGACGCGGACGGCGAGAAGGTGCACAGCGTGCTGCCCTGGTACTCCGGCGGCATCGTGCAGACCTTCAACACCGACCTGATGAAGAAGGCGGGCCTGGACCCGGCCAAACCTCCGACGACCGTCCTCGGGCTCTTCGACGACGCGGAGAAGATAGCCAAGGTCTCCGGCGGCAAGTACTACGCGTTCCTCGCCAACCCGCAGCTGCGCATCCCCGCCGACTGGCAGCAGATGGGCGTCAAGGTCCTGTCCGAGGACGGCAAGAAGTTCACCTTCGCCGACGACCCGAAGACCGTGCGGTGGGTCGAGGCGATGACGAAGCTGTACAAGGCCGGCGGCATGCCCCGCGACTCGCTGTCCTCCACGCAGGACCCGGCCAACGTCTACGGCCAGGGCAAGCTGGTCTACGGGCCGACCAACCCCAACTTCCTGCGGTTCATCCAGCAGAACAACCCGAGCGTCTACAAGAAGACCGGCGTGGCCCGCTACATGCTGGACGCCCTCGGCCACACCGTCGGCGCCCCGCAGTACATCGGCGTCGCCTCCACCAGCAAGAACGCGGCGACCGCGCTGGCCTTCGCGCAGTTCCTGACCAACGCGGAGAACCAGCTGGAGTGGGCGAAGGACCCGAACGTCGTCATCTTCCCCTCCACCACGGCCTCCCTGAACGACCCGTTCTTCCAGTCGGTCAAGGGCGACGACCCCTTCGCCGAGGCCCGCAAGATCGTCGCCAGTGACCGCAAGACCGCCACGGCCGACGAGATCGCCCTGACGCCGGGCGAGCTGAACGCCATCTCGGCCCAGATCCAGCTGGCCATGCAGGGCAAGAAGAGCGCCGCGGACGCTCTGAAGGAGGCGCAGTCCAAGGCCAACCAGCTGATCGAGCAGGGCAGTTGAGGATGACCCAGCCGACCGTGCACCAGGCGCCCGTCCCCGCTCCCCCGGGTGCGGGCGCCCGCCGCCCCGGCGCTTGCCCGTCGCCCGCGCCGGGGCTCCTGCGCCGCGCCCTCCGCTCCGTGACGCCCGGCCCGAGCGCGGACGCGGGGGGCGCGGCGCTCTACCGCCGCTGGTGGCTGCCCTGGCTGTGGATGACCCCGGCGATCATCGGCGCGACCGTGTTCGGGGTCTTCCCGTTCCTCAACACCGTCGTCGTGTCCTTCACCGACGCCAAGCCGCTCGGCGGCGCCTACGACGTCGTCGGCCTGGAGAACTACCGGCGGATGCTGAGCGACCCGGACTTCTGGCTCGCCACCCGCAACAGCCTGCTGTACGCGCTGATCGTCGTCCCGCTGATGGTGCTGCTGCCGCTGCTGCTCGCGATCCTGGTGGAGAAGAACCTGCCGGGCATCGGCTTCTTCCGCTCCGCGTTCTACACGCCGGTCCTCGCCTCCAGCGTGGTCGTCGGCCTGAGCTGGCAGTGGCTGCTGAGCGACCAGGGACTGGTCAACACCTGGCTGCAGAAGGCCCACATCATCCGGGACGCCATCCCGTTCCTGTCCGACTCGTGGCTGATCCTGCTCTCGGCGATGGGCCTGACGCTGTGGAAGGGCCTCGGCTGGTACATGATCTTCTACCTGGCCGCGCTCGGGAACGTCCCGAGGGAGCTGCACGAGGCGGCGGCCGTGGACGGGGCGGGCGCCGTGCGCCGCTTCTGGCACGTCACCGTGCCCGGTGTCCGCCAGTCGATGATGCTGGTCGGCACCCTGACCGGCATCGGCTCGCTCAGGGTCTTCACCGAGATCTACATGCTCGGCGGCTCCACCGGCGGCCCCGGCGGCGCCGACCGCACGCTCCCCTTCTACATCCGCGACGTCGGCCTCGACCCGCTCACCGGCAACGCCGGCTACGGCGCCGCGGTCAGCGTCGCCCTGTTCGCCCTGACCCTTGGCCTCACGCTGCTCGCCCAGCGCCTGACGAAGGAGGACGAGGCATGACGACCGCCGTCGACAAGCGCCGCCGCCTGATGCCCCGCTGGCGCGACTACGGCCGCCCCCGCGAACTCGTCGTCCGCTACCTGCTGCTGGTGTTCGTCCTGTTCATCACCATCGGCCCGCTGCTGTGGCAGCTGCTGTCGTCCCTCAAGGGCGCGGGCGAGGACGTCTTCGGTGCGGGCGCCTCCCTGTTCCCGCACCACCCGTCGCTGCGCGCCTACCGCGAGGTCTTCGACCAGGTGCCGGTGTGGACGTACATCCGCAACAGCGTGTTCGTCGCCGCGCTGTCCATCACCAGCCAGCTCGTCTTCTCCACCATGGCGGGCTACATGCTCTCCAAGCCCGGCTGGAAGGGCCGCAAGCTGGTGTGGATCGTGCTGCTGGCGTCCATGATGTTCCCCTTCGAGTCGATCATGGTGTCGCTGTTCCTCAGCATCCGGGACATGGGCCTGGTCGACAACCTGGTCGGGGTGTGGCTGCCCGGCTTCGTCGCCGCGATCAACGTCCTGATCATGCGGGCCGCGTTCCTCGCCGTGCCGCGCGAGATCGAGGACGCGGCGATGCTGGACGGGGCGGGCGAGTGGAAACGCTTCCGGTACCTGTACCTGCCCTCCGCCTACGGCGCGATCCTCGTCGTCACCATCAACACCTTCATCAGCGCCTGGGACGACTTCCTGTGGCCGCTGATCGTGCTGCGCACCGAGGACCACTTCACGCTGACGCTGGGTCTGGCGCGGCTGCAGACCTCGTCGTTCGGCTACGACCAGCGGATGGTGATGGCCGGTTCGGTGATCTCCGTGATCCCGGTGCTGGTGCTGTTCGTCATCACCCAGCGGTGGTTCTACAAGGGCGTCTCGTCCGGTGCCGTGAAGCTCTGACCGACCCGGAGCCCGACCGGTACGGCGGTCAGGGCCCGGCGCGCCGACTCCGCCACGCGGATCTCGACCGTGCCGGGCAGCACCGCCGTCTCCAGGTCCGGCCCCACCTGGGCGAGTTGCTCCGCCCCGAGCGGGAACACGACCGTGCGGCACTCTCCCGGGGCCAGGTCGACGGCCTGGAAACCCCGGAGTTCGAGCGTGCGCGGCCAGACGGGCGTGACGAGCCGGCGCAGGTACAGCTGCGCGACCGTGCGTCCCCGCCGCTCCCCCGTGTTGGTCACGTCGACCTCGACGGTCCGCCCCGACAGCCGCGGCGGGCCGTAGGCGAAGCTCGTGTACGACAGCCCGTGCCCGAAGGAGTACAGCGGTTCGGCGCTGTCGTCGGCGTAGCCGCCGTACTCGGTGTCCTTGTGGTTGTAGTGGACGGGCAGTTGCCCGGCCGAGCGCGGTACGGAGACCGGCAGCCGGCCCACGGGTTCGGCCCGGCCGAGCAGCACGTCGGCGATCGCCTCGCCGCCCCAGGGGCCCGGGTACCAGGCGGTGAGCAGCGCGCCGGCCCGTTCGGCGGCCTCGGGGACGGCGTGCGGGCGCCCCTGCATCAGGACGACGACCGTGGGGGTGCCGGTCGCGGTCACGGCGTCGAGCAGGGCGTGCTGGGCGGCGCCGAGCCGCAGCCCCGCGAGGTCGACGCCCTCGCCGCAGGTCATCTCGGAGACGACGGTGCGCGCGGCCCCGTTGGCGTCGAACTCCGTGTCCGGCGTCCGGGCGCTGCTGCCGCCCAGCACCAGCACGGCCGCGTCGCAGGCGGCGGCCTCGGCGACCGCCTCGGGGAGGCCGGACAGGTCGTCGCCGGTGAGGGCGCAGCCGCGGGCGTGGCGGACGTCGGCGCCGGTGTGCCGGAGCGCGTCGAGGACGCTGGTGCCGGTGCCGGGGCGTTGCGGGGCGGTGTAGTCGCCGAGGTGGTGGGCGACGGTGTCGGCGTGCGGGCCCAGGACGGCGATCCGCGCGGCGCCCGGCAGGGGCAGCACGCCCTGGTCGTCGTGGAGGAGGGTGACGGCGGCGCGGGCGAGGGCGGTGCTCAGGTCACGTCCGGCGGCGGGGTCCGGGAACGGGCCCGCGTCGTAGGGCCGTTCGAACAGCCCGAGGCGGAACTTGAGCCGCAGGACGCGTGCGACGGCCTCGTCCAGGGCCTGCTCGCTCACCAGGCCCCGCTCGACCGCCTCCTCCAGGTGGGTGAAGCCCTCGTCCCACAGGCTGAGGTCGACGCCGGCGTGGAGGGCGAGGGCGCCGGCGGAGACCGTGTCGCCGGTGACGCGGGCCAGTCGGTCCACGGCCAGTCCGTCCGCCATGACGAGCCCGTCGAAGCCCCAGCGTTCCCGCAGGAGCCCGGTGAGCAGGGCGCGGTTTCCCGAGCAGGGCATGCCGTCGACCTCGTTGTAGGCGGCCATGACGGCGGCGGCCCCGGCCCGGACACCGGCACGGGCGGCGGGCAGGTGGATCTCGTGCAGTTCGCGCGGCGCGAGTTCGGACTCGGCGGAGTTGCGTCCGCCGACGGTCGCGCCCTGCCCGGCGAAGTGCTTGAGGACGACGGGGGCCTTGTCGGGGGCGAAGAGGCCGTCCGGGCCCGGCTCCCCCTGCATGCCGCGGACGAGGGCCTCGGTGAGCCGGGCGGCCAGGTACGGGTCCTCGCCGAAGCACTCCTCGGTCCGGCCCCAGCGCGGGTCCCGGGCGATGTCCAGGGCGGAGACGAGCGCGACGTGGCCGCCGCGGGCGCGCAGTTCGGCGGCGGCGTGGGCGGCGGCCCGCTCGTACAGCGCGGGGTCCCAGGTGGCGCCGACGGCCAGGTTCACGGGCAGGACCGTGCCGTCGAGGGCCATGTGGCCGTGCGGCACCTCCTCGACGAACAGCGCCGGTATGCCGAGCCGGCTGGTCTCGAGGACGTGCCGCTGCACGAGGTGGGCCAGTTCCGCGCCGTCGGCCGCGCCGGACCCGCGGGCGTGGTCGACACCGGACCAGGCGTCGGCGCGCAGCAGCCCGTACAGGGCGCCGAGTCCGGCGAACCGCTCGGTCTCGGCGTACAGGGCGTCGGTGAGCTCGAAGCGGCCGTCGGGGGTGCGGCGGTAGGCGTCCCAGCCGTACATGCGCTGGTTGAGCTGGCCGGCCTTCTCCCGCAGGGTCATCCGGGAGAGCAGGTCGCGGACGCGGGTCTCGACGGGGGCTGCGGGGTCCCGGTAGAGGAGCGTGGTGACGGTCATGTGCGGTCCCGGTGGGCGAGGCGGGCCAGGGCGACGGCGCCCCGGCAGCCGTCGGGGACCCAGTCGAGGGTCAGGCCGAGGGCGTGCAGGCGGGCTTCGAGCCGGGAGGTGAGGGGCCCGTCGGGGCCGAGCAGTCCGCCGGTGGCGACGACCCGTTCCCCGGGGCGGGGCTCCAGGGCCCGGACCGTCTCGGTGAGATGGTCGGCGGCCTCGTCCAGGATGGCCAGGGCGACGGCGTCCCCGGCCGCCCCGGCGACGAGGGGCGCGAGCCGCGCCAGCCGGACCGGAGGCTCGGCCATGACGGCGGGCAGCAGATGCCGTCGGTAGGCCTCACGGTGGGCGCGGGGCCACGGGGTGCCGGTGTGGGGCGGGATGCCGTACCCGGCGACGCCCGGAGAGTCGCCCGGGCCACCGGCACGGGGCGGGAGACCGTACCCGGTGACGCCGTGGGGGCCGCCCGGACCGCCGGTGCCCGGGGAGTCTCTCAGGCCACCGGCACCGGGCGGAAGGCCGTACCCGGTGACGCCGTGGGAGCCGCCCGGACCAGCGGTGCCGTGCGGACCGCCAGTACCCGGCGAGTCACCCGAGCCAACGGCCCCGTGCGGCGCGCCGGTCCCCGGGGAGCCGCCCGGACCGCCGGTGCCGTGCGGACCGCCAGTACCCGGCGAGTCACCCGAGCCAACGGCCCCGTGCGGCGCGCCGGTCCCCGGGGAGGCACCCGGACCAGCGGTGCCGTGCGGACCGCCAGTACCCGGCGAGTCACCCGGGCCAACGGCCCCGTGCGGCGCGCCGGTCCCCGGGGAGGCACCCGGACCGCCGGTGCCGTGCGGGGCGCCGGTGCGCGGGGAGACGCCCGGACCGCCGGCCCCGTGCGGGGCCTCCTCGCCGAGGGGCCGGACCACGACACCGCCGGGCGCGGCCGGCGACGGTCCGCCGGGCAGTACCTCTTCCGGCACGCCCAGCTCCCGCCCCACCGTCGCCGCCAGCACCGTCGCCGCGCCCCTGCCGTCGGCCATCCGCAGGGCGGCCCGTACCGCCGCCCGGCCGATCCAGAAGCCGCTGCCGTCGTCGCCGAGGAGCCAGCCGTCGCCGTCCACCGTGGCGGTGCCGCGGCGGGCGGTGATGCGCATGGCGACCGCGCCGGTGCCCGCCACCAGGGCGAGACCGTCGGCCGGTGCTCCGGGTGCGGAGGCGAAGGCCGCCTCGATGTCGCTGCTGATGACGGGCGGACCGGCGTCGATGCCGAGCCGGCGCAGGGCGGCGGTGAGGGCGGCGAGGGCGTTGCGCCGCCCCGGCTCGTCGGCGGCGGCGTCCGTCGCGCCCGCGAAACCGCCGGCCACGGCCACGACCCTGCCCCGGCAGGGCTCGGGCACGGCCCGCGCGAGCGCCTCGGCGAGGTGCTCGGTGAGCTGCGGCCCGGGCACGGTCAGGGCGTTGCCCGGCCCGGCGGCGCCCTCGCCCAGCGGACGTCCGTCCGCGGCGTCCGCCAGGACCGCCCGGGTGCGCGTGCCGCCCGCGTCGAGACCGATCACCAAGGAGACGGCGCCTTGACACTCCTGGTTCAATTCATTACCCATCGCCGACTATGGTGATTGATGCATTCACGCAGGGCAAGACTCGACCCGGGGAGGATCCCATCCCTACGCTCCGCTTCGGCGTCAACTACACGCCCCGCCGCGGCTGGTTCCACGCCTGGCACGACTTCGACCCGGCGCACGCCCGCGAGGACCTGGACCAGATCGCCGCCCTCGGCCTCGACCACGTCCGGGTCTTCCACCTCTGGCCGCTGCTCCAGCCCAACCGCACGTTCATCCGCCCCGCGGCCGTGGACCAGCTGGCCCGCCTGGCCGACCTGGCGGGCGAGGCCGGCCTCGACGTCCTGGTGGACGGCGTCCAGGGCCATCTGTCCAGCTTCGACTTCTACCCGGAGTGGACCCGCAGCTGGCACCACCGCAACGTGTTCACCGACCCGGAGGCGGTCGCCGCCCAGGCCGAGCTCATGCGGGCCCTCTCCCGCGCCCTCGCCGGCCGTTCGAACCTCATCGGCCTCCAGCTCGGCAACGAGCTCAACAACCTGGTCGAGCACAACCCGGTGACCCCGGCCGAGGTCGACCACTACCTCGACACCCTGCTGGCCGCCGCCCGCGAGCACCTTCCCCCGGACCGGCTCGCGACCCACTCCGCCTACGACGCCGCCTGGTACGGCGACGACCACCCCTTCACCCCCGAGGCCTCGGCCCGCAAGGGCGATGTGACGACCGTCCACCCCTGGGTGTTCTCCGGCGACTGCGCCCGCCGCTACGGCCCCCGCTCCCCGCAGGTGCTGCACCTCGCCGAGTACGGCACGGAACTCGCCAAGGCCTACGCCGAGGACCCGGCCCGCCCGGTGTGGGTCCAGGAGACGGGCGCCCCGGAGCCCCACATCCCGGCGGCCGACGCCCCGGACTTCGCCCGCGCGACCGTGCGCAACGCGGCCGGGTGCGAGGGGCTGTGGGGCGTGACGTGGTGGTGCTCCCACGACGTGGACCGGTCCCTCGCCGACTACCCGGAACTGGAGTACACCCTCGGCCTGTTCGACTCCCGGGGCCGCGCCAAGCCGATCGCGACCGCGCTCGCCGAGACCGTCGCCGAGGTGCGCGCCGGGCAGCACCCGGCCCACCCCCGCGACACGGCCCTGGTCCTGGACTGCACGCCCTCCACGCGCTCGGTCTCCGGCCCGGGCGGCGCGTACTTCGAGGCGTGGATGGACCTGCGCGCGGCCGGTGCGCGCCCGGCGGCGGTCCTGGCCGAACGGGCGGACGACGCCGCGTACCTGGCGGCGCGCGGCGTCAGGGAAGTCGTACGGCTGCCGTGAGCGGTCAGGCTCCGGCCAGCACCTCGGCGACGGCCCGCAGGTTCGCCCGCCCCCGCCCGTAGGAGCACAGCGCGCCGCCCTCCGGCAGCCCGGTGTCCACCGTCACGGCATCGGGCCGCCGGGCCAGCAGGGCGGCGCGCAGCCGCTCCTGCCAGGGGTGCAGTCCGGCGTCGCAGGTGGCGACGACCAGCGGCGCCTCGCCCGAGGCGCGCAGGATCTCTTCGGCGACGGCGACCGGCTCCGCCGGCTCCCCGGCGACCGCGGTCCCGGTGGCGGTGGGGTCGAGGGCGCGCACCTCGGTCAGCAGGTCCTCGCCGCCCCAGTTGAGCGCGGGGTGCGGCGGCGGGAACAGGTCGACGACGTGGGCGCCGCGCACGGCCGGCGGCACCGGACGCGAACGGACGGCCCGGCGCGCCGCCTCCCGCCCGGCTCCCGCGTCCCAGCCGTCGACCGCCCGGGCCGGGGCGGCGTACCGCTCGGCGAGGCGCCGCACCCGCCCTGCGGCCTCCCGCACCCGCTCCTCGGCGAGCACACCGGAACGCAGCGCGTCGAGCACCGCGTCCCGGCAGGCCAGGGTGGTCTCCGGCTCCGGCACGGCGACGACGACCTGGTCGGCGCCCGCGGCGAGGGCGATCCGCGCCCCGGCGGCCTCGCCGTAGCGGTCGGCGATCGCCTTCATCTCCAGCGCGTCGCTGACCAGGACGCCGTCGAAGTCCAGTTCGTGCCGGAGCAGATCGCCGAGGATGCGGCGGCTCAGGGTGGCGGGCCGCTCGGGGTCCAGGGCCGGGAAGACGACATGGGCGCTCATGATCATCGGCACGCCCGCGCCGACGGCCGCGCGGAACGGTTCGAGGTCGGCGCGCAGTTCGTCGTACGGCCTGGGGTCGACGGCGACGTCGTGGTGGCTGTCCGTCTCGGTGCCGCCGTGCCCGGGGAAGTGCTTGGCGCAGGAGGCCACGCCCCGCCGTTCGGTGGCGGCGATCCAGGCCCGCAGGTGCCGGGCGGCCAGGGCGGGTTCGGCGCCGAAGGACCGGGTGCGCACGATCGGGTTGCACGGGTGGTGCTGGAGGTCGGCGACGGGGGCGTAGGAGGCGGTGATGCCGAGGGTGGCCAGGTGCCCGGCGAGCGCGTCGGCGCAGCGGGCGGTGAGCGCCGGGTCGTCGGCGACGCCGAGGGCGTAGGAGCCGGGCACCTCGGGCGCGCCCGCGCCGACCAGGTGGCCGATGCCGCCGCCCTCGTTGTCGATGGCCACGATCAGGTCCGGCCGCAGGGCGCGCAGCGTGTCGGTGAGCTGTCGCACCTGCTGCGCGTCGCGCACGTTCCGGGTGAAGAGGATGACCCCGCCGAGACCCCGGTCGATGAGCCGCTTGAGGGTGTCGGGCACGGTCGCGGTGCCGGCGAAACCGGCGACGAGGCAGCGGTGCGCGGCCTCGTCGAGGCCGGGGGACAGGTGCGCGGAGTGGGTCACTCCGGGAATCCTCTGGCTCGTTGAGCCAATTGTCAACCGGTCGCTGGATCAGTCATTCATCTCCTCGGGGGTCAGCCGCAGCGCGATGCTGTTGATGCAGTACCGCTGGTCCGTGGGCGTCGGATAGCCCTCGCCCGCGAAGACGTGCCCGAGGTGCGAGCCGCAGCGCGCGCAGCGCACCTCGGTCCGCACCATGCCGTGCGAACGGTCCTCGATCAGCTCCACCGCGTCGGAGTCCTTCGGGTCGAAGAAGGACGGCCAGCCGCAGTGCGACTCGAACTTGGTGTCCGAGGTGAACAGCTCCGCGCCGCAGGCGCGGCAGGAGTAGACCCCCTGGGTCTTGGTGTCGGTGTACTCACCGGTGAAGGCGGGCTCCGTGGCCGCCTGCCGCAGGACGGCGTACTCGCCCGGGGTCAGCTCCGCGCGCCACTGCTCGTCCGGCTTCTCCACGTCGTACGGCATGAGCCTCCAGCCCCTCAGTTCGACAGACGGTCCAGGATCCGCGGGCCGAGGTCGGTGACGTCGCCCGCTCCCATCGTGAGAACGAGATCCCCCGGCTTCGCCATTCCCGCGATCACGGCGGGGACGTCCGCCTTGTCGTGCACCGGCGTCACGTCCGCGCCCGCCGCCCGGGCCGCCTCGATGATCAGCTCGCTCGTCACACCCGGGATCGGGTCCTCACGCGCCGGGTAGATGTCCAGCACGACCGAGGCGTCCGCCAGGGCCAGCGACGCGCCCATCTCCTTGCCCAGCTCCTGCGTCCGCGAGAACAGGTGCGGCTGGAAGACGACCAGGATCCGGGCCTCGCCCGCCGCGGCGCGCATCGCCTCCAGGTCGGCGGTCATCTCGGTGGGGTGGTGCGCGTAGGAGTCGATGACCTGCACGCCCGCGGCCTCGCCGGTCAGCTGCAGCCGCCGCTTCACGCCCGTGTACGCCGCCAGCGCCCGGGCCAGCTCGGCCGCCGGGACGCCGAGGGCCACGCCCGCCGCCAGGGCGGCGACGGCGTTGTGCGCGTAGTGCCGGCCGGGGACGGAGACCGTGAAGGTCAGCTCCTCGCCCTCCAGCACCACGGTGACCTCGCTCTTCAGCCCCTGCGGCACGACCGACAGGACGCGCACGGCGGCGTCCTCGGACTCGCCGTACGTCACCACCCGCACCCCGCGTCCCGCGACCCGCCGGGTCAGCTCGCGCGCGCCCTCGTGGTCGGCGGCGATCACCAGCGTGCCGCCCTCGGTGATCCGGTCCACGAACGTCTCGAAGGACTCGTAGATCTCGTCCATGGACGCGTAGTTCGCGTGGTGGTCGAGCTCGACGTTGAGGACGATGGCGACCTCGGGCGCGTACTTGTGGAAGCTGCGGTCCGACTCGTCCGCCTCGGCGACGAAGATCTCGCCCTCGCCGTGCAGCGCGTTGGAGCCGGGCGCGTCCAGGTCGCCGCCGATCGCGTACGACGGCTTCAGCCCCAGCTCGCTCAGCGACACGGCGAGCATCGAGGTGGTGGTCGTCTTGCCGTGCGTACCGGCGACCGCGATCGGCCGCAGGCCCTCCATCAGGGCGGCGAGCGCGTCCGACCGGTGCACGACGGGCACGCCCAGCTCGGCCGCGCGGGCCAGCTCGGGATTGTCCCGCCGGATCGCCGACGACACGACCACACAGCTGGCGTCCTCGGCCAGGTGCTCCGCGGCGTGCCCGATGTGCACGGTCACGCCCAGCGTCCGCAGCGCCTCGGCCGTCGCCGACTCCTTGGCGTCGCTGCCCGCCACGACGGCCCCGCGCTGCGCGAGGATCTTCGCGATCCCCGACATCCCCGCCCCACCGATCCCGATGAAGTGCGGTCGGTCCATGGCGGAGGGAAGGCCGGGTGCCATGCGTGTCTCCCTGTGGGTGTGCGGAACGTTCAGCGGCACAGCCTATGCCGAAGCGTTCACAGACGTTGACACCGCCGACGGTCAGGCCTTGCTGTGCGAGAACAGCTTCAGCACCGGCACCCCCACCTTGTGCCGAGCCCGCGAAGCCCAGTCCCGGTGGAAGAACTCCTCCACGTAGTGGGGATCGGTCAGCACGATGACCTCGTCCGCGTCGACCTCCTCCACCAGCGACTTCAGCGCGTCCAGCGGATGATCCTCGATCAACCGCCCCTCGGCCCGGCTCCCGGAGGCCCGCAGCGCGGCGAGGGACACCTCCAGCGCCCGCTGCCCCACGCTCAGCGCCTCCTCCCCCTCCGGCGTCTCCCCCTCCCGCACGGCCTCGTCCAGTTCACCGAGTGCGACGTCGTCGATGGCCCGCAGCAGCCGGTCCGCCTGCTCGCCGCGCGGCTGGAGCAGCACCTCGAAGGAGACCGGCTCCTCCCCGTGCAAGGTCGTGACGAACTCCACGTCGGCGGACGTCAGGGCCTTCTCGATCATCAATACGCTTGTGAACACCAGGCGCCCCTTCTGCTCCGGGGGCCCGCGGCCCCACTCCTCCGTGGGCCGCGCCGGCCCTGCGGAAACCATCCTGCCCCGCGTTCGCACGGGGTACAGCCGGATCCAGTGTGCCCTCATGTACCCCGCCGCCGCCGGTTCAGTGATCAGGCCCCCCGGACCCCCCGTGCCGCCCGTACCGCGTGAAGAGGAAACCGTCCTCCTCCAGCATCGACAGCAGCGTGAAGCGGTGCGGGACCGTGACGGCGGGCCCCCCGGCGATGCGCTGCGCGTCACCCGCGGTGAGCATCGGGGAGACGGTCAGGCACAGCTCGTCCAGTACGCCGGCCGCCACCAGCTGGCCCAGCAGCCGCGGGCCGCCCTCGGTCAGCAGCCGGGTGTGGCCGAGGCCGGCGAGGGCCTGCACGGCACGGACGGGGTCCACGCCGATGCCGTCCCCGGCGATCACGACCCGCGCGCCCGACTTCTCCGCGGTGGCGACGCGGTCCGGGGCGGCCGCGGCACCCGTGAGGACGAGAGTGGGCACCAGGGGCGAGGTGAACAGCGGGAGCGAGAAGTCGAGGTCGAGGCTGGCGGTGACGACCGCGATCGCGGGGGCGGGCGCCTGCCCGGCCGCCTCCCGCATCGCCGCGAAGTCGTCCCGCGCGCGGGCCGGCCGGTACCCCTCCCGGCGCACCGTCTCCGCCCCGACGACCACGACGTCCGCCAGGGCCCGCAGCGTGCCGAAGATCCGCATGTCGGTCGCGTTGGAGATGGGCTGCGACCGGCCGTCGTGCTGGGCGGCCCCGTCCAGCGTGGAGACCATGTTGGCCCGCAGGTACGGACCGGACCGCCCGGGCCCCGGCTCGGGATAGGCGTACGCGGCGGCCAGCTCGGCGAGGCTCCACTCCCGCCCCGCGGCCCCCTCCCGGGGCTCGCCGCCCGGGGCCGGAGCTGCTGTTTCATCGGTCACAGGGAACAGACGTCGCATGCCGTGCAGTGTTCCACGCGCCGTAGCATGGTGAACCGTGTCCTCTTCCCCCGCTCCCTCCGGTACCGGCCCCATGACCGACACGGCCCCGCTCTCCCTGTGCGCGCGTGAGCCGCACGTCCCCGCGGACCGGCTGGTCGCCGAGATGGTGCCGCCGCCGCGGTTCGACTCCGTGCGGTTCAGCACGTACATACCCGATCCGAACCAGCCGAGCCAGACCGAGGCCGTCGAGGTCCTGGAGGGCTTCGCGGCGGGGCTCGGCGGGCCGGCCGACTCGGGACGGCGGCGGCTGTTCGGTTTCGGCAAGCCGGCGAAGAAGGCCCCCTCCGGTCCCCGCGGCGTCTACCTCGACGGCGGCTACGGCGTCGGCAAGACCCACCTGCTGGCCTCCCTCTGGCACGCCACCCCGGCCGAGCCCGCGCTCAAGGCGTTCGGCACGTTCGTGGAGCTGACCAACCTGGTCGGCGCCCTCGGGTTCCAGCAGACCGTGCAGACCCTTTCCGGCCACCGCCTGCTGTGCATCGACGAGTTCGAGCTCGACGACCCGGGCGACACCGTCCTGGTCTCCACCCTGCTCGGCAAGCTCGTCGACGCGGGCGTCGCGCTCGCCGCCACCTCCAACACGCTGCCCGGCAAGCTCGGCGAGGGCCGGTTCGCCGCGGTCGACTTCCTGCGCGAGATCCAGGGCCTGTCGGCGCACTTCCGCGCCCTGCGCATCGACGGCGAGGACTACCGCCACCGCGGCCTGCCCGAGGCACCGCCGCCGTACTCCGACGAACAGGTGACGCGGACGGCGCACGCCACCAAGGGCGCTTCCCTCGACGCGTTCTCGCCCCTCCTGGAGCATCTCGCCCGGGTCCACCCCAGCCGGTACGGCGCTCTGACCGACGGGATCAAGGCGGTGTGCCTCACCGGGGTGCGGCCGGTTCCCGACCAGTCGACGGCGCTGCGGCTCGTCGTCCTCGCGGACCGGCTCTACGACCGCGAAGTGCCCGTCATGGCCTCCGGCCTGCCCTTCGACCAGTTGTTCAGCGAGGAGATGCTGAACGGCGGCTACCGCAAGAAGTACTTCCGGGCCATCTCCCGGCTCACCGCCCTGGCCCGCGACGCGGGAAACCTGGCGACCGCCCGGTAACCACAACCCAATACAGCGCCGACTGCCGTACCGCAAGGGCCGTTTCCAGCCACCCTTCCAACGGTTTTCAGGCTCTCTTCAGCTTGAAACGTTAAGTTAACCCTGCAAATGGCTTTGCAGGGTTAACGTGTTTCTTGACCAGCCATTGACCAACAGTTGGTCAGCGCTAGACGTGTCAATCACCTGAAGGGGGGCGCATGTTCCGAGGTACGAAGGCACGGACCGTGGTTTCGCTCCTCGCCGGCGTCCTGCTCGCCCTTCAGTTCTTCGCACCGACGGCATCCTTCGCATCCGCGCACACGCCCAGTCAAGCCGAGGCCAAGGCTCAGCCCGGAACCAAGCCCTCCGGCAAGTCCTCACGCCCCGGTACCAAGTTCTCCGGCAAGGCACTGCGCGACGAGATCGCCACGTGCCGCGCCGGTCACCACGGGGGCCCGACCGGTCCCCTGCGTACCCGCGACCGGTCCCACGCCGCCGACTCCGCGCCCTCAGCGCCCGAGCGGCCGCTGCTGAGGCACATCCAGCCGACGGCAGACGACTCGGTCAGACACGGCACCGCGCACCAACGCACGTCGAGATCCTCGGCGTCGCACACGCCGGCAGCACTGCAGGTCTTCCGCTGCTGAGCATCAGAGCAGTACCCCCCACCTCTGTCATGCCCGTCCGACGCGCCCCCACGCGCGCCAGGAGGAGTCACCACATCATGCAGCCCCTCATCGACAACGCCCGCATGTTCGGACAGCGCCCTGAGGAGTTCGCCCACCTCGCCAAGGGACAGTCCCCCGAGGTCCTGTTCATCACCTGCGCCGACTCCAGGGTCGTACCGGCCCTGATCACGGGCGCCCGTCCCGGCGAGCTCTTCGAGCTGCGCACCGCGGGCAACGTCGTCCCGCCGTACGCCTCCACCACCCCCACCGGTGAGGCGGCCACGATCGAGTACGCCGTGCAGGTGCTCGGCGTCCAGCACATCGTGGTCTGCGGCCACTCCCACTGCGGTGCCGTCGGCGCGGTCGTGCGCCACGACGACCTCTCCGCAGTACCCGCCGTGCGCGACTGGCTCGCGCACGCCTGTGAGGAGCCCAAGTGCTCCGACCCCACCGACCCGGCGGTCGCCGAGGCAGTCCAGCACCACGTGCTGACGCAGCTGCTGCGGCTGCGGTCCTACCCCTGCATCGAGAAGCGCCTCGAGGCGGGTGAACTCCAGCTGCACGGCTGGTACTACGAGATCCACACCGGCATCGTGCGGGAACACCGCGCGCAGTCCGACACGTTCGAGACGCTCTGAGGGGGCTGGTGACCATGCTGTCCAAGTTCCCTTACCTGAGGCAGGACTTCCTCGCCTCGA
Organism: Streptomyces sp. Go-475; assembly: GCF_003330845.1. Lineage (GTDB taxonomy): Bacteria > Actinomycetota > Actinomycetes > Streptomycetales > Streptomycetaceae > Streptomyces. Next base: position 6,754,750 of record NZ_CP026121.1, on the reverse strand, counting down.
TCGTCGTCTTCCTGGTCGCCGTGCCGCTGTGCGTCGGCGTGGCGGTCGCCTCCGGCGTCCCCGCGGAGCTGGGTCTGATCACCGGCATCGTCGGCGGCATCGTCACCGGGATGATGCGCGGCAGCAGCCTTCAGGTCTCCGGGCCCGCCGCCGGTCTCACCGTGCTGGTCTTCGAGGCCGTCAGCGAGTTCGGGGTGGCCACGCTCGGCGTGATCGTGCTGTTCGCCGGTCTGCTCCAGCTCGCCATGGGCTTCTTCGGCATAGGCCGCTGGTTCCGGGCGATATCCGTGTCCGTGGTCGAGGGCATGCTCTGCGGCATCGGCCTGGTGATCATCGCCGGGCAGATCTACGCGGCGGCGGGCCTGAAGGCCCCGGAGTCCGGGATCGGCAAGATCGCGGGCCTGCCCGGCGCGTTCGCCGACGCCCTCGGCAACACCACGGCCCTGACCTCCCTCGCGATCGGCGCGGGCACCATCGCCGTCATCGTGCTGTGGAAGAAGATGCCCAAGGCCGTCCAGACCGTGCCCGGCGCCCTCGCCGCGGTCGTCCTGGCGACGGTCGCCACGCTCGCCTTCAGCCTGCCGGTCGCCACCGTCCAGGTGGAGGGTCTGCTCGGCGTCATCCAGGTGCCCGGGGCCGACGCCTTCGGCGAGCTGGCCAGCCCGGCCATCTGGGGCACCATCATCGCCTTCGCGCTGATCGCCTCCGCCGAGTCCCTGTTCAGCGCGGCCGCCGTGGACCGGCTGCACGACGGTCCGCGCACCGAGTACAACAAGGAGATGATCGCCCAGGGCGCGGGCAACACCCTGTGCGGCCTGCTCGGCGCGCTGCCCATGACCGCGGTCATCGTGCGCAGCTCCGCCAACGTGAGCGCGGGCGCCAAGACCAAGGCGTCCCGGGTGCTGCACGGCGTCTGGCTGCTGCTGTTCGCCGCCGCGATGCCGTGGGCCCTGGCCCTGATCCCGATCCCCGCCCTGGCGGGCATCCTGGTGCACGCCGGCTTCAAGCTGATCCCGTTCCGCCAGATCACGGCGCTGTGGCGGGCGCACAAGGGTGAGGCGCTCATCCTGGTCGTCACGGCCGTGTCGATCGTCGCGGTCAACATGTTCGAGGGCGTGCTCATCGGTCTGGCCCTGTCGGTCGTCAAGACCGCCTGGGAGGCCTCGCACGTCAAGCTGGAGGTCATCGACAAGGGCGCCGGTCCGATCCAGGTGTACCTGGCGGGCAACGCCACCTTCCTGCGGCTGCCGAAGATCCTCGACAGCCTGGAGGCGCTGCCCCAGGACCGCCCGGTCGAGCTGGACCTGTCGGGCCTGCACCACCTCGACCACGCCTGCCGCACGGCCCTGGAGAACTGGGCCGAACGCCACAGCGCGACGGGCACCGAGCCGGTGAAGGTCACGGAGTCCGAGGCGGCACCGGAGGCCGAGAAGGTCACCGCCGCCTAGCCGGACCGAAGAACACCGGCACCACCGGGGCCGGGGCGCGCACGCCATGCGCGCCCCGGCTCTCGTGCGTACGGCCCTCCCGGTCTCCGGGCATGGCCCCACACCCTGATCCGGGCATATCGTTACATCAACAGACGAACGGGACCTCTGGACGGGGAGGTCGGCATGGTCGAAGAGCTGATCGGGGCGGTGGCGGCGGTCGGCGCCGGCGGCCTGGCGTACCTGGCCGCGGCGGCACGGGTCGTCAAGCAGTACGAACGCGGGGTCGTCTTCCGGCTCGGGCGCCTGCACGGGGAGGTGCGGCGACCCGGGTTCAACCTCGTCGTCCCGGCCATCGACCGGATGCGCAAGGTCAACCTGCAGATCGTGACCATGCCCATCCCCGCCCAGGAGGGCATCACCCGCGACAACGTGACCGTGCGGGTCGACGCGGTGGTGTACTTCAAGGTCGTGGACCCGGCGGCCGCGGTCGTCAACGTCGAGGACTACCGCTTCGCCGTCTCGCAGATGGCGCAGACCTCCCTGCGCTCGATCATCGGCAAGAGCGAGCTGGACGACCTGCTGTCCAACCGGGAGAAGCTCAACCAGGGCCTGGAGCTGATGATCGACAGCCCGGCCGTGGAATGGGGCGTGACCATCGACCGCGTGGAGATCAAGGACGTGTCCCTGCCGGACACCATGAAGCGCTCCATGGCCCGCCAGGCCGAGGCCGACCGCGAGCGGCGGGCCCGGCTGATCAACGCCGACGCGGAGTACCAGGCCTCGAAGAAGCTGGCCCAGGCCGCCCACCAGATGGCGGACACGCCCTCGGCGCTCCAGCTGCGGCTGCTGCAGACCGTGATGGCCGTGGCGGCGGAGAAGAACTCCACGCTGGTGCTGCCCATCCCGGTGGAGCTGCTCCGGTTCCTGGAGAGGGGCCCCGAGGCCGGCCGCCAGACCTCCGCGGAACACGCCGTCGCCGACTCCGCCGAACACGCCGTCGCCGACGCGGCACAGGCCAAGGAGGCCCTGGAGGAGCTGCGGCACGCCGTGGAGCAGTGACGCGTGCTACGCGCGTGGTTCCCGCCATCCGCGCCAGGTGGTAGACACAGCGGGATCACAGTTCCTGTCCGCCAGCAGGAAGGTTTCCGCATGACCACGACCGGTCGTTCCGCCACACGACGTGAGGCACTCGCCGGGGCAGGCGCCCTGGGCATCGGGATCGCGTTCTCCGGTGCCCTGTCCGAACTCTTCACCGGTACCGCCGCCGCACAGGACCTCGGCCGCACCGGCTACGGCCCGCTCGTCCCCGACCCGAAGGGACTGCTCGACCTGCCGAAAGGTTTCCGTTACCGGGTCCTCTCCCGCGAGGGCGACCCGCTCCGCTCCGGCGAGGGCGAGGTCCCCTCCAACCACGACGGCATGTCGGCCTTCGCGGGCAGAGGCGGCCGGGTCCACCTGGTCCGCAACCACGAGAACCGCGCCGACGGCAAGGTCCCGGTCCCGGTGGTCGAGGGCCTCACCTACGACCCGGCGGCCAAGGGCGGCTGCACGGCCCTGACGCTGGACTCCCGCAACCACGTCCTGTCGGAACGCGTCGCGATCGCCGGCACGGCCGTCAACTGCGCGGGCGGGCCGACCCCGTGGGGCACCTGGCTGACCTGCGAGGAGACCGAGGACAAGGCGGGCACCAACGGCTACGCCAAGGACCACGGCTTCATCTTCGAGGTCGACCCGGTCGACCCGCGCCGCACCGGAGCCGTACCGCTGACCGCGATGGGCCGCTTCCAGCACGAGGCGATCGCCGTCGACCCGCGGCGGGGCGTGGTGTACGAGACGGAGGACGCCTTCCAGAAGCCGTTCGGCCTCTTCTACCGCTTCCTGCCGGACCGGCCGCTGGGCGGCCGGGGTTCGCTGCGCGCGGGCGGCCGGCTCCAGGCCATGCGGGTGCCCGGCGTGCCGGACCTGTCCTCGACCCAGGAGACCGGCGCCGCGTTCGACGGCGTCGAGTGGGTGGACGTACCGGACCCGCAGGCGGCGCGGACGCCGATCCGGCTCCAGGACTTCGGCCGCCGGGGCATCACGCACGCGCAGAAGCTGGAGGGCTGCTACTGGGGCGGCCGGTCGGTGTACTTCGTGTCGTCCTTCGCCCGCAGCGCGGAGGGCTCGGCGGCCGACCACTTCGGGCAGGTCTGGCGCTACGACCCGGACCGGCGACGGCTGACCCTGGTGATCGCCTTCGGGCCGGACACCGACGTGCGGCTGCCGGGCGAGTCGCCGGACAACATCTGCCTGGCCCCCAGCGGCGGCCTCATGGTCTGCGAGGACGGCGAGGGCGCCCAGCACGTGTACGGCGTGACCAGGCGCGGCGAGGTGTACGCGATGGCCCGCAACCGCCAGAACATCGGCACCCCGGAGGAGCCCGAGTGGGGTGAGTTCGCCGGGGTGACCTTCTCCCCCGACGGCGACACGATGTACGTCAACTGCTACCGGCCCGGCACCACGTTCGCGGTGACGGGTCCCTGGCGCCGGTAGGCGCGAAGCCGCTGCCGGCCGGGGCGCCGGGTGCGCGACCCGGCGCCCCGCCGGACCATCGAGGCACAGGCATCGGAAGGGGGCCCGGCGGTGCGGAAGGACAGGACCTCACTGTGGCAGCGGCTGCGCGTCCCCGTCGGCGAGCCGGTCGACCTGTCCGCCCAGGACGCCGCCGCCACCCCCGGCGGCCCGGACGGCAAGGCGGCGGGCAAGGCCGCCACGGCCAGGATCGGCGAGCGTCTCGCCGGCCTCCAGGAACGGCTGTGGGCCGCGAGCACCGCGGGCGACCGGCGCCGCGTCCTGCTGGTCCTGCAGGGCATGGACACCAGCGGAAAGGGCGGCACGGTCAAGCACGTCATCGGGCCGCTCAACCCGTCCGGCTGCCGGATCACCGCGTTCCGGGCGCCCACCGCCGAGGAGCGCGCGCACCCCTTCCTGTGGCGCGTCGAGAAGGCGCTCCCGCTCCCCGGCGAACTGGGCATCTTCGACCGCTCGCACTACGAGGACGTCCTGGTGGCCCGCGTCCGCGGCCTCGCCCCCGCCGCCGAGATCGACCGCCGGTACGAGCTGATCAACCGCTTCGAGAAGTCCCTCGCCGACGACGGCGTGACCCTGGTCAAGTGCTTCCTGCACCTCTCCTACGAGGAGCAGCGCCGCCGGCTGCTCAAGCGCCTCGACAGGCCGGAGAAGCGCTGGAAGTTCGCGCCGTCCGACATCGACGACCGCGCCCTGTGGCCCGCGTACCAGGAGGCCTACGAGATCGCCCTGGAGCGCTGCGGCACCTCGTACGCGCCCTGGTACCTGGTGCCGGCCGACCACAAGTGGTACCGCGACTGGGCGGTCAGCACGCTGCTCCTGGAGCATCTGCGGGAGCTGGACCCGCGGTATCCGGAGCCGGACTTCGACGTGGCGGAGTGCCGGAAGCGGCTGCTGCGGCAGTCCTGAACGCCGGTTCCCCTGCTCGGTGGGCATGCCGGACACTGAAGCGGACGCACGGGGGTACTCGGTGGCCCATGAGCGAGAAGCAGCAGGTCAGCAGCTCGTACTGGTTTCAGACCGCCCCGGACGGCCACCACCCCGCGCTGGCGGAGGACCTGGACGTCGACGTGGCGGTGATCGGCGGCGGGATCGCCGGGCTGTGCACGGCGTGGGAGCTGACCCGGGCCGGCCGCAGCGTGGCGGTGCTGGAGGCCGGGCGGATCGCGGCCGGGGTCACCGGGCACACCACCGCCAAGGTCACCGCCCTGCACACGCTCGTCTACGACAAGCTGCGGCGCACCCGCGGCCCCGAGGGCGCCCGGCTGTACGCCCGTTCGCAGTCCGAGGCGATCGAACGCGCCGCCGGGATCGTCGAGGAGCTGGGCATCGACTGCGACTGGGAGACCCGGAGCGCCTACACGTACGCCTGCGATCCGGGCCGGGTCGACGAACTGCGCGCCGAGGCACGGGCCGCCGCCGAGGCCGGGCTGCCCGCCTCGTTCGTGGCGGAGACCGGACTGCCCTTCCCGGTGGCGGGCGCGGTCCGGGTCACCGGGCAGGCCCAGTTCCACCCGCGCAAGTACCTGCTGGCCCTCGCCGCCGACCTGGCCGGACGCGGCGGGCGGATCTTCGAGGACACCACCGTCCTCGGCCTGGACGAGGGCGAGCCGTGCCGGCTGTCGACCGCCACCGGGGCGACGGTCCGGGCCCGGGACGTCGTCGTCGCGACGCACTACCCGATCTTCGACCGGGCCCTGCTCTTCACCCGGCTGTCCCCGCGCCGCGAGCTGGTGGTCGCCGGGACGATCCCGGCGGAGCAGGACCCGGACGGCATGTTCATCACGCCCGACGAGGGCATCCGCTCGGTGCGCACCGCGCCCCACGAGGGAGACCGGCGCCTGCTCATCGTCACGGGCGAGCACTTCACGCCCGGCACGGGCGACCCGCGCGCCCGCTTCGAGCACCTCACCGCCTGGGCCACCGAGCGCTTCCCGGACCTGGACGTCACCCACCGCTGGGCCACGCAGGACAACGACCCGACCGACACCGTGCCGATGGTCGGCCCCCTGCACCCGGGCACCCGGCACGCCTACGTGGCCACCGGCTTCGGCGGCTGGGGCATGAGCGGCGGCATGATGGCGGGCCGCCTCCTCGCCGCGCACATCACCGGCGAGGAGTGCGCGTGGAGCGGGCTGTACGACCCGCGCCGGCTGAAGCCCGCCGTGCGTGAGGCGCCGTCGTTCCTCAAGACCCAGGCCAAGGTCGCCGGGCACTTCGTGGGCGACCGGCTGCGGCCCTCACCGCCGGTGGAGTCCCTGCCGCCCGGTGAGGGCGCCGTGGTCCGCGCCGACGGCCACCGTCTCGCCGTCTACCGGGACGACGACGGCGCCCTGCACGCCGTCTCCGCCCGCTGCACCCACCTGGGCTGCCTGGTCGCGTTCAACAGCGCCGAGCGCGCCTGGGAGTGCCCCTGCCACGGCTCCCGTTTCGACACCCACGGCAAGGTGATCCAGGGCCCGGCGACCAAGCCGCTGGAACAGCGGGACATCTGACGGCCGGGTGCCCCCCCCTCCCCCCACGACGCCCGTTGCTCGGCCGTGGGCGATCGGCCCTGACCGTCCTACGCTGGACATATGAGCGAGGACGACTACTGCCTGATCGACGCGGCGAGGCCGCCCCGGGCGGACGGACCTCCGTACGCGGAGTGCGTGCTGTGCCGGGAGCCGACGGAGTACCCGGAGTCGTACCGGGGCATCACGCTCTGCCCGGTCTGCGAGTGGCGGGAGGCGGAACGCACGTCCTGCTCGGGCTGACCGGCGGGGACGGGCCCGGTCCGGGCGATCTTCCGGCTGGCACACTGGGAGCCGTGAGCGCAGACCCCACACCCGTGAGTGACAGCCCCTTCCGGTCCGAGCCCTCGGCGCGCGACACGGCGCCGCAGTTCGTGCTGCCGCTGGTCGTGCGGATCGAGCGGGGTGACCCGCCGGCGCGCACGGACGCGCTGGAGACGGCCGCCCGGGCCGTGCTGACGATCCTGGGCGACGAGCGGTCGGCCGGCGAGGGCGCGTGGGCGGGGGCGATGCGGGACTGGCAGGACGCCCGGATCCGCAAGGTGGTGCGGCGGGCCCGCGGCGCCGAGTGGCGGCGGGCCGAGGCCCTGCCCGGCATCACGCTCACCGGCAAGTCCGCCGAGGTGCGGGTCTACCCGCCCGTCCCGCTCGACGGCTGGCCCAAGGACCTCGCCCGGCTCCAGGTCTCCGGCACCGACCTGGACGACCCGGAACCGCCGGTGGACGCCGACCCGGCCGCCCCCGTGCTGTGGCTGAACCCCGACCTCGGCATGTCGGCCGGCAAGGCGATGGCCCAGGCGGGGCACGCCGCCCAACTGGCCTGGTGGGAGCTGTCCGACGCGGACCGGACCGCCTGGCAGGAGGCGGGCTTCCCGCTCGCCGTACGGACGGCCGACCCGGCCCGCTGGTCCGCTCTGACCGGCTCCGGGCTGCCGCTGGTCCGCGACGCGGGTTTCACGGAGATCGCGCCCGGCTCGTGCACGGTCGTCGCGGACCACCCGGCGCTGCGCCGGGAGCCGTACCGGAGCGGCGGCCCGGCGGTCACCCGTTCGGAGTAGCCGCGGGCGCGCCGGGCGTGGACGGGTGCTCCAGTGGGGTTACCGGACAACCTCGACCCAGGAGGCAGCCATGACCAGCGCCGCGCCCCCTCCCCCCGCTCCGCCCGCCCCCGACGACCGGTCGCCCGGCGACCGCGGCCCGGGCGGTCCCGGCGACACGTGGGCGGCCGGGGGTCTCGCTCTCGGCGGCACCCTGATGGTCGTCTACGGCCTCTTCGCGGTGCTCCAGGGCATCACGGCGATCGCCGACGACGAGGTGTACACGAGCTTCGGCGACTACGTCTTCGAGTTCGACCTGACCGCGTGGGGCTGGATCCACCTCATCGTCGGCGTGCTCGTGGTGGTGGCCGGGTTCGGCCTGTTCACCGGGGCGACCTGGGCCCGGATGGTGGGCGCGGTCGTGGTCGGACTGGCGCTGATCGCGAACTTCATGTGGCTGCCGTACCAGCCGTTCTGGTCGATCATCATGATCGTGACCGGCCTGTTCGTCCTGTGGTCGGTGTTCAACTACCGCTCCACGCGCGCGATGTAGGCGCCGCCCGGGATCCGTCAGGACGGCGGCGGGCGCCGGTCGCGCGCGGCGACGACCGTGTGCAGCCGGCGCGTCAGCGCCGTGGCCGCCGCCGTGAGGAACACGAGCGTGTACAGGATCTGCACGACGGTCACCAGGCGGGCCTCCTGCCCGCGCGGGGTGATGTCGCCGTAGCCGACGGTCGCCAGTGTGACGACGGTGAAGTACAGCGCGTCGACGCGGGTGCGCAGGCCGGTGAACTGGCCCGGCTGCTGGGCGAGCGCGTAGTAGCCGGACGAGAAGACCAGCACGGCCAGGCACATCAGCAGCGAGATCATGAGGCCCGAGCGGGTGTGCGGTTTCTCCAGCACCACGTCGCGCACCTGGCGCAGCAGCAGCGCGGCGACCACTCCCAGGCACAACAGGAACAGCGGCCAGCCCAGCCAGGGGCGGTCGGCGCCGAGCCCCTCCAGGGGGAGCAGGAAGTAGGCCGCGCCGACGGCCACGACCAGCGCCCCGGCACCGGCCCACAGCCGACGGACCGCGGCCGGAGCCCCCGGCTCCGGTCGCTGCTTCCGCGCGGGGCGGTGCGCCTGCTCGCTGCCTTCGCGCATAGGTCCGGTCTACGACGCATCGGGGGACGGCGCGAGCCCGGCGCCTCCGTCGGTGGGGCCGAACCTCAAATGTTGCTCTGAAGGAACCCCCCGCGGGGTTCGCGGGCGGGCGGCTGGGCCATACCCCCCTCACGTTCGAGGATCGCGCCGTGCGGAGGAGGGGACGATGGAGCGACTGGGGACGGGCATCGGGTGGCGACCGGAGATCGCGGACGCCGTGGAGCGCATGCCGGGCATCGACTGGGTCGAGGCGGTGGCCGAGAACGTCTGCCCCGGGCATCTGCCCGAGTCGCTGCGGCGGCTGCGCGAACGCGGCATCACCGTCGTGCCGCACGGCGTCTCGCTCGGGCTCGGCGGCGCGGACCGGCCCGACGAGGGCCGCCTGGCCGCGCTCGCCGAGCGGGTGGAGGCGCTGGGTTCGCCGCTGGTCACCGAGCACATCGCGTTCGTACGGGCGGGCGGCGCCCTGACCGCGTCCCCGCGCCTGGAGGCGGGCCACCTGCTGCCCGTCCCCCGGACCCGGGACGCCCTCGACGTGCTGTGCGAGAACGTGCGGATCGCGCAGGAGGCGCTGCCCGTGCCGCTGGCCGTGGAGAACATCGCCGCGCTGATCTCCTGGCCGGGCGAGGAGATGACGGAGGGCCAGTTCCTGTACGAGCTGGCCGACCGCACGGGCGTCCGCCTCCTCGTCGACGTGGCCAACCTGCACACCAACCACGTCAACCGCGGCGAGGACCCGGCCAAGGCCCTCGCCGAGCTGCCGCTGGAGGCCATCGCGTACGTCCATGTCGCGGGCGGATTCGAGCGCGACGGCGTCTGGCACGACAGCCACGCCCACCCCGTCCCCGAGCCGGTCCTCGACATCCTGACCGACCTCGCCTCCCGCGTGTCCCCGCCGGGTGTCCTCCTGGAACGCGACGAGAACTTCCCCGAACCGGCCGAGCTGGAGGGCGAGCTGGCCGCGATCCGGCGGGCCCTGGAGGCGGGAGCCGTCGAGCGCGTGAAGACGGAGCTGCGTTCGGCGGGCCGGGCGGCCGTCCGAGGGGAGACGGACCTGCCCGGGGCATCGCGGGAGGGCGACGAGACCGGGGCGGCCGGGGCGACACGGGGCGCCTCCGGCCTGCCCCACCCGGAGGACGCCGGTGCCGCCCGGCAGCGGCTCGGGCTCGCGCAGGCCGCGCTGCTGTCGGCGCTGGTCGCCGGGACGCCCGTGCCCGAGGGGTTCGACCGGGTGCGGGTCGGCGTCCAGGCGCGGGCGCTCGCCGCGAAGCGGGCCGACGTCGTGGCGAAGGTCGCGCCCGAGCTGCCGGAGATCCTCGGGGCGGACTACCGCCCGGCGTTCCTCGGCTACGCCCAGACCCACCCGATGACGGACGGCTACCGCCGCGACGCCCTCACCTTCGCCGAGCACCTGCTGCACGCCGGACGGCCTCGGGACACCCGGGCACGGCGGGCCCTGCGCCAGTGGTGGCAGGAGCGCTCGGGCCCCACCCCACGCTCCCGACGCCCCACCCACCGCCTGGCCCACGCCACACGCAGGGCACTGCTCCGACGTTGAGCATCACCGCAGGCCGGCCGTACCGCGCTCGCCGGCCGCGCACGCCCTCGCCTGCGCCGCGTGCCGCCCTGTGGTGCCCGGTCTGCCCGTTCCGGCTCAGCCGTGCCCCGGGCGGAAGTCCGCCCGGGGCGGCTCTCGGTGCTGTGGTACCGCGTCGCCCGCCGGTGCGTCGCCGCGGCCGTAGTGGTGTGTGGTGAACATGTAGAGCAGACCGCTGCCCAGCACCACCCCGCCGCACAGCAGCACGATCCAGTTCTCGTACCAGGGCTTCTCCGGGCTGCGCGCCCAGCAGATGTTGACGATGGCGAAGGCGCCGTAGGCCAGCGCACCGGCGTTCACCGCGAGGCCCCAGCGGCCCAGGGTGAACTCCCCGGCCGGGCGCCACCCCTTGAGCCGGGCGCGCAGGGCGGCCAGGACCACCATCTGGAACGAGCCGTAGATGCCGAGGATCGCGAAGGAGACGATGTTGGTGAGGGCGTCCTCGGAGAGCAGCGAGCCGAAGGCGATGAGCAGGGGGACGGCCGCCGACACCAGCAGCGCATAGCCGGGCACGGCACGCGCGTGGGAGAACCGCCGCAGCAGCCGGTGCCCGGCGACCATCTCGTCGCGGGCGTAGGAGTAGATGAGCCGCCCGGCCGCGGCCTGGAGGCTGATCGTGCAGGACAGGAAGGAGATCAGCACCACGGCCATCACCAGCCGCGCCCCGGTCTCCCCCATGGCGTCGTACAGCACGTCGACCACCGGGTCGGCCTGCTCGCCGGAGATGACCGCGTTGAAGTCCGTCACGGACAGCAGCAGCGACATGCAGGTGAACGTGGCCGCCGCGCCGCCGATGTAGATGGTGCGGCGCATCGCCTTCGGGATGACGCGGCCCGGGTGGGCGACCTCCTCCGCGGTGTCGCCGCACGCCTCGAAGCCGTAGTACTGGTAGAAACCGATGATGGCGGCGGCCAGGAACGCCGGCAGGTAGGAGCCGTCCCCCTCCGCGCCGTAGGAGTCGAAGACGACGCCGAGGCCGTGGTGACGGTGCGTGACCAGCAGGTAGATGCCGACGACGAGGGCGCCGACGAGCTCACCGGCGAACCCGATCACCGCCGCCGCCGACAGTGCCTTGGTGCCCGCGTAGTTGATGAGGACGGCGACGACGATGAGCACCGCGGTGCACAGCACGGTGGTGTGCACGGTGGGGTCGAAGCCGAAGAGGATGGCGATGTAGGGGCCGGCGCCGTAGGCGACCGAGGTGATGGTCACCAGCAGCGCCCACATGTACACCCAGCCGGTCATCCACGCCCAGCGCTTGCCCCACAGCCGGCGCGCCCACGGGTAGACGCCGCCCGCGATGGGGTACTGGGCGACGATCTCGCCGAAGACGAGCGCGACGAGGAACTGGCCGCAGCCGGCGAGCACGAACGCCCAGATCATCGGCGGCCCGCCGTCGAGGAGCGCGGTGCCGAAGAGGGTGTAGGTGCTCACCACCGGGGAGAGGTAGGTGAAGCCGAGGGCGAAGTTGGCCCACGGGCCCATGTCCTTGCGGAACTCCGAGCCGGGCTCCCCCTGCGGGGTGCCGGTGGCCGGGGCGGGAGGCTGCGGTCCGGTCACCGCACGGCCCTCCGTTCCGCGGGCCCGGGACGGCCGGTGATGAGGTCGGCGGCGCGTTCGGCGGCGAGCAGCACGGTCACCATGGGGTTGATCGTGGGCATTGTCGGGAACACCGACGCGTCGACGATCCGCACGCCTTCGACGCCGAGCAGTCTCAGGTCGGGGTCGCACACGGCCAGCCGGTCGTCCGGGGAGCCCATCCTGCAGGTGCCGGCCGGGTGGTAGACGGTGTGCGCCGCGCGGCGCCCGTACTCGGACAGGTCGGCGTCGGAGACGACGTCCGGGCCGGGCGCGACCTCGCGGACGAGCCAGTCGCGCAGCGGGTCGGTCGCGGCGACCTCGCGGGCGACCCGCAGCCCGTCGACGATGGTGCGCTCGTCGTGGCCCTCGGGGTCGGTGAAGTAGCGGAAATCCAGGGCGGGGTGCTCCGCGGGGTTCTTGCTGCGCAGCCACATGCGGCCGGTGGAGCGGGCGCGCGGCACGTTCGGCGTCATGCACACCCCGTAGGTCGGTACGGGGTAGCCCAGGCGTTCGGTGTTGACGGTGAACGGCACCTGGTAGAAGTGGAACATCAGGTCGGGGCGCGGCTGGTTCTTGTCGCGGCGCAGGAACAGGCCGGCGTCGGAGTCCATCGCGGAGTTGGGCGGCAGCGGGCCCTCGGTCTCCCAGACGATCACGGACTCGGGGTGGTCCAGCAGGTTCTCCCCCACGCCGGGCAGGTCCGCCCGGACGTCGATGCCCAGGGCGCGCAGGTCGTCGGCCGGGCCGATGCCGGAGAGCATCAGCAGGCGGGGGGTGTCGATGGCCCCGGCGCACAGCAGGAGTTCGCGTTCGGCGCGCACGGTGGCGGGTTCGCCGTCGGCGCCCCGGACGGCGACGCGGGTCAGCCGCCCCGATTCGTCGGGGATCAGCCGGTGCGCCCAGGTCTCCAGCAGGAGGGTGAGGTTGGGGCGGTCCAGGACGGGGTGGAGGTAGGCGACGGACGCGGAGGAGCGCAGGTTTCCCTCCGGTTGGTAGGCCAGTGAGAAGAAGCCGGTGCCGTCGGCGAAGGGCTCGGCGTTGAAGTCGTCGACGACGGGGACGCCGAGGGCGCGGGAGGCGGCGGTGACGAAGTCCTTGGCGATGGGATTGCGGTCGGCTTCGGCCACCGGGACGATCTCGGTGAGCAGCCGGTCGCGGTAGGGCAGGATCGTCGCCGGGTCCCAGCCGGAGCAGCCGCGGCTCACCCAGTCGTCGAGGTCCTGCGGCAGCGGCAGGAAGCTGATGAGGGTGTTGTGGGAGGAGCAGCCGCCGAGCACGCGGGCACGGGAGTGCAGGATGTGGGAGTTGCCGCGCGGCTGTTCGACGGTGGTGTAGCCGTAGTCGAACTCCGAGCCGAGCAGGTTGATCCAGTTGCGCAGGCGCAGGATGCGCTCGTCGCCGACATCGCTGGGGCCGCCCTCGATGACGCAGACGCGGCAGTCGGGGTCTTCGCTGAGCCGGGCGGCGAGCACGCAGCCGGCGGTGCCGCCGCCGACGATGACGTAGTCGTGGGCGGACTCGATGCCGTGCGCGGGAGTGGTGGCCATGCGGTGCCTTTCCTGGGTGGTGCGGTGCGGCGCGTCAGCCCTTGAACCAGCCGGACGGGGCGGGGGCGAGGTTCTGGTAGATGTGCTTGGCCTCCTGGTACTCGCGCAGCCCGGTGGGGCCGAGTTCGCGTCCGACGCCGGAGCGGCCGAAGCCGCCCCACTCGGCCTGCGGCACGTAGGGGTGGAAGTCGTTGATCCACACGGTGCCGTGGCGCAGCCGCTGGGCGACGCGCTGGGCGCGGCTCGCGTCGGAGGTCCACACGCCGCCGGCCAGGCCGTAGCGGGTGTCGTTGGCCAGTTCCACGGCCTCGTCCTCGGTGGTGAAGCGCTCGACGGTGACCACCGGGCCGAAGACCTCCTCCTGGACGATGCGCATGGTGCGGTCGCAGTCGGCGAAGATCGTCGGCAGCAGGAAGAAGCCGCGGCTCAGGGCGGGGTCGTCGGGGCGGGTGCCGCCGGTGACGAGCCGGGCGCCCTCCTCCTGGGCGACGGCGATGTAGCCCTCGACCTTCTCGCGGTGCTCGGCGGAGCTGAGCGGTCCGCTCTCGGTGCCCTCCTCCAGGCCGTTGCCGAGCCGGATGGCCCGGGCGCGGGCGGCGAGGGCCTCGACGAACCGGTCGTGCAGCGAGTCCTCGACGAGCAGGCGCGAGCCGGCCGAGCAGACCTGCCCGGAGTGCAGGAAGGCGGCGTCGAGGGCGTAGTCGACGGCGGCGTCGAAGTCGGCGTCCGCGAAGACCACGTTGGGATTCTTGCCGCCCAGTTCGAGGGCGATGTTCTTCGGCCCCTCGGCGGCGGCGGCCATGATCCGGCGCCCGGTGGCGAGGCCTCCGGTGAAGGACACGAGGTCGACGTCGGGGTGGCCGGTCAAGGCCGCGCCGACGCTCGCCCCCGAGCCCAGCACGAGGTTGGCGACGCCGGGCGGGGCGCCGGCCTCCTCGATGAGCCGGATCATGGCGATGGTGGTGAGCGGTGTGGTCTCGCTGGGCTTGAGGACGAAGGTGTTGCCGGCGGCGAGCGCCGGGGCGACCTTCCAGGAGGCCTGCAGCAGCGGGTAGTTCCAGGGGGCGATGAGCGCGCACACGCCGACCGGCTGGTAGACGACGCGGCTGAGGACGTGCGGGCCGACGTCCACGACCCGGCCGCCGTCCTTGCCGGCGAGTTCGGCGAAGTAGCGGAAGGCGTTCGCCACGTCCTCGACATCGATGCGCGCCTCGGTGAGCGTCTTGCCGGTGTCGTGTGTCTCGGTGCGGGCGATGTCCTCCTTGTCGCGCAGCAGCAGGTCGTGGACGCGCAGCAGCAGGTCGGCGCGGCGGCGGGAGGGGGCGTTCGCCCAGTCCTCCTCGGTGAAGGCGCGGCGGGCGGCGCGCACGGCGCGGTCCACGTCGGTGGCGTCGGCCTCGTCGACGGTGGTGACGACGGACGCGTCGTAGGGGTTGATCACGTCCCGGCGCCCGCCGGCCGCCGCCGCTGTCCACATGCCGTCGATGTACAGCTCACCCACCGCGAGGTCTCCTTCGCTTCCGCTCGGGCCGATCAACCCGACGGTCAGCAACATGGCCCATCGGGCGGGCGGCGGCCACGGGCCACACCGCCGCGGTGGTGTCCGGGCGGCCCCAAGGACCCGGGTGGGCTAGTCACCCTGCTCCGCCGTGCGGGGCCGACTGTGCCGGGGTCAACACCCCGGGGGCGCCCGCCCGAAGCCATGGAATGTTTTGTTCCTCTTCGCCCGGCGAGTCCCCCTTCGCGTCTCCCCCAATCGTCCCGTCCTGCCCCCGATGCAACCCTTTGGTTCTGTACGGCAGTTGACGTAGACCACCCAGTAACATGTCAACTCCGCACCCGAAGCGCACTAGCGTGCGGTGCCGTACCAGGAGGCACCACCATGCGACCGCGACCCCCCGTCAAGGGCCGAGGCGTCGTCAGCGGCACCGGGCTCATCGTCACGTGCCTGACGGCGACGCTCGCCGCGCTGGTCTTCTCCCTCTGGTCCTTCACCGACCGGCCGGGAGCGGCACCGAGCGTGCTCAGCGCCCAGACGCTGCAGACGAGTTACGGGCCCTTGTCCGCCCTCGACCAGGAATTCCTCGTCAAGGTGCGGCTGGCCGGACTGTGGGAACTGCCCGCGGGGCGGCAGGCGCGGGCGAAGGGGACCACGCCGGCCGTCCGGACGGCGGGCCGGCACCTCGTCGAGGGGCACCGGTTCCTGGACGAGCGGGTCCTCGACGTCGCCTCCCGGCTGGACCTCGCCCTGCCCGAGGAGCCCAGCGACGAGCAGAAGCAGTGGCTGGCCACCCTGGACGAGGCGCGGGGCGCGGAGTACGACCGCCGGTTCGCCAACATCCTGCGGATCGCCCACGGCAGGGTGTTCTCGGTCGTCGCGCAGGTCCGCGCGAGCACCCGCAACTCCCTCGTACGGCAGCTCGCCGACGACGCCAACACCACCGTCCTCGACCACATCAAGGTCCTGGAGGCCACGGGCTACGTCGACTTCGACGCGGTGGCCCGCGACCTGGCCGGGCAGAGCACGTCCGCGCCTGCGGCCCCGGTCCCGCCCGCCGGCCCGCTCCCCGGCTCGACCTATCCGCTCCCGCCGCCCGCCTACAGCCCGCCCCCGGGCCGGTGAAGCGGAACGTCACATACCGACAACACTCCGTCCGGATCGTGAACGAGGCATGGTGCTTTCACGACCGTGTCACATACAAACAACATATGCTCTGGGTTCTTTTCCTGCTGGCGGCCTGGGCCGTGGCCGGCACGGCGTGCACGCGCCTGTGCCTGGCGGCCGTGCGCGCCGCGGCCATCGACGCGGACACCGGCCGCGTCCGTGAACTCACGCTGTACGAAGCCGCGTTCCTCTCCGGCGGCCCCCGGCGGGTCGCCGACGTGACGCTCGTCGCCATGGCGCGCCAGCGCCGTCTGCTCCTGGCGCACACCGGCTGGGCGACGGTCGTCGATCCGCGCGGGCGGGACGAGATGGAGCGGTCGGTCATAGGGGCCATCGGCCCCGAGGGGCAGTCCCGTATCGCGCCGGTGCGGACCACCGCCGCCGCGGCGGACGCGGTGCGCGGGATCGCCGACGGGCTGGTGCGCGCGGGCCTGGCGGTGCCGGACAGCGCCCGTACGACGGTCGCGGCGGCGGTCCGGCAGGTGCGCGGGGCGGCGCTCGCCGTCCTCGGGCTGGGCGGGGCCGCGTTGCTGACGCCCCTCCCGCCGGACATGCCGCGGCACCTGGTCGCCCTGTGGTTCGCGCTGCCGCTCACCCTGGCCCTGAGCTGCCTGGCGGTCGCGCGGATCGAGATCCATCCGTACTCGCGCTGGGCCTCCCCGGCCGGTCAGCGGCTGCTCGGCGCGCTGACCCGGGACGCGGACGGCGCCGCCGACGACCGTACGTACCTCACCTCCGTGGCCGTGCGCGGCGTCAGCGCGATCGGCGAACCGGACCTGCGCGCCGCCTTCACGCACCGCGAGGCGCACGACTGACAGAGCGGGGGCGCACTCGGGGCATTGGCGCCGACACCGGCGGACAGTGCTTGCCTTCCCCCTCCGCCGGACGAAGCATCCCTTCCGTCGCCACCGTGCACCGAAGGGATACGCGATGAGAGCCGCCCTCCTCTACTCGGCCGCCGGGTCCTTGCTGCTGAGCGCCCTCACCGCCGCCCCGGGCGCCGCAACGGACCGGTCGGGAGCGGCCGAGATGCGCGGCACCGCCGTGGCCGCGGCCCGCGCGAAGGCGGCCGGTGTCGACTTCGGCCCGTGCCCGGACGCGCAGGACCTGCCGGGCAGCATGCGCTGCGGCACGGTGACCGTCCCGCTGGACTACGCCCGCCCGGACGGCCGGCAGATCGAACTGACCGTCAGCCGGGCCCGGGCCACGCGCAAGGACCCGCACCACGGCACGCGCGAGGTCCCCCGGCAGGGCGCCCTGGTGTACAACCCCGGCGGGCCGGGCGCCACGGGCCTGTACTTCCCGCTCATCGGGCTGCTCCCGGAGTGGAAGCGGATCGCCGCCGCGTACGACCTCGTCGGCTACGCCCCGCGCGGGGTGGGACGTTCGGCGCCGCTGTCCTGCACGGACCCGAAGCAGTTCTTCAAGGGGCCCACGCAAGCACCGACACATCCTTCCGAGGCGTACAAGAAGGAACGGATCGCGCAGGCGCGGGCGTATGCGCGCGGCTGCGCCGAGCGGGCCGGCGAGGCGCTGCGGCACTACCACTCGCTGAACAACGCCCGCGACCTCGACGTGCTGCGCGCCGCGCTCGGCGAGGAGCGGCTGACCTTCCTGGGCTCGTCGTACGGCACGTACTTCGGCGCCCTCTACGCGACGCTGTTCCCCGCGCACGTACGGCGGATGGTGTTCGACTCGGCCGTCGACCCCGACCCGGAGCGGATCTGGTACCGCAACAACCTCGGCCAGTCGGCGGCGTTCGAGGGCCGCTGGCTCGACTTCCGGCGGTGGATCGCCCGGCACCACGCCGTGTACGGGCTGGGCAGGACCGCGCGGGAGGTGCGGCGCGGCTACGAGCGGGCGATGGCACGACTGGCCGCCGAACCGGCGGGCGGGAAGGTCGGGCCGGGCCAGTTGCAGGGCGCGTTCCTGCAGGCCGGGTACTACGACGACCAGTGGCCGCACCGGGCGCACGCGCTGTCGGCGTACCTGAAGGGCGATCCCGGGCCGTTGGTCGAGCAGGCGGCCCGGCATCCGGAGGCCGCCGCCGAGGCGGAGAACGCGCGCGCGGTCTACGTGGCCGTCGAGTGCAACGACGCACCCTGGCCGACGGACTGGGCGGTGTGGGACCGGGACAACACCCGGCTCGCGCGGGTGGCGCCCTTCGAGACCTGGCACAACGTGTGGACGAACCTGCCGTGCGCCTACTGGCGGGCGCCCCGGCAACGGCCGCTGGACGTCTTCGCCGGGCCGGGCGAGCTGCCGCCGACGCTGATCCTGGCCGCCGAGCGGGACGCCGCCACGCCCTACGACGGTGCCCTGGAACTCCATCGCCGTCTCGCGGGCTCGATCCTGGTGACGGAGCGGGACGCCGGCGCCCACGGCCTGGCGGGCGGGCCGAACGCCTGCGTCAACGGGCACATGGAGGCGTATCTGCTGCAGGGCCGGCTGCCGGGGCGGCGCGCGGAGTGCGCGCCGCACGCCGAGCCGAAGCCGGCTCCCGCAGCCGAGCCGCGGCCGGCGGCCCCGGAGCGGGCCGGGACGGCGCGCTGATCAGGCCAGACCGGCGACCAGGTCGGCGATGTCCTTGCGGCGGCCCGTGAAGAAGGGGACCTCCTCGCGGACGTGCCGGCGGGCCTCCGAGGCGCGCAGGTGGCGCATGAGGTCGACGATGCGGTACAGCTCGTCGGCCTCGAAGGCGAGGATCCACTCGTAGTCGCCCAGGGAGAAGGAGGCGACCGTGTTGGCGCGCACGTCGGGGAAGCCGCGGGCCATCTTGCCGTGGTCGGCGAGCATGCGGCGGCGGTCCTCGTCGGGCAGCAGGTACCAGTCGTAGGAGCGCACGAAGGGGTAGACGCTCACGTAGTTCCGGGGCGTCTCGTCGGCGAGGAACGCCGGGATGTGCGAGCGGTTGAACTCGGCGGGGCGGTGCAGCGCCATGTTCGACCAGACGGGCTCCAGGGCGCGGCCCAGCCGGGTGCGGCGGAAGAGGTTGTACGCCTCCTGCAGCGCGTCGCTGGTCTCCGCGTGCCACCAGATCATGAGGTCGGCGTCGGCGCGCAGGCCCGACACGTCGTACGTGCCGCGGATCGTCACGTCCTTCGCGGCGAGCTGGTCGAACAGCTCCTGGACCTCGTCGGCGTACCCGGCGCGGTCCTCGGGGAGCACGTCCTTCAGCTTGAAGACGGACCAGAGCGTGTAGCGGATGACCTCGTTGAGGTCCTTGGCCAGCTTGCCCTTGTTCGGGATGCGGTCGGGCGCGGTGCCGGAGGGGGTGGTGGAGGCGTCGTCACTCATGCTCCTCATTCTCCCGCTCCGCCGTGCAGGCTCTGCACCGGGTGGGCGGTGAGTTCCTCCACACCGCGCAGGTCGCCCTGGATCTGGTCGACGGCGGCGTACGCGCTCGCGACGCAGGCCGGGATGCCGACGCCGTCGTACGGGGCGCCGCAGACGGCGAGCCCGGGCAGCCGGGCGACGTGCTCGCGGACGCGGGCCACGCGCGCGTGGTGGCCGACCGGGTACTGGGGCAGTCCGTCGTCCCAGCGGGTGACGCGGGTGGCGACGGGGGTGGCGTCCAGGCCGGTCGCGGCCTTCAGGTCGTGCCGGGACACCTCCACCAGCTCTTCGTCGTCGCGCCGGAGGATGTCCGTCTCGCCGTACCGCCCGACGGAGGTGCGCAGGACGAGCAGGTCCGGGTTCTCCTCGGCGATCCAGCCCCACTTCCGGGAGGCGAAGGTGGAGGCCTTGATGGTGCGCCCGTCGACCGGCGGCACCAGGAAGCCGCTGCCGTCGGGCAGTGCCGTCCCGGCGCGGCGGTAGGCGAGGGTGACCAGGGCCATGGAGGCGTACTCGACGGTGTCGAGCTCGGCGGCGGCCCCGGGGCTCTCGGCGCGCAGCAGCCGGGCGGCGGCGGGCGCGGGGACGGCGAGGACCACCGCGTCGGCGTGCAGCACCCGGTCGCCGGCGATCACGCGCCAGGCCTCGCCGGCCGCGTCCTGCCGGGCCTCTCGGCGCAGCTCCGTCACCGGGGCGCCGGTGAGGATCTCGCCCCCGCGGGCGCGGACCGACTCCGCCACCGCGAGCGGCAGGGTGCCCACGCCGCCCTGGATGCCCATGAACACCGGGCCGGTCTGCCGGGCGGCGGCCGCCTTGGCCTGGATCTCGCGGACGCCCTCCGTCAGGGAGGCGTGGGACCGGGCGGCCTGGAAGAGCTGCGGCACGGCCGAGCGCATCGAGATGCGGTAGGCGTCGCCCGCGTACACCCCGCCCAGCAAGGGCTCCACCAGTCGGTCGACGACCTCACGGCCGAGGCGCGCCGCCACGTACTCCCCGACGGCCACGTCGTCGCCGACCTCCGTGCGGGGCAGCTCGGCGTCGCGCTCGATGCGGGCGAGGCCCGCGTCGGACAGCACGCCGGACAGGGCGGCCGCCGTCCCGGGCACGCCCATGACATGGCCCTTGGGCATGGGGCGCAGGGCGCCGCGCGTCCAGATCGAGGCCGTCGCGGTGGCGGGCGGCTGGAGGCGGTCGGCGAGGCCCACCGCACGCGCGAGCGCCACCGCCTCGGGGCGGCGGGCCAGCATCGACTCGGCGCCGAGGTCCACGCGCGCGCCCGCGATCTCCCCGGGCAGCAGCTTGCCGCCGACCCGCTCGGAGGCCTCCAGCACGGTCACCCGCGCCCCGCGCTCCAGCAGCCGGTGAGCAGCGGCCAGGCCCGCGATGCCCGCCCCGATGACGACGACCTGCCCCGTGCCCGCACGGGCTTGAACTTCGCGCATGACCCCAGCCTCTCAGACCCCGCTGACAGCGCCGCCGCGACCCGGTGTCCCGGCCGAGTCCCGACCGTGACCGCATCGGAACCGTCGCGGGCCAAACGTCCGGCGCCGTCCGGGCGTCGAAGAAGCGACAGCTGAATCGACCTCCGGGGGATGCCCATGCGCACACGACGATCCGTACGACGCCCCGTCCCGGCCCTGGCCGCGCTCCTCCTGGCCGCGGCCCTCGCCCTCACGGGGTGCAGCGCCGGGGGCGAGGACTCCGCCGGCAGCACCACGGCCGACCGCGGCTACGCCGGGCCCGAGGCGGGGGCGAAGGAGGCCGCCCCGGGCAGCGCCGGAAGCGGGACCGGCAGCGGGGCCGGCAGCGGCTCCAGGGCGACCGCGCCGCCGAAGCTCACCGCGAGCATCATCCGCACGGCCTCGCTGACCGTGCAGGTCAAGGACGTCCCGAAGGCCCTGGAGGAGGCCCGCACCCGCACCGAGAACGCGGGCGGCTACGTCGGCAACGAGACCACCACCCGGGACGCGGAGGGCCGCGAACGCACCCGGGTCGTGCTGCGCGTGCCCGTCGAGAAGTACGACGAGGTCCTCGCCGGTCTGGAGGGCGCCGGCAAGCTCCTCGACCGCAGCGCGAAGGCCGAGGACGTCACCGACCAGGTCGTGGACGTGGAGAGCCGGATCACCTCGCAGCGCGCCAGCGTGGCCCGGATCCGCGAGCTGATGGACCGGGCCACCAAGCTCAGCGACGTGGTGACGCTGGAGGGCGAGCTGAGTTCCCGCCAGGCCGACCTGGAGGCGCTGCTGGCCCGGCAGGCGTCCCTGAAGGACCGCACGAGCCTGGCCACCATCACGCTGTCGCTGTCCGAGACACCGGTGAAGAAGCCGGAGAAGAAGGAGGAGGGCGACCCGGGGTTCCTGGACGCGCTCGCGGGCGGCTGGAACGCGTTCGTGACGATGTTGCGCTGGCTCGCGGTGGTGCTCGGCGCGGTCCTGCCGTTCGCCGCGGTGACGGCCGTGATCGTCCTGCTGTGGCTGCGTGTCGTACGGCCCCGCCTGCCGCGCCGTCCGCGACCCGCTTCCGCATCGGCTTCCGCTTCCGCTTCCGCTCCCAGTTCCGGTTTTGGTTCCGGTTCCGGTTCCGCGGCGAGCGCGCTGGGCCCGTTGCCGGTGGCCCGGACCGCCCCGGAGTCCGCGCCGGAGTCCGCCCCGGCCCGGGAGTCCGGCGAGGAGGACTGAAGTGCCCTGCTCCCGTAGCGTGTTCGCATGAACAAGAGCCGTACGCGCGGGGAGCGACTGGTCGTGATCGGCGGCGACGCCGCGGGGATGTCCGCGGCGTCGCAGGCGCGCCGTCTGAAGGGCCCCGACGAGCTGGAGATCGTGGCGTTCGAACGGGGCCACTTCACGTCGTACTCGGCGTGCGGCATCCCGTACTGGGTGGGCGGCGACGTCACCGACCGGGACCGGCTCATCGCCCGCACGCCCGAGGAGCACCGCGCGCGGGACATCGACCTGCGGCTGCGCACCGAGGTCACGGAGCTCGACCTCGATGGGCGGCGGGTCCGCGCCCGGGACCTCGACTCCGGCGCCGAGTCCTGGACGTCGTACGACAAGCTCGTGATCGCGACCGGTGCCCGGCCGATCCGGCCGGACATGCCGGGCATGGACGCCCCCGGGGTGCACGGCGTGCAGACGCTGGACGACGGCCAGGAGCTGCTCGACTCGCTGGCACGCACGCGTGGCCGTCGCGCGGTGGTCGTGGGGGCCGGTTACATCGGCGTGGAGATGGCCGAGGCGCTCATCAACCGGGGCTACGAGGTGACGGTCGTCAACCGTGGCAGCGAGCCCATGTCGACCCTCGACCCCGACATGGGGCGCCTGGTGCACGAGGCCATGGAGGGCCTGGGCATCACGATGGTGAACGACGCCGAGGTGACGAAGATCCTCACGGGGGACGACGGCCGGGTCAGGGCGGTGGCCACCCAGGACCGCGAGTTCCCGGCGGACGTGGTCGTGCTGGGCATCGGGGTGCGCCCCGAGACGGCCCTCGCGAGGGCGGCCGGCCTCCCGCTCGGCACCCACGGCGGGCTCCTCACGGACCGCTCGATGCGGGTGCGCGGCCACGAGAACATCTGGGCCGGGGGTGACTGCGTGGAGGTCCTCGACCTGGTCTCCGGCCAGGAGCGGCACATCGCCCTCGGCACCCACGCCAACAAGCACGGCCAGGTCATCGGCACCAACGTCGGCGGCGGCTACGCCACGTTCCCGGGCGTGGTCGGCACGGCGGTCAGCAAGGTATGCGACCTGGAGATCGCGCGCACCGGTCTGCGCGAGAAGGACGCCCACCGCGTCGGGCTCCGCTTCGAGGCGGTCACCATCGAGTCGACGAGCCGCGCGGGCTACTACCCGAACGCCTCCCCCATGACGGTGAAGATGCTCGCCGAACTCCGTACGGGCCGCCTCCTGGGCGTCCAGATCGTGGGCCGGGAGGGCGCGGGCAAGCGGGTCGACATCGCGGCGGTCGCCCTCACGGCGGGCATGACGGCGGAGGAGATGACGACCCTGGACCTGGGCTACGCCCCGCCCTTCTCCCCGGTCTGGGACCCGGTGCTGGTGGCGGCCCGCAAGGCGGCGGCGAAGGTGCGCGGTTCTGTGTGAGGGACGGTGAAGGCGCATGCCCCAAGGGGCGCGGGAAACCGCGCGACCAGCCACGACGAACCCGCACCCCGGCAGCGCACCCGCACCCCTACGGCGAGCCCCTACGCGGTCCCGGCCGTGCCGGTGATCCGGTCGATCGCCTGCCGCGCCTGCTCCGCCGGCGGCCGGGACGGCAACGACGAAACCGACGCCGAAGACGTCACGGCCGGCGGCTGCTCCCCCGCCGGCTTCGCGTGCGCGGCCACCCGCGACGAACGCAGCCGATGGCTCACCGCCTCCTCCAGCGTCACCGGCCGCCGCATCTGGGACGCCAGCCGCCCGGCCTCCTGGCCGAGGCGCGCCACGTCCTCCCAGGGAAGCCGCACCACCAGCGTCAGCTCCGCCTCACCGTCCGGCAGCGCGTGCATCGGAGGAGTAACTCGGTCGTTCATCGCCTGATCCTCACGTCGGCCCCGCGACCCGCCTTCCCCGCGCCGCGGGCGGTTGCCGACACATACGCACGCCCGGACGGCTGCGTTCACCGGCCCGGCCGATTCACCGGCGGCGCTCGGGGCACAGGTGTGATGTGGTCATCCCCGTTCATGACGTCAACCCGGTGCGGCGCACCCCGTGGGTGACGTACGCCCTGATCGCGGCCAACTTCGTCGTGTTCCTGCGCACCCCCGGCCTGGCGGGCTCCATCGCGGGCGAGAGCAGTCTGGCCCAGCTCTGTCACCTCCAGGCGTTCCTGGACCACTACGCGGCGGTACCCCAGGAGCTGATCCACCATCAGCTGCCGCGGCTGGTGCCCACGGGAGACATCGGCGTGGGCCCGCGGGGAGCGGGCTGCGTGGTCGGCCCGCCGCCCTACGACAAGTCCCCGGAGCTGAGCGTCCTGACGGCGATGTTCCTGCACGGCAGCTGGCTGCACCTGCTGGGCAACATGCTGTTCCTGTGGATCTTCGGCAACAACATCGAGGACCGCATGGGCCACGTCCGCTTCCTGCTCTTCTACGCGGTGTGCGGCTACGCGTCCGCGTACGCTTTCGCCCTCGCGAACTCCGACTCGGGCGCCCCGTTGATCGGCGCCTCCGGGGCGATCGCCGGTGTCCTCGGCGCCTACCTCGTGCTGTATCCGAAGGCCCGCGTCTGGGTCCTGGTGCCCTTCCTGGTCTTCCTGCCGCTCAGGCTGCCCGCGTGGATCGTCCTGGGGCTGTGGTTCGCCCTCCAGGCCGTGTACTCGTCCGGAGAGGCCGTCTCCGCCGCCGGCGACGTGGCGTATCTGGCGCACGTCGCGGGTTTCCTGGCCGGCATGCTGATCGCCTGGCCGCTGCGCCCCGGCACACCACCGCCCCCGGAACCGCGCGGCCTGCTGCTCGGCAGGCGGGCCCGGCCCCAGCGGCCGTGGTGAGAGCGCCTGACTCACGCCAGGGGGCGGGGGTGCGTCGTGTTCAGCCCGTGCTCGGCGAAGAACGGCGGGTAGATCGTCACCGACTCCGGCAGCGGACCACCGAGCACAACGGAAAGCAGTTCGGCGCGGCCTTCGCTGTCGCTGAACGGCAGCACGTCCAGCCGGTCCGGTGGTGTTTTCCGCACCATTCACCCTGCGGAAAACCGCACCCGTACGGACCGGGCGCCGCGCCGCTGATCCTCGTGGGGGCGTTCGCGGGCGCCAAAATCTGTCGACAAGCGTGGGCGCGACGGAGAGAATCCCGGGCCATGGTCTCTGTCAGCGAACCCGCGCTTCGCCGGTTCACGGCGCGTCGCCCTGATCTGGCGGCAAGCTGGTGAGGGGCGCCGTGTTCCCCGTGCTGTGGCTCTGCGGGCCGCCGGGAGTCGGCAAGACCTCGGTCGCCTGGGAGCTGTACTCCCACCTCGTACGGACCGGGATCGAGAGCTGTTTCGTCGACATCGACCAGTTGGGGATCTGCTACCCCGAGCCTGCGGGGGACCCAGGGCGGCACCGGATGAAGGCACGCAATGTCGATGCGGTGCTGGCCGGTTTCCGTGCGGCCGGTGCCCGGTGTCTCATCGTTTCGGGTGTCGTCGATCCCGCCTGCGGGGTGCATGTCGACCAGATCCCGCAGGCCGCGGTGACGGTCTGCCGCCTGCGTGCCGACCGGGAGGTGCTGCGGCAGCGGTTCACCGGTCGCGGAGGGCCTGCCGAGTTGGTCGACGAGGTGCTGCGGGAAGCCGACGCCCTGGACGCGAGCACCTTTGCGGACGCCTGCGTCGACACCAGCGGACTGCTGGTGGACGAGGTGGCGCGGCGTGTCGGGGAGCGAACCGGCGGATGGCCGGCCTCGGCTCTCGACCGGCCGGCTGACGCGCCCGAGCCGTCGGCGGTCACCGCCGCGGGCAGGAGCTCGGCCACGGCGCGGGCGGAGCCTTCCGCTGAACTTCCGGTTCTGTGGCTGTGCGGCGCGACCGGTGTCGGCAAGTCGACGGTCGGCTTCGAGGTCTACCGAAGAGTCCTGCGCACTGGTGCCACCGCCGCGTATCTCGACCTCGACCAGCTCGGCTTCTGCCGTCCGGTTCCGGATGATCCCGCCCACCATCGGCTCAAGGCCCGCAACCTGGCCGCCGTGTGGCGGACTTACCGTGCGGCCGGGGCCCAGTGCCTGATCATGTCCGGCCCGGTCGAGGACGAGGCCACGGTCACGGCGTACGCCGAGGCGCTGCCCGCGACCGAGATCACGCTGTGCCGACTGCACGCCGGACGGCAGCACCTGACGGAACGCATCATGTCCCGTGGCCAAGGCGGCAGTTGGGCCCAACCGGGCGACCCGTTGCGGGGGCAGTCCGGCACACACCTGCGCCACGTCGCCGACCGGGCGGTGGCATCGGCCGCCGGCCTCGAGGATGCCGGGATCGGTGATCTGCGCATCGACACCGACGGACATACCGTCGAACAGGTAGCCGACGCGATCACCGCCGATGCCGCCTTGTCGGGGCGGTTGTCACGCTGCTTCGTCCGAGCGACGGAGGTTCCGCCGGTGGCCGCCCGGCCGATGGGCAGCATTGCCGCAGCACCGGCTGCTGTACCGGCGATGCCGAGTGCGTCACCGACCGAGAGCAGTCCGGCGGGGCGGTGACGGGAGCCGTTCAGTACCGGAACGGCGGCTACTGGACTCCCAAGACACCCGTGAGTACGAGCACTCCGCACAGCGTCATACCGGCTCCGACCACCACGGGCATGACTCTGGCCATGGCGGGCTTTTCGCGATTGGCTCTGCCGAAGACGTTCTCGTTCTTCATCGAGCGCCTGGCAAGGGCCTGACTTCCGAGCATCAGCATAATTCCGATGATCACCGCGCCGATTCCCACCAGGGTGCGCTCATTCATCGGTTTCTCCCATCGCCAGTAATAGTAATTCACCTCTTACGCAGGAGCCGTACAGCGATGATCACGGCGAAGAGCACTGCGACACCGATGAGGAAGTACAGCAACGGCCCGGTTACCGGCTCCTTGCCCTCCGCAGCCAGCGTCCTGATGTCCATTCTCTTTTCCTTTCACCGAAGGCCGTGGGCGGCCGGTGGCCGCTCACGGCGAGGGTTCGTCAGAACTGGACCTGCAGACCACCGGAGCACTTGGGGGTCGAGGCCCTGGGGCCGCCCAGACCACCGGTCAGCGCGAAGTCGCCGCCTTGGGCCAGTTGGCCCCCGATGCTGCCGAAGCCGGCTTGGCACTTGCCGTACGCCGACGGACCGGCACTTGCGTCGCCCGTGCTTCCCTCGTATCCGCCGGAGACGCCGGGAGAGCCCACGCCGATGTTGAAGAATCCCCCTCCTTCACCCTGGTCGTCTTCGGCATAGCCGCCGCCGAGGCACACACCGGCACAGATTTCGCCGCCGATCTGCCAAGCTGCCAGCCCTGAAGGGTCGATGCGGTTGACGGGGTCGCCTTCGGCGTAGAGGTAGGGGTTCTTCTCCTGGCCGGAGGGGTCGGGGCTGGTGAAGCGGCCGTTGTGGGGGTCGTAATAGCGGGCCGAGAAGTGGTACAGGCCGGTCGGGTCCTGGAAGCCGCCGGCGAACCGGTAGGGCTGGGAGACCTTTTCGGTGGTGGTGCCGCGTTCGACGCCGCGTGGGCTGTAGCCGTAGGTGTTCACCTTGGTGCCGGTCTCGTCGGCGAGCGCGACGACGGAGCCGATCGCGTCGGTGAGGTAGTAGTACGACTTACCCCCGGTCGTCATGGAGTTCAAGGTGCCCCCGGGTTCCCGGTTGAATCCCATGTCGACGCCGGCCGTGGTCTTGGCCGAGAGGCCGAGCGGGCCGTTGTGGAAGAAGGTGTCACCGAGTTTGACGCGCTCGCTCTGGTCGGTGGAGCCGTACTGCCCGGCGTATGTCTGGCCGGCGACGGTGATCGACGTCAACTGGCTGTAGTCGGACCAGGTTTCCCCGGTTCGGGTGCCCTCGGGGGTCGAGGCGCCGGCGGTCTCGTTGCCGGTCCTGTCGTAGGACCAGTTGGTGGTGGAGCCGTTCTTGGCGGTGATCTGCTGGGCGTCGTTGACGGTGTAGGTGGTGCCGCGCGGGCAGCCCTGCTCGACGCCCTGGCTGGTGAGGTTGCCGGCCTGGTCGTAGCAGTACTGCCAGGAGGAGTTCAGCGTGGTGCCCTTCTCCTCCTTGGCGTAGGAGAAGCGGCCGGCGCTGTCGTAGGTGTACGTGGTCTTCAGGCCGGTGACGGCGTCGGTCCGGGTGCGGATCCTGGCGCCGTCCGTACCGGCGTTGGAGTAGGAGTAGGCGAGGTCGACCAGGGTGCCCCTGGGTGAGGTCGCCTTGATCTTCTCGGGCCGGCTGGACTTGTCCGGGGTGACCTCCTGAACCGTGCCGCCGGGGTACGTCGTCGTGGTCCGGAAGTCGTTGGCGTTGTACTTGTACGTGGTGGTCTTTCCGGTCGGGTCCTTCAGCTCGGCGAGCTTGTTGACCTCGTTCCAGGTGAAGTCGGTGACGCCGGCCGGGTCCTCGTAGGTGTCGACGTTGCCGGCCGGGGTGTAGGTGAGCTTGGTCTGTGAGCCGTTCTGCAGGGTGCGGACCGTCTCCCTGGACAGCGGGTCGAACTCGTACTTGGTCACGCCCGTGCCGTCGTCGCGCTGTCTGAGGTTGCCGTCGCCGTCGTAGTGGTAGCGCACGGTGGCGTCGGTGGAGGACACCTGAGTGATCCGGTCGCGGTCGTCGTAGGTGTACACCGTTTTGATGCCGCGGCCGTCGGTGACCGTCTCCGGCCGGCCCAGCGCGTCGTAGGTGTAGGTGGTGGAACCGAGGGGCGCGGGCGGGGTGACCTTGGACAGGTTGCCCTTGGTGTCGTAGAGGAACGAGGTCGAGACCGACTTGGTGGCCGACATGGTGGTCGTGACCTTGCAGGTCTGGCCTTCGAAGCCGTTGCAGGTGGGGGTGGCGGGGTTGTAGTCGAAGGTGCGCCTGCCGCCGCCGGTGCCGGTGACGGCGACGGACTTGGTGTTGCCGGCCGTGTCGTAGGTGTAGTCGGTCTTCTCGCCGTCGGCGCTGGTGAACGTGCCGGGCAGGTCCGCGCCGGAAATGGTCTGATACCCGGTCAGTGACGCGGTGGCGCCGGTGGGCAGCTCGGCGGAGGTGGGGTTGTTGCGGGAGTCCCAGCCGTAGTCCGTGACGTTCCCGGCCGCGCCGGCGACACCCATGGCGTCCTCGGCCGTGTCGATGTTGTGGTTGGCGTCGAAGGTGCTCTTGCGGGTGTGCCCGAGTGCGTCGGTGACCTTGGTGACGCCGCCGTCGGCGTTGTGCTCGTGCTTCGTGGCGTGCTGCTCGGGGTCGGTGACCGTCGTCGTCCCGGCCGCCGACGGGTCGGTGTTCGCGTACGTGTAGGTGTAGGTGGGGCCGGTGTGGCCGGAGCCGTTGAAGTCGGTGGCCCGCAGCATGGAGCGCACGCGGTTGTGGTCGTCGTAGGTGAGGACCGTGACCCGTCCCTCAGGTGTGGTGATCTTCGTCAGACGGCGCGAGGAGTCGTAGCCGAAGACGGTCGGCTTGCCCTCGGTGTCGGTGGTCTTGGCCAGGTCGCCGGCCGCGTTGAGGTCGAAGACGGCGGTGCGGCCGGTGTGGTCCTTGGCCTGCCACTGGCTCGCGTCCGTCTTGACCAGGTCGATCCAGCGGCCGGAGCGGGTCTCGGTGAGCTTGAAGCCCTTGTGCTCGGCTCCCTCGTCGTGTTGGTCGACGGTGATGGCGCCCTTGTTCCTGTCCGTGACCTCGGTCAGCGTGCCGTGCGCGTCGTAGGTGTCCTTCGAGCCGGACTTGCGGTCGGTCAGCGTGTAGGTGCCGTCGGCGTTCTTCTTCAGGTCCTTCGAGCAGCCCCTGGGCGTGGTGTAGGTGCCGTCGGCGTTCTCGGTGAAGCGGACCGTGGCCCCGGTGGCGTCGTAGAGGACGACCTCGCCGGTGAACATGTGCAGATAGCGCTCGTACTCCTGCCACCACCGCTGGGACACCTTGCCCCACGGCGCGTCGAAGGAGTTGTACGTCCGCGCCAGACGCAGTTTCTTGCCGACACCTGCGATCTCGAAGTCGGTGGCGGCGAGCATCAGGTTGCCGGTGGAGAGATTGATCCTCGCCACCAGGGAGTCGGTGATCCGGAAGTCCGAGATCTTGTGCCAGGGCACCGCGCCCTGGTCCTCCGGGACGTACACGGTCGCCGCCGCACCGGTCCCCGCCGAAGCGGACGGCGCCTTCGGCGGCTCGGGTATCTCACCGGTACGCGCACGTTCCTTCTGCTGCGCCCGCCACGCGGCCTGCTCCCTCGTCGGTTCGGCCTCAGCCACGCCGGGCACGGGCTGGGTCTTGCCGACCTTCACCGGCGGAACCTGGAAGTCGGTCTTCTTGCCCCACACCGACGCGGGACCCGGATCCGCCGGCGACGGCGCGGCGAACACCGGCGAGGCCGGAGCGAGCAGCGACAGTGTTGCCAGCGCGGCTGAAAGTCCGTAGCGCACCGGTCTGCGGGCACGCCGGACAGGCGTGCCGGAAGCACGTGAGTGCATGCATTCCCCCACAGGAAGTCAGCCCCGGAGACTCCTACGGTCACCGGGGCCCCACAACCTGTCACGCGAAGCACACAAACCGGCGTGCTGTGCCCGGAAAGTGCCTTCACATGCGACGCGGAATCAGCCGCGCCCCTTCCCCTGGTTCGCGCCCCCGCAGGCGTGAGAAAGGAACCGATTCCGGCGCATTCCGGAGCTGTAGCGCGTCCGTCCACGCCTTGCGGATCGTCCGAAAGGGCTCACAAGTTGCCTCACGGCAACGAAAACGGTTCGCGTCGGCGGCATCTGGCCCCTGGGCTGAGGGTCCCCCGACGGAGGCCGCCCGCGCGGAACGCGCGTTTCAGCTACCGTCCGGCTCGTCCTCCGTGGGCAGCAGCAGGACGTAGCGGAGTTCCTGTCGGTACGCGGGGAGCAGCACCTGCGACGTGACCTTGAGGGGCTCCGGGCTGACGTGCGGCAGGCGCAGTTCGTAGCGGTGGCCGTGCCGGTAGGCGAGGACCTTGGCGCCGCGGTCCCACAGGTCGCGGCAGGCGCGGTCGGCCAGCACGGCGTCGCGCAGGGCGCCGAGGCCGGTGTCGTCGGGCCGGGTCACCAGCGCGAACCGCAGCAGGGCGAGGTACTGCGCGGCGTGCCGGGGCCAGTCCACGATCTGTTCGCGGGCCGCGTTCGTGGTCAGGGCCCAGCGCATCAGGTTGGCGTCCGGTTCCCGCACCCAGGGGAACCAGCGGGCCATGGCGGCGTTGTGGTCGAGGACGTTCCACGCCTGGTCGGTGAGATAGCTGGGGAAGCCGATCCGCGCCGAGGTGAGGGCGGCCAGCTCCTCGGTGGCGCCGCGCGGGTCCTGCTCACCGGGCTGCCGCCCGCCGGCACCGCCGAGGGCGTGGCCGTGCAGGGCCATGCGTTCGTCGGGGCCGAGCAGCAGGGCCCGGGAAAGACGTTCGAGGATTTCCATGGAAAGCGGTACGTGCGCCCCGGTCTCGAGATTCCGGTACCACCGCTCACTCACCCCCATCCGGCGCGCCACCTCTTTTTGAGGTAACTGTCTTCCCCTGTTCATTTTGTTTCCCGCATCCATCCGCCAAGCGCGCAGCAGATCCGGCAGGGCATCACGTGGCACGGCTCGCACCCACTCCCTCTGCGTATCACCGGGGAAACACACCGTAACAAGGCCTGATGGGGCATGCGAAAGGGGGTGACATATGCCCTGGTCGCCGGGGTGGACCTGGGGAACCGGCAGAATTCTGCCGGTTGTCGACCGGTTGTCCGCCCCGTTTCCCAGGGGCGGTTCCCGGGGTTTCCGGGGATTTCCGGGTCCTTGGTACGCGGCAAAAAGATGCCGGTTGACGGAGCTTGTCGACCGCTGCCAGCATCGCCGAGGTGTGCCGCTCCCCCAGCCCTCGCGGAAATAGATTCGAGCACTATTCGGCA
This sequence comes from Streptomyces sp. Go-475, assembly GCF_003330845.1. Classification (GTDB taxonomy): domain Bacteria; phylum Actinomycetota; class Actinomycetes; order Streptomycetales; family Streptomycetaceae; genus Streptomyces. The sequence goes on along the minus strand of NZ_CP026121.1, from coordinate 6,722,826 downwards.
GCCATTCCGTCCGTATTTTCGATGCCCCTGCGCACGCGTCGGCGCAGTTTCTCTCCGCTCTTCGAACGCAAGGAGTACGCATGACCGTCTCCACCGCCGACCCCGGCACGGCCACCGGCTCCGCCACCACCGGCTCCGCAACCACCGGCTCCGCCCTCCTCGGGGACAGTCGCAGCCTGCACCGGGTGGTCGAGGACCTCGCCGGCGGCGTGCGGATCACCCACCCCGTGCGGGAGGCCCTCGCCCACCGGGAGCTGGCGAGCGCCCTGTCGTCGTGGAACTCCGCTCCCGGGGACCCCGACCGGTTCGTCGCCTCCCTGTTCCCGGAGCCCGCGCAGATCTCGCACGTCCCGTTCCTGCCGAAGGAACGGCTGCTGTCGCCCCGGGAGAAGAGCGCCGCCGCCGAGGCCTTCGCGCGGGTCCTGGAGAGCTGTGAGTTCACGAGCGGTCCGGCGGTCACCGCGTTCGAGGACGCCGTCGCCGACATCGCGGGCCTGAACTGCGCGGTCGCCACCGGCAGCGGGACCGACGCGCTCGTCATCGCCCTGCGCGCGGTGGGCGTCGAGCCCGGCGACGAGGTGGTCCTCCCGGCCAACAGCTTCGCCGCCACCGAGAACGCGGTGTTCGCCTGCGGCGCGGTCCCCGTCCTCGCCGACGTGACCACCGACGGCAACCTGGACCCGGTGTCGGTGGCGGAGCAGGTCACCCCGCGCACCGTGGCGGTCCTGCCCGTCCACCTCCACGGCAAGCTCGCCGACATGGCCGGGCTGCGGGCCGTCGCGGACCGGTACGCGCTGCGGATCGTCGAGGACGCCTGCCAGGCGATCGGGGTGACCGGTGTGGGGCGGTACTCCGACGCGGCGGCCCTCAGCTTCAACCCGTACAAGAACGTCGGGCTGTGCGGGAAGGCCGGTGCCATCGTCACCGACTCGGCCGAGATCGCCGAGCGCTGCCGGGTGGCCGGCTACCACGGCTTCGCGCCGGGGCGGAAGAACGTCAAGTGCGAGGCGTACGGCCTCAACGCGCGCCTCGACAACACCATGGCCGCGATCGGCCTGGCCCTGCTGCCGTGGACGGGTCTGCGGGGGCTGCGGCGGACGTACCTCGCCCGGCGCTACGTGGAGGCGCTGCGCCCGCTGGCCGAGGAGGGCGTGCTGGAGACGCCCGTCTTCGCGCCCGACCACTCCTGGCACCTGTTCCCGGTGCTGGTGGACGGCGGTGCGCCGGCCCGCGACGCCCTGCGGGACGAGCTGGCGCGGCGGAACAGGGTGGAGACGGACGTCTACTACCCGGTCCTGACCCACCGTCAGCAGACCCCCGTGCGCGAGCGGTTCTTCGGGCGGGCGCGGCTGCCGCGGACCGAGTGGCTGCACGACCGGGTGCTGCACCTTCCGCTGCACGCGGGGCTGTCCCTCGGCGAGCAGGACCGCGTGGTCGAGGCCCTGTACGCGGCGACGCGCCCGGGCCGGTGACGCCGTGACCGACACCCTGCCCCTCGACGGCGCCCCCGCCCCGTCGCCCGCGCTGCGGCTGCCGGACCGCGTCGGCTGGGCCGCGTTCTCCGACTTCGACGAGACCTACCTGGCCCACGCCGCCACCCCCGAACAGCGCGCCCACCTGGCCGCGTTGGAGGAGTACCTGCTGACCGACGCCGTGCGGCACGGTCTGCTGTTCGGCTGGGTCACCGGCAGCTCGGCGGCCTCCGTGCGGGAGAAGATGGCGCGCTGCGGCGCCCGCGTCCTGCCGCACTTCGTGGCCGGCGCCCTGGGCACCGAGCTGACGTTCTTCCCCGACGGCGTCGCCCGCCCCGACCCCGAGTGGCGGCAGGTGCTGCGGGACAGCGGCTTCGACCGGGCCCGGGTCGAACGGGCCGTGGAGCGGCTCGCCCGGCACGGCGTCGACCTGTTCCCGCAGGACACCGGCCACCGCACCGAGTTCCTGGTCAACCACTACTTCCGCTCCCTGGGCGACCCGCGGCGTGACGAGCACGCCCTCGGGCTGGTACGCGAGCTGGCCGCCGAGTACGGCCTCGGCCTCAACATCAGCCGCTGCAACCCGGCCACCGGCGACCCCGCCGACTGCTACGACGTCGACTTCCTGCCGCCGGTGTGCGGCAAGCGCAACGTCGTCCGGCACCTGTGCGCCCGCTTCGGCGTCGACCCGGAGCGCACCCTCGCGTTCGGCGACAGCGGCAACGACCTGGAGATGCTGGGCGCCGTGCGGCACGGCTACCTCGTCGCCAACTGCACACCGGAGGCCCGCGACCGCTTCCCGCGGGTCTCGCCCCACCCGCACACCCAGGCCCTCCTGCACGCCTTCCGTCACCACCTCGGCCACTGAACCGCTCCCCGGGCCCGGCCGCTCCGGGCCCGAGGGCCGTCCCTGAAAGAGGAAGACCATGAAGATCGGAATCATCGGCGCCGGCGGCATAGCCCTCGCCCATCTGCGGGCCGCCGAAACCGTCCCCGGCGTCGAAGCCGCCGGTGTGTACGACGTGATGCCCGACAAGGCCGCGGAGCTGGCCGGCCGCTTCGGCTGCGCCGCCTTCTCCTCCACGACCGAGCTGTACGAGCGGGTGAACGCGGTCGTCATCGCCTCCCCCAACCACACGCACGCCGACTACGCCGAGGAGGCCGTTCGGCACGGCCGGCACGTGCTGTGCGAGAAGCCGATGACGACGACGGTGGCGGAGGCCGAGCGGATCACCGCGCTGGCCGAGGAGAGCGGCCTGGTGTGCGCCATGGGCTTCAACTACCGCTACCTGGACGCCATCGGCGAGATCCGGAACCTGGTGCGCGGCGGGGAGCTGGGCTCCGTCCTCTTCGCCGAGGCCGGTTTCCGGCGCGGCAGCGCCCTGACCCGCTCCCGCTTCACCTGGCGGGACAGCGCCCTGGGCCGGTCCACCAGCGGCTCCCTGGGGGATCTGGGCGTGCACCTGGTCGACATGCTGGACCGGCTCTTCGACAGCCCGGTCGACAGCACCAGCTGCCGCACCAAGCTCCAGGTGAACGTGCCGCAGAAGGAGGGCCAGGACGTCCAGGTCGACGACTACGCCTTCGTCAGCGGCCGGCTGGAGAACGGCACCTTCTTCAACCTGACCACCTCCAAGTCCTCGCTGCCGGAGGAGCTCGGCTTCTCCCTGAAGATCATCGGCGACCGCAAGGAGCTGTACTACCACTCCGAGGACGACACGACGTACTTCCTGAAGTCCCGGGTCACCTGGGAGCAGGGCACCTTCGCCCGCGAGGAGGTGCTCGCCTCGCCGCCCGGCGAGGTGCCCGGCTGGAGCGACACCTTCCGGCACCAGCTGCGGGAGTGGCGCGACGCGGTCACCGCGCAGGACGGCGGCGCCGGGCGGAGTGCCGACAGCGCCCTGGCCGGCTTCGGTGACGGGCTGCGCAGCCAGCGCGTCCTGGAACGCCTGCTGACCGGCGACCAGGGGTACGCGCTCGCCGCCCCGGTGAGCCGGTGACCCGGCGGCAGCGGCCCGTCGCACACGACGCAGGGAAGAGGAACGCCCCTTGACCGGCACCTCCACGCAGGACGCGCCGCCGGACACCACCGTGGCGCGGCCCCTGTTCAGCCCGTTCGCCGTCGTCGCCTCCTGCGTGGGCTTCGCCCTGATCGGGGCGCTCCAGGCGCTGTACGGCCCGGCGATCCCCGCGTTCCGCACGGAGTTCGGCCTGTCGCCGGCCGCCGCCGGGCTGAGTCTGAGCGCTCACTTCGTCGGCGGGGTGGCCGGGGTGCTGCTGCTGAACCGGGTGCACGGGCGGCTGGGCAACAGAACGCTGCTGTCCGCCAGTTACGCGCTGATGGCCCTCGGCGGGACCGGCTTCGCGCTGGCCCCCGTCTGGGAGTGGGCGCTGGCCTGCGCGCTGGTGACCGGGGTGGGCTTCGGCGGCATCGACTACGGGCTCAACCAGCTGTTCTCGGTGGGGTTCGGCCGCCGCAGCCCGGCGATGCTCAACATCATCGGCGCCGCCTACGGACTCGGTGCCGTGGGCGGCCCGGCGCTCCTGGGTCTGCTCGGCCCGGGCCGTTATCCGGCCGTCTTCGCGGGGTTCGCCGTGCTGTCCGCCGTCCTGGTGCTGGCGCAGCGCGGCGTCCGCGAGGGCGGGGAGACACCCGCCGAGCCCGCCGAGGAGGTGGAGGAGGCGGAGGAGACCGATGGGCGGGCGCCCGGTGTACGGGCCTCGGCGGCCCTGGTCGTCACCGTCTTCATCGTGCTGTACGTCCTGATGGTGGCGGTGGAGACGGGGGTCGGCGGCTGGGAGCCGACGCATCTGGAGTCCGTCGGGCACGACGCGGCGACGGTGGCCACGGCCACCTCGGCGTTCTGGCTGATGGTGACGGTGGGACGGCTGCTGGTCGCCCCGCTGACGCTGCGCTGGTCCGTGCAGACGATCATGGTGGTCAGCTCCGTCGGCATGGTGGCCTGCCTGCTGCTGGCCCTGATCCCGGCGGCGGCCCCGTACGCGTACGCCGGTGTCGGCCTCTTCCACGCGCCGATCTTCCCCACGGGCCTGCCGTGGCTGTCCCGGGCGGTGCCCCGGGCGCGGCGGGCGGGGGCCCACGTCATCGCCGCCTCGATGATCGGCGGGGTCGCCGCCGGGCCGGTCCTGGGCAAGGGCATCGAACTGGCCGGCGTCGACGCCGTGCCGGTGCTGCTGGCCCTGCCCGCGGCCGGCTGCCTGGCGGCGACCTGGTGGCTGATCCGGGCGACCCGCGTGAGGCCCTGAGACCAGGAGCCGTCAGCGGGCGGTGCGCGTGTGGACGTACTCCACGAGCCGCGTCAGCGCGTCCGGGTCGGTGGACGGCATGACGCCGTGGCCGAGGTTGAAGACGTGGCCCTCCAGGCCCGCCGCCGAGTCCAGGACCTCCCGGGTCTTGGCCTCGACGGCCTCGGTGCCGGCGAACAGCACGGTCGGGTCGAGGTTGCCCTGGAGCGCCTTGCCCGGGCCGACGCGCCGGACGGCCTCGTCGAGCGGCACGCGCCAGTCGACGCCGACGACGTCCGCCCCGGCCTCGCCCATCAGGCCCAGCAGCTCGCCGGTGCCGACGCCGAAGTGGATGCGCGGGACGCCGTAGCCGGCCACGGCCCCGAAGACCTTCGCCGACGCCGGCAGCACCGAGCGCCGGTAGTCGGCGGGGGCCAGCGCACCGGCCCAGGAGTCGAAGAGCTGGACCGCCGAGGCGCCCGCCTCGATCTGCACCTTGAGGAACGCGGCCGTGATGTCGGCGAGGCGGTCGAGCAGGTCGGTCCAGAGCTCGGGGTCGCCGTACATCATCGCCTTGGCGTTCTCGTACGTGCGGGACGGGCCGCCCTCGACGAGGTAGCTGGCGAGGGTGAAGGGGGCGCCGGCGAAGCCGATCAGGGGCGTGGCGCCGAGCTCGCGGGTGAGCAGGCCGACGGCCTCGGTGACGTAGGAGACGTCCTCGGGGGTCAGGTCACGCAGCTGCGCGAGGTCGGCGCGGGAGCGGATCGGGCGCTCCACGACCGGGCCGACGCCGGGCTTGATGTCGAGGTCGATGCCGATGGCCTTGAGCGGGACGACGATGTCGCTGTAGTAGATCGCCGCGTCCACGCCGTGCCGGCGGACCGGCTGGAGGGTGATCTCGGTGACCAGTTCGGGCCGCGTGCAGGACTCCAGCATCGGGACGCCCTCGCGGACCTTGCGGTACTCCGGCAGGGAACGCCCGGCCTGCCGCATGAACCACACCGGTGTGTGCGGGACGGGCTCGCGCCGGCAGGCCTTGAGGAAGGCGGAGTCGTACGGGGCGGACGGCTGCGGGGCCCGGGGGGCGTCGTTGGCACTCACGGGCCCAAGTTTCGCACGCCGCCGGACAGCCCGATTCAGCCCCTGGGCGGGCGCGGGGTGTCTAGCCCGGCACCCGGGCTCCGGTCCCCGTAATCTTCCCGCATGGCTGCGGCTCAGGGACGACTGTCGGACGGCGCTGGCGGAATGGACGAAGCGAAGGACACCGAGAACGACCGGCGGGAGGCGGACTCCGCCCCGCTGCCCTTCCGGGCCGCCGTCGACGCGCTCAGGGCGGCGCGGCTGCGGCCCCAGATCGAGGTGGAGCCGACGCCGGCGCCCAAGCGGCTCGCCCCGTACTCCCACGCGCTGGAGGCCGCGGTCGTCGACGGCGACCAGGACCTGGCCGACGGCCGGCTGGTGCTGCTGCACGACCCGGCCGGGCACGACGCCTGGCAGGGCACGTTCCGGCTGGTGACGCTGGTGCGCGCGGAGCTGGAGCCGGAGATGGCCGCGGATCCGCTGCTGCCGGAGGTGTGCTGGTCCTGGCTGACCGGCGCGCTCCAGACGCGCGGGCTGACCTACGGGGAGCCGAGCGGCACGGTCACGCGTGCGAGCTCCCACTACTTCGGTGGGCTGTCGGCCCGGCCGGCCGCCTCGCAGATCGAGATCCGCGCGTCCTGGACGCCGCGCGAGGGCCTGGGCGGGGTCCCGGACACCGCCGCGCACCTCGCGTCCTGGTGCGATCTGCTCGCCCAGGTCGCGGGGCTGCCGCCGGCCGGACCCGGGGACGCGTCGGTGGTCACGCTGCCGCAGCGGCGGGGGCCGCAGTCCCGCTGATCGAACCCGTTCCGACCCCGTACTGATCGAACCTGTACGGGGCGGTCAACCATGCCCTGTCGACGATCACACCTGCGTCCCCCTCTTGGCCGAATCACTTTGTCGATACGGCCACTTTCGACCGCGTAGCGACGCAGACCGAAACCGTTCGACCTTCGAATGATCGACCGCGTGTCCGAATTGCACGGATTGTTATCACCGAATCGTGATCATTCTCTAAAGGCGGACGGGTTCGGTGCCGAAGACGACTGTGACCTTGAAAGCACGGTTCGTCCCGGCTTCACCCCCACGAGCCGGCCCCGTCCCGCACCCCAGGAGGCCTGGTGTCCGTTCTCCTCGAGCAGCCCGCAAGCCTGGTCGCCTACCGCCCGAACAAGCCGACCGCCATGGTGGTCGTGGCCGACCCGCGCGTCCGCTCCACCGTCACCCGCCACCTGTGGGCGCTCGGTGTGCGCGATGTCATCGAGGCCTCGTCCATCGCGGAGGCTCGTCCCCGCATCGGCAACCCCCGCGACATCTGCGTCGCCGACGTCCACCTGCCGGATGGCTCCGGCCTCACCCTGCTGTCCGAGACCCGCGCCGCGGGCTGGCCCAACGGACTCGCCCTCTCCGCCGCCGACGACATCGGCGCCGTGCGCAACGCGCTCGCCGGCGGTGTGAAGGGCTACGTCGTCACCGGCACCCGTACCAACGTCGGGCTCCCCACCCGGCCGGGCGCCGCCCCCATCGGCGCCGCCGCCGCGCGCCTGCACCGCCGCCCCCCGGGTGCCCCGAGCCACCCGGGCGGCTACCGCGAGCTGTCCGGCCGCGAGGTCGAGGTGCTGCGGCTGGTCGCGGAGGGCCAGTCGAACAAGGCGATCGGCGTCTCGATGGGCCTGTCCGCGCTGACCGTCAAGAGCCACCTCGCCCGCATCGCGCGCAAGCTCGGCACGGGCGACCGGGCCGGCATGGTCGCGGTGGCGCTGCGGACCGGGATCATCCACTGACCCGCCCCGCCGTGAACCCAGCTGATCGTCCACTCATGTGAACGGGTCCGGCCGCCGGTCCCGTTCACGTCACTCACGGCTCGCGAATCCGCCACTTCCCCGACATGACTGGTTTGCGACCCCCGGGCGCCCGTCGACGGAACGTTCCGTCGGCGGGCGCTGTCCATACATGGATACCCTTGACAGGTGACCGACGCCCACGACACCGCAGCAGACAGCTCACTGCGAACCACCGGAGGCGCCCCTCCGGACGACGGCGGATCTTCTGCTACGGAGGCGCCGATCCCCTTGTTGGAGCCGCGTGAGGGCATTCCGCCCGTGATCGCGGACGAGGCCGCCCTGGCCCGGACGATCGCCGCCTTCGAGGCGGGTTCCGGCCCCGTCGCCGTCGACGCCGAGCGGGCGTCCGGCTACCGCTACGGCCAGCGCGCCTACCTCGTGCAGCTGCGCCGCGAAGGCGCCGGGACGGCGCTGATCGACCCCGTGGCCTGCCCCGACCTGTCCGCGCTGGGCGAGGCCCTGTCCGGCGTCGAGTGGGTGCTGCACGCCGCCACCCAGGACCTGCCCTGCCTGCGCGAGATAGGCATGGTGCCGACGCGGCTGTTCGACACGGAGCTGGCCGGGCGGCTCGCCGGGTTCCCCCGGGTCGGGCTCGGCGCGATGGTCGAGAGCGTGCTGGGCTTCGTCCTGGAGAAGGGGCACTCCGCCGTCGACTGGTCCACCCGGCCGCTGCCCGAGCCCTGGCTGCGGTACGCGGCGCTGGACGTCGAGCTGCTCGTCGACCTGCGCGACGCGCTGGAGAAGGAGCTGGACCGGCAGGGCAAGCTGGAGTGGGCCCGGCAGGAGTTCGACGCGATCGCCTCGGCCCCGCCGCCCGAGCCCCGCAAGGACCCCTGGCGGCGCACGTCCGGCATGCACAAGGTGCGCCGGCGGCGGCAGCTGGCCGTCGTGCGGGAGCTGTGGCAGACCCGGGACCGGATCGCGCAGCGGCGGGACGTCTCGCCGGGCAAGGTGCTCGGGGACGCGGCCATCGTGGAGGCCGCGCTGGCCCTGCCGGCCAATGTGCACGCGCTGGCCGCGCTGAACGGGTTCGGGCACCGGATGGGCAAGCGGCAGCTGGAGCAGTGGCAGGCGGCGGTGGACCGGGCGAAGGGGCTGAGCGAGGCGCAGTTGCCGCAGCCGGGGCAGCCGGTGGCGGGACCGCCGCCGCCGCGGGCCTGGGCGGACAAGGATCCCGCGGCGGCGGCTCGGCTCTCCGCGGCGCGGGCGGCGGTTTCGGCTCTGGCCGAGGCGCTCAACATGCCGCAGGAGAATCTGATCGCGCCGGACACCGTGCGGCGGGTGTGCTGGGAGCCGCCGGCGGTGGTGGACGCGGAGTCCGTCGCGGAGGCGCTGGCCGGTCATGGGGCCCGGGGCTGGCAGGTCGAGCAGGTCACGCCTGTTCTGGTGACTGCTCTGTCCGCCAAGGCGCCGTAGGGGGTCTTCCCGTGCGGCGGGTGCGGGTGGTTTTGGGCTGGTCGCGCGGTTGCCCGCGCCCCTCAGGTCCTCACCTGGTGGCTCCTCGAGTGAAGCCGTTGTAGATGTAGCGCTGGAGGCACAGGAAGACGATCAAGGTGGGGAGGATCACCAGGATCGCTCCCGCCGAGATGGTTTCCCAGTGGGCGCCGAAGGGGCCCTTGAAGCGGAACAGGGACGTCGAGATCACGCCAAGATCTTCCGACGGCATGTAGAGGAACGGAATGTAGAAGTCGTTGTAGGTGGTGATGCCCTTGACGATCACCACCGTCGCGACCGCCGGCCGCAGCAAGGGGAAGATGATCTTGCGGTAGATCGTGAACGCGTTGGCGCCGTCCAGGCGGGCCGCCTCGTCCAGCGAGGTCGGGATGGAGCGGACGAACTGCAGGAAGATGTAGATCGAGACGATGTCCGTGCCCATGTAGAGGGCGATCGGCGCCCAGAGGCTGTCGAACATCCCGAAGCTGTTGACGATCTGGAAGGTCGCCACCTGCGTGGTGACGCCGGGGACCAGCGCGGCGACCAGGAACAGCGCCACGACCAGCTTCCGGAAGCGGAAGGTGAACCGGTCGATCGCGTACGCCGTCATCGAGCCGATGAGGACCGTGCCGCCGATGGCGAAGAGCAGGATCACCGCCGTGTTGGCGAACGCCGTGAGCATCCGGCCGTCCTGGAACGCCGTGACGTAGTTGCCGAAGTTCAGCGGGTCGTCGGGGAGCGCGAGGGCGCCGCTGTCGTCCGCCATCTCCCGCTCGGACTTCAGGGACGTCAGGAGCACGGCGGCCAGCGGGAGCAGGACCACCACCGTCGCGGCGATCAGGGACAGGTACACCAGGGCACGGGCGACTGCGCGGCGTGTCATGCGAGGTCCATCCTCTTGTCGTCGGCGGAGTCGGGTACGAGGCGGCGCTGCACCCAGGTCACCGCCAGGACGATCAGCAGCAGCACGATCGCGGCCGCCGAGGCGAGCCCCGTCTTGTTGAACTGGAAGGCCAGCTTCACGGTCTGGATCACGAAGGTCTCCGTGCCGGTCGCGCCGCCGGTCATGATGTACGGGATCTCGAAGACCGACAGGGAGCCCGAGATCGACAGGATCACGGTGAGGGACAGCACCGGCTTGATGCCCGGCGCGATGATGTGGCGGAACTGGTGCCAGCGGTTCGCGCCGTCCAGTTCGGCCGCCTCGTACAGCTCCCCGGGGATGGACTGGATGGCGCCCAGGAAGAGGACGAAGTTCAGGCCGAGGTAGCGCCAGACCGAGACGGCGGCGAGGGAGGTGTTCGCCGACTCCGGGGTGCCCAGCCACGCGCGGTCCGTCTCCACGCCGAACAGGCCCAGCACCGAGTCGAGGGTGCCGCCGTCCTGGAAGAAGTAGAGGAAGACGAAGCCGATCGCGACCCCGTTGATCAGGTACGGGAAGAACAGCACGCCCTTGAAGAAGTTCCGGAAGCGGACGTTGAAGCTCAGGATCGTCGCGAAGTACAGCGCGGCGACGATCTGGACGACCGAGGCGACCAGGTAGTAGCCGCTGACCCAGAAGACCTCGAACAGGTCGGGGCGGGTGAAGAGTTCGGTGTAGTTCTCGGCTCCCGTGTAGCGCAGCTCGGGGCTCACGCCGTCCCAGTCGGTGAAGCTGTACGCGACCATGTTGGCGATCGGCGCGTAGGTGAAGACGATCAGGAGTGTGAGCGGGGCCAGCAGGAAGAGCCAGGGGGTGGCCCCGCGCCACAGACGCGCCCGGCGCGGGGCGGGGGCGGCGGCCCCCGGCCCCGCGGCGGTCTTCACGGACGCCGTCTCGGTCGTGCTCGCCATCAGTACCCCAGCGACTTCTGGGTCTCGGTCCACTTCTCACCGAGGCCGTCCAGGTAGTCGTCCGGGTCGCCCTTCCTGGCGCCGCGGGCCATGTCGACGAGTTCCTTGCGGTAGTCGGGCGTGTTGATGCCGACCTCGGACTGGTTCTCGAGGGTCTTCAGCTCGGCGCCCTTGCTGTCGTCGAGGTCGAGGAACTTGACGCCCGCCTCCTCGTACGGCTTCAGGACGTCGGGCAGCGGGCCGTCCTTGAGCGGCGACAGCGCCAGGTTGTCCTCGGCGTAGCCGGACTTGTCGGTGAACCAGTCGATCCAGGCGCGGGCGGCTTCCTTGTGGTCGGAGTGGATGTTGACGGCCTGCTGGTAGTCGGGCGACGTCACCGCGCAGAACGTGCCGTCCTTCTGGGCGGGGAAGGGCATGAACCCGATGTCGTCCGGGTCGGCGCCGGCCTGCTTCGCCGCGCCCCGCATCTGGATGACGGCCCAGGAGCCGAGCCACATGGTGGCGATCTCGCCCTTGGCCAGCTTGGGCTTGGACGCCTCCCAGTTGGTGGTCGTCGGGTCCTTCTCGGAGAGCCCCTCGTGCACGATGTCGTACAGCAGGCTGTCCGCCACCCGCAGTTCGCCGCCCTCGGCCCAGGGGTTGCCCTCGACCCATCTGGTGGTGGCCTGCTCGTCGCAGCTCACCGAGCCCTTGACCCCGGTCCACTGGCTGAGCGGCCAGCCGTCCTTGAAGTTGGTGTAGTAGGGGACCGCGTCGGTCTTCGCCTTGATGGCCTTGAGGCCGGCGAGGAACTCGGCCGGTGTCGTGGGCCAGTCGGTGACCCCGGCCCGGCTCCACACCTTCTTGTTGTAGATGAACCCCGGGACCGCGCCGAGCGGGCTCTGGCCGTAGACCTTGCCGTCGACGGCCGTGTAGTCGGTGAAGCGGTACTTCTTGCTCCGCTCCTCTCTGCCGCCCAAGGAGGCGAAGAACTTGGGGTAGTCCTTCTTCTCGATCACCGCGGGGATCATGAGGACGTCCCCGTAGTTCTCCGTGTTCATACGGATCTTGACTTCGCCCTCGTAGTCGGTGATGCCGTCGAACTCGACCTTCACCTTGGGGTACGTCTTGTTGAACTCGGCGACGTACTTCTTCATCGTCCCGTCCTGCACGAGGTCGGTCCGGTGGGTGAGGACGGTGATGGTCCCGCTGACCTTGGCGGGGTCGTCGGGCGCCTCGGCGTCGGCGCCCTTGGTGGCGCCCCCGCTTCCGGTGCAGCCGGAAGCCAGCAGGGCGGCCCCCACGGCGAGGGCCAGGACGATACGGCGGTTCATGTGCATCAGCTCCGTTCGCGGAGAGGAACTCGGGACGGACGAGCACGTGCGGTATGGCTGGTTCGGCACTCTGACAGCGCTTTCTCAACCGGTAAAGTCCCATTCCCGCCAAGGATGCGAAACCCGTACACGGCTCTTCACTACACCGGTTAAGGGAGTGGGCATGCTGGAGGCCACACCGCTCGGCGACGGATGGATCCTGCGGCACGGGTCGGAGACGCTGCCGGCCTCGGTGCCGGGCTGCGTGCACACCGACCTGATGGCGGCCGGGGTGATCCCGGACCCCTTCCTGGGCCGGAACGAGACGGACGTGGCCTGGGTGGGGCGCCGGGACTGGACGTACGAGCGGGAGCTGCCCGCCCCGTCGTCCGCGCAGGAGCAGACCGACCTGGTCTTCGACGGGCTCGACACCGTCGCCGAGATCTCCCTGGACGGGCGGCTGCTGGGCACGGTGCGGAACATGCACCGCTCCTACCGGTTCGACGTGACGGGCCTTTTCGGGCGGCTGTCGGTGCGGTTCGTCTCCGCGTACGCCGAGGCCGAGGCCGTCCGGGGACGCCTGGGCGAACGGCCCGCCGCCTATGCCGAGCCCTACCAGTACCTGCGCAAGATGGCCTGCTCCTTCGGCTGGGACTGGGGGCCGACCCTGGTGACGGCCGGGATCTGGCGTCCGGTGCGCCTGGAGCGCTGGTCGACGGCCCGGATCGCCCGGGTGCGGCCCCTGGTGAGCGTCGCGGAGGGCACCGGGGTCGTCGAGCTGGCCGTCGAGGTCGAGCGGACCCGGGTCGAGGCGCCGCTCGCCGTGGAGGCGACCGTCGCCGGGGTGCGGGCCCGCGCGGAGATCGAGGGGGCGGGCGGGACCGTACGGCTGCGGGTGCCCGACCCGGAGCTGTGGTGGCCGCGCGGCTACGGCGGACAGCCGCTGTACGACGTGGAGTTGACCCTGCTGCACGGGGACGACGCGCTGGACGTGTGGCGGCGGCGGATCGGCTTCCGCACCGTGGAGCTGGACCGGCGGCCCGACGCGCACGGCACCGGCTTCACCCTCGTCGTCAACGGCGAGCGGCTCTTCGCGCGGGGCGTCAACTGGATCCCCGACGACGTCTTCCCGTCCCGGATCACCCGCGCGCGCTACCGGGAGCGGCTGGAGCAGGCCGCCGGCGCCGGTGTGGACCTCGTCCGGATCTGGGGCGGCGGGATCTACGAGAGCGAGGACTTCTACGACGCCTGCGACGAGCTGGGGCTGCTGGTCTGGCAGGACTTCCCGTTCGCGTGCGCGGCCTACCCGGAGGAGCAGCCGCTGCGCGGTGAGGTGGAGGCCGAGGCGCGGGAGAACGTCGTACGGCTGATGCCGCATCCCTCGCTGGTGCTGTGGAACGGCAACAACGAGAACCTGTGGGGGTTCCGGGACTGGGGGTGGGAGCCGAGGCTGGCCGGGGACTCCTGGGGCGAGGGCTACTACCTGGGCGTGCTGCCGCGGGTGGTGGCCGAGTTGGACCCGACCCGGCCGTACACGGCGGGCAGTCCGTGGTCCGGGTCGTGGCGGCACCATCCGAACGACCCGGCGCACGGCACGCACCACTCCTGGGAGGTGTGGAACCGGGAGGACCACGCCGACTACCGGCTGAGCGTGCCGCGGTTCGTCGCCGAGTTCGGCTGGCAGGCCCCGCCCGCGTACGCCACGCTGCGCCGCGCCCTGCCCGGGGAGGAGCTCGCGCCGGACTCCCCCGGCATGCTGCACCACCAGAAGGCGGACGACGGCAACGGGAAGCTGGCGCGCGGGCTGGCCCGGCACTTCGCCGTGCCGGACGGGGACTTCGACCGGTGGCACTACCTGACGCAGGTCAACCAGGCGCGTGCGGTCGCGGCCGGGATCGAGCACTGGCGCGCGCACTGGCCGGTGTGCGCGGGCACGGTCGTCTGGCAGCTCAACGACTGCTGGCCGGTGACCTCCTGGGCGGCGATCGACGGGGACGGGCGGGAGAAGCCGCTGTACCACGAGCTGAAGCGGCTGTACGCGGACCGGTTGCTGACGCTGCACCCGCGCGACGGCGCGCTGGAGGTGGCCGCCGTCAACCAGGGCGCCGAGGACTGGACGGGGACGCTGACCCTGCGCCGGATGTCCGTCGGGGGCGAGGCGCTGGCACGGGGCGAGGTGGAACTGTCGGCCGGGAGGCGGAGCGTGGCGCGGGTCGGGGTGCCGGGCGAGCTGGCGCCCGCCGGGCCGAAGGAGTTCCTGGTCGCGGACCTGGACGGGCTGCGGGCGCTGCACTTCCCGGTGCCCGACCGCGAAGTCGCCTACCCGCGGCCGGAGTTCGAGGTGGCCCTCGCCCCGGGCGGGATCAGAGTGACCGCCCACACGCTGGTACGGGACCTGCTCCTGCAGGCCGACCGGCTGGATCCGGCGGCGCGGGCCGACCGGGGCCTGGTCACGCTGCTGCCGGGCGAAGAGGTGACCATCGGGGTGCGCGGCTGGCGGGCTCCGGATCCGGAGGCCGCCCGATCGGCCCTGTACTGCGTGGAGCCCACCCGATGACGGCGGCGCCGGCCCCCCGCGTCACCATCAAGGACGTCGCCGCCCGGGCCGGGGTGTCCAAGGGAGCCGTGTCGCTCGCCTTCAACCACAAGCCGGGGCTGTCCGAGGCGACCCGGGACCGGATCTTCCGGGCGGCGCGGGAGCTGGGCTGGGCGCCGAACCTCACGGCACGGACGCTGGCCGGGTCGCGCGTGGACGTGGTGGGGCTCGCGGTGTGCCGGCCGGCGCGGGCGCTGGGCCTGGAGCCCTGGTACATGGAGTTCGTCTCGGGCGTGGAGAGCGTGCTGGCCGAGCACTCCTGCTCGCTGCTGCTGAGGCTCGTGCGGAGCCTGGACGAGGAGGTGGGCGTCCAGGGGGCGTGGTGGAGGGGGCGGCAGGTCGGCGGGTCGATCCTGGTCGACTTCCGGGCCGACGACCCCCGGGTGGACCTGGTGCGGCGGCTGGGGCTGCCCGCGGTCGCCGTCGGGCACCCGTCGCTGACCGGGGGGCTGACCTCTGTGTGGACCGACGACGCCACGGCCGTGACGGAGGCGGTGCGGTACCTGGCCGCGCTCGGGCACCGGCGGATCGCCCGGGTGGGCGGGGCGGCGGACCTCGGGCACACGGCCATCCGGACGGCGGCGTTCGACGAGGCCGCGGGGGCGCTGGCGCTGGCCGGGGCGTGGCAGGTGGCGACGGACTTCTCGGGGGACGCGGGGGCGCGGGCGACACGGTCGCTGCTGACGGCCGCGCCGCCGGACCGGCCGACGGCGATCGTGTACGACAACGACATCATGGCGGTGGCCGGGCTGTCGGTGGCGGCGGAGATGGGGCTGCGGGTGCCGGAGGACGTGTCGCTGCTGGCGTGGGACGACTCGCAGCTGTGCCGGCTGACGCATCCGACGCTGTCCGCGATGAGCCATGATGTGCACGGGTTCGGGGCAGAGGTCGCCCGGACCCTGTTCTCGGTGATCACGGCGGGCGGTGAGGCCGAGTCGCATCCCGTGCCCACGCCCGTGCTGACGCCCCGGGGGTCCACTGCCCCGCCCGGCATTCGTGTGTGACCTTCACCGCTTGGGGCCACGGGACTGGGCAGCTACGTTACTCATAAGTAGCATGGGGTGAGCAAGCGCTCAGCGTCCTGGACCCTGGAGGAGAGCCATCGTGCCTCGTACCGTCAGGGACGTCGTCTTCGTCGACGGCGTCCGCACCCCGTTCGGCAAGGCGGGCCCGAAGGGCATCTACCACGAGACCCGTGCCGACGACCTCGTCGTGAAGGCGATCCGGGAGCTGCTGCGCCGCAACCCCGGTCTCGACCCGAAGAAGATCGACGAGGTCGCCATCGCCGCGACCACGCAGATCGGCGACCAGGGCCTGACCATCGGCCGCACGGCGGGCATCCTCGCCGGGCTGCCGCAGTCCGTGCCCGGTTACTCCATCGACCGCATGTGCGCCGGCGCGCTGACCGCCGTCACCACGGTGGCCGGTTCCGTCGCCTTCGGCGCGTACGACATCGCCATCGCCGGTGGTGTCGAGCACATGGGCCGCCACCCCATGGGTGAGGGCGTCGACCCGAACCCGCGGTTCGTCTCCGAGAAGCTGGTCGACGAGTCGGCCCTGTTCATGGGCATGACCGCGGAGAACCTGCACGACCGGTACCCGCAGATCACCAAGCTGCGCGCCGACGAGTACGCGGTGCGCTCCCAGGAGAAGGCCGCCAAGGCGTACGCCAACGGCAAGATCCAGGCCGACCTGGTGCCGATCTCCGTGCGCCGCACCAACCCGGAGGGCGGGGAGACGGGCTGGGGCCTGGTCACCGCCGACGAGCCGATGCGCCCGGGCACGACCCTGGAGAACCTCCAGGGCCTCAAGACCCCGTTCCGCGTGCACGGCCGGGTCACCGCCGGCAACGCGGCCGGTCTGAACGACGGCGCCACCGCCTCCCTCATCGCCTCCGAGGAGTTCGCGCGGGAGAACGACCTCCCCGTGAAGATGCGCCTGGTCTCCTACTCCTTCGCGGGCGTGGAGCCGGAGGTCATGGGCTACGGTCCGATCCCGGCGACGGAGAAGGCGCTGGCCCAGGCCGGCCTGTCGATCTCCGACATCGGCCTGTTCGAGATCAACGAGGCCTTCGCCGTCCAGGTCCTGGCCTTCCTCGACCACTACGGCATCGCCGACGACGACGAGCGCGTCAACCAGTACGGCGGCGCCATCGCCTTCGGCCATCCGCTGGCCTCCTCCGGCGTCCGCCTGATGACGCAGCTGGCCCGCCAGTTCGAGGAGCAGCCGCACGTCCGCTACGGCCTGACCACCATGTGCGTCGGCTTCGGCATGGGCGCGACGGTCATCTGGGAGAACCCGCACTTCGAGGGGGACAAGTGAGCACCACCGCCGAGCTTCTCAAGCAGGCTTCCGAGCTGTTCCCGGACGAGGTCGTCACGAGTGCGCACGTACGCCACTTCGACCTCCCCCTGGGTGCGGGCCGTTTCGCCCTGATCACCCTGGACAACGGCCACGACCACACCAAGCCGACCACCTTCGGCCCGGCCTCGCTGGCGAACCTGAACACCGCCATCGACCAGGTCGAGAAGGAGGCGGCGGACGGCGAGATCGTCGGCGTCGGCATCACCGGCAAACCGTTCATCTTCGCGGTCGGCGCCGACCTCAAGGGCGTGGAGATCCTCAAGGAGTACGAGCACGCGCTCGCCATCGGCAAGGGCGGCCACGAGGTCTTCAAGCGGCTGTCCGAGCTGGCCGTGCCGACCTTCGCGTACTACAACGGCGCCGCGATGGGCGGCGGTGTCGAGGTCGGTCTGCACTGCACCTACCGCACCGTCTCCGCGGCCGTGCCGGCGTTCTCCCTGCCCGAGGTCTTCCTCGGCCTGGTCCCGGGCTGGGGCGGCTGCACGCTGCTGCCGAACCTGATCGGACCCGAGAAGGCCGTCTCGGTGATCATCGAGAACAGCCTCAACCAGAACAAGCAGCTCAAGGGCAAGCAGGTCTACGAGCTCGGGATCGCCGACGCGATCTTCGAGGGCGCGGACTTCCTGGAGCAGTCGCTGATCTGGACCGCGACCGTCCTCAAGGGCGAGCTGAAGATCGAGCGCCCGGTGATCGACCGTGGCGAGGCCTGGGACCAGGCCGTCGCCAAGGGCCGCTTCATCGCCGACTCCAAGGTGCACGGCGCCGCCCCGGCCGCCTACCGCGCCCTGGACATCATCGCCGCCGCCAAGAACGGCGACCTCCAGCAGGGCTACGACGCCGAGGACAAGGCGCTCGCCGACCTCATCATGGGCGGCGAACTGCGCGCCGGCATCTACGCCTTCAACCTGGTGCAGAAGCGCGGCAAGCGCCCCGCCGGCGCCCCGGACAAGTCCCTGGCCCGCCCGGTCACCAAGGTCGGTGTCGTCGGCGCCGGTCTGATGGCCTCCCAGCTCGCGCTGCTGTTCCTGCGTCGCCTGGAGGTGCCGGTCGTGCTGACCGACATCGACCAGGAGCGCGTCGACAAGGGTGTGGGCTACGTCCACGCCGAGATCGACAAGCTGCTCGGCAAGGGCCGCATCAACCAGGACAAGGCCAACCGCCTCAAGGCGCTGGTGACCGGTGTCCTGGACAAGGCCGAGGGCTTCGCGGACGCGGACTTCGTCATCGAGGCCGTGTTCGAGGAGATGGGCGTCAAGCAGAAGGTGTTCGCGGAGGTCGAGGCGGTCGCCCCGGCGCACGCGATCCTCGCCACCAACACCTCCTCGCTGTCGGTGTCGGAGATGGCGTCGAAGCTGAAGCACCCCGAGCGGGTCGTCGGCTTCCACTTCTTCAACCCGGTCGCCGTGCTGCCGCTGCTGGAGATCGTCCGCGGTGAGCAGACCGACGATGCCTCCCTCGCCACGGCGTTCGGCGTCGCCAAGAAGCTGAAGAAGACCGCGGTCCTCGTGAAGGACGCCCCGGCGTTCGTCGTGAACCGCATCCTGACCCGCTTCATGGGCGAGATCCAGAACATCATCGACGAGGGCACGCCGGTCGAGGTCGCCGAGAAGGGCGTCGAGCCGCTCGGTCTGCCGATGTCGCCGCTGGTCCTGCTGGAGCTGGTCGGCCCGGCGATCGGCCTGCACGTCTCCGAGACGCTCAACAGGGCGTTCCCGGACCGCTTCACGGTCTCCCCGAACCTCAAGGCGGTCGTCGAGGCGGGCAAGCGCGGCTTCTACGTCTACGACAGCGGCAAGCCCGAGCTGGACCCCGAGGTCGCCGCGCTGCTGAAGCAGGGCGACAGCGTCCTGACGGAGGAGCAGGTCCGCGAGCGCGTCCTGGACGCGGTGGCGCAGGAGATCGGGCTCATGCTCGACGAGGGCGTCGTCGCCGAGGCGCAGGACATCGACCTCTGCCTCATCACGGGCGCCGGCTGGCCCTTCCACCTGGGCGGCATCACGCCGTACCTGGACCGCGAGGGTGTCTCCGAGCGCGTGAACGGCAAGAAGTTCCTGGCTCCGGGCGTCGCGAGCGTCCCGGCGTAACGCGTTACCCCTGAGGGGGGTGGGGCGTGCGGTAACAATCCGCACACCCGCCCCCCTTTGTGCATGCCGCCACGGATAGGATCCTCACACAATCCGACCATTGTTTACCTGGCTCTGACGCTCTCCACCAGAGACCGCCGGATGTCCTCGAAGGAGTCTTCCGTGGCGTCATCCCGTCGCCGAACACCCCGACGCCGGGTCTGGCCCAAGATCAGGCTCCTGCTCCTCGTGGCCGTGGTCGCGGCCGGCGGCACCGCCCTGTATCCCGTGTGGAAGGCCGCGAACCCGGACCCGCCCGAGCTGACGGTCCGCTACCGGACCGACACCCCGGCCACGGCCGCGGCGGCCAAGCCGTCGCTGGAGGTCTTCAACGACACGGACAAGCCCCTGCCGTTGAGCGAGGTGTCGCTCCGGTACTGGTTCACCGCCGACGGCGCCGACAGCCCCTCGTCGTACGCCTTCAACTGCGTCAACGCCGTCTTCGGCTGCTCGAACGTCGCCGGGCGGGTCGTCGCGATGGACCAGCCCACCGACACCGCCGACCACTACCTGGAGCTGCGGTTCACCGAGGGCGCCGGCGACCTGAAGCCCGGCGCCAACAGCAAGGGCATCGACGTCCAGCTGTTCCGCACCGACCACAAGAAGCTGGAGCAGTCCGACGACCGCTCCTTCGACGCCGAGATGACGTCCTACAAGGCGGCCGAGAAGGTCACCGCGTACAAGCGGGGCGTCCTCGCCTGGGGCGAGGAGCCGGACGGCACGAAGGCGAGCGACGAGAAGAAGGCGACGGCGAAGGCCTCCGCGCCCGACCCCCTGCCCGCCCCGCCGGCCGGGGTGCTGTTCGACGACTTCGCCTACCAGGGCCCCAAGGACCCCGCCCTGTTCAAGCACGGCTGGCTGGTCCGCACCAGCAAGGGCGGCCCCGGCATCGAGAACACCTGGTCGGCGGAAGGCGTCAGCTTCCCCACCGCCGAGGGCTCCCACGCGGACGGCCAGGTGCTCAACCTGCGGGCGAGCACGGACGGCACCGAGGCCGGGACCAAGCAGGCGAGCCTCGGCACGGCCGCGGCCAAGTTCCGCGACGGCACGTACGCGGCCCGCATCCACCTCAGCGACAAGCCGGCCACCGGTGACAGCGGCGACCACGTCAACCAGACCTTCTACACCATCGGCGGCAAGGGCTCGAAGTACAGCGAGCTGGACAACGAGTACATGCCGAACGGCGGCTGGGGCCGGCCCGGGCCCAAGCTCGACACGGTGACCTGGTACGACCACAAGACGAACGACCGCGTCTACGAGACCACGAACAAGAGCCTCGACGCCTGGCACACCATGTTGATCAGGGTCGAGGACGGGGTCGTCGCCTACTGGCTCGACGGCAAGAAGCTCTTCGTCAGCAGCGGGAAGTACGCCCCGCGCGCGGACATGTCCGTGAACTTCAACCACTGGTTCATCGATCTGCCGTTCAAGGGGGAACGCGCCTGGGACATGAAGGTCGACTGGCTGTACTACAACGCGAACGAAACGCTGTCGGCGAAGGAAGTCCAGTCCCAGATCGAGGGCTTCACGAACGACGGCATGCACTACTTCGACACGGTCCGGGGGTCCCGGTGAGGAAGAAACAACCAGTGGTGAGCCGGCGCAGGGCGCTGCTCCTGGGCGGAACGGGCGGGGCCGCCCTGGCGGGCGGGGGTGCCTGGCTGGGGAACGTGGCGGCGCAGCCGGCCGCAGCCGAGGCGGTCGAGGCCGCCATCGGCGGACTGACCACCCCGCCGGCCTACGCCCCGTCGGGCCGCCGCCCCAAGTACCGCCGGGCCAGTTGGTCCCAGCAGTTCCAGTCCGGCCACGGCTGGACCCCGGGGGGCGCGGGCACCGCGTCGGCCGAGGCGAACGACAAGTCCGTCTTCGTCCGCGGCACCCAGTCGGTCCGGGTGACCACCAACGGCACCGGCAAGCAGTCGTACGTCCGTAAGACCGGCCTGCCCGCGATGAGCCTGAGCGGCAAGATGATCCGCCTGGTCTTCCGCGTCGACGACGTGACGAACCTGGCCAAGATGGTGTTCTACCTGGGCAGCGGCTCCCTCGCGAACCACTTCTCCTGGGCCTTCCACGCGCACTCCAAGACGGCGGCCAACTACGTCCAGTCCGGGGAGTGGGTGACCGTCCACCTCCAGTGGGCGGACGTCAGCGGTGCGGCCGGCACGTACTCCATCGGCGCCGACGGCAAGCCGTCCACGAAGACCGGATTCACCGACCTGTCGTTCGCCGTGTACGACAACGCGGGCGGCCCGGTCACCTACCGCCTCCAGGCCGTGGAGCTGATCCCGGACACCGTCTCGGTCTTCCCCAAGGGCGTCGTCTCCATCACCTTCGACGACTCCCACAAGTCCATCCACGACCTGGCCCGGCCGGTCATGGACCGCTTCGGCTTCCCCGGCACGGTCTACAACATCGCCGACGCCATCGGCACCGGCAGCTTCCTGACCGTGGGCCAGATGCGGTCCATGCAGGACTTCTCCGGCTGGGAGATGGCGGGCCACTCGTACGCGAACGCCGTCCACACGGCCAGCTACCCCAAGCTCACCGCCGAGCAGGCCGACGACGACTTCCGCAAGCTGCGCGAGTGGCTGGTGTCCAACGGCTTCACCAGCGAGCACTTCGCCTATCCGCACGGGGCGTTCCAGAAGACGACCGACGGCGTCCCGGTCGACCAGATCGCGAGCCGGCACTTCACCACGGCCCGCTCGATCATCTCCGAGACCATCGAGTCCTTCGCCCCGGCGATGCCCTACCGCCTCAAGGCGCTGACCGGCATCAACGACGGCACGGGCATCGGCGGCACGGCACTGTCGAAGCTGACGGGCGCGGGCGGCCGGCTCGACCGCTGCGTGAACAGCGGCGACTGGCTGATCCTCTGCCTGCACAAGGTCGTCGACGGCGCCCCCGCGACGAGCACCGAGATCGGCAAGGCGGGCCTGGAGACGCTGATGAAGGCGATCGACGACCGGGACATCCCGGTGCTGACGGTCGAGGAGGCGATGGCCTCCTACACCTGAGGCCCGGCCACACGAACACGCACGAGAGAGGGGCGGCCACGGGGCCGCCCCTCTCTTCGCTCTTCCACGGCTCTACCAGCCGCCCTGACCGTTCCCCTGCTGCCAGTTGGGGTTTTCCTGGTACGGGTAGGCGCCCTGCTGCGGATACTGCTGCTGGTACGGGTCGGGATAGCCCTCGTACCCGCCCTGCCACTGCTGCTGCCCGGCCGGTGCGGGCGTCCCCCAGGTCACGGGCTGCTGGGGTACGTGCGCGTGCTGCTCGTCGTAACCGGGCAGCGGCTGGGGCTGGGCCGGGATGCCGCCCGCCGGGCGGGGCCGGGTGCGCAGCGCCACGCCCTCCAGGCGCATCAGCTGGAGCGTCTCGGTGACCTTCTTGTCGGAGTACGGGTCCTCTTCCTCGAAGATCTCCGTCACGTCGTGCTCGTGGTCGCCGGCCACGGACACCTCGACTCCGCCCTGGCGGGTGCCCCAGGAGCCCTTGTGCAGGGTGAACAGGGCGTAGAAGCGCAGCGGGGTGAGCAGGGTCAGCTGGATCACGCCGTAGATCGGCGCGAGCAGGAACATGCCGAAACGCTTGACGAAGCCCATGCCGCGGCGCGGGAAGTCCAGGTAGCGGACGTTGCGCAGGTACCCCATGAGCACCATGAAGATCAGGTAGTCCCCGATGTGGTTCAGGAACTGCTGCGGCTTGATGATGGGCAGGATGACCATCGAGTAGAACATCGCCGAGCCGAAGACCAGCCACAGCGCGAGTTCCATGCAGGTCAGCCAGAAGGCCGGGCGGTACTTCTTCTGGTGCCGGAACGCCCACAGGGACTCGCGGAAGAAGGACTTGTTCCAGCGGACCTGCTGGCGCAGGAAGTGCGGCAGCTTCTCGGGGACGGCGGTGTAGCCGACGGCCGTCTCCTGGAAGACGACCTGGCCCTCCATCAGACAGTAGTTGGTCATGCGGCGGTCGTCGCCGAAGACGGCCGGCTTGCCCAGGAACTGCTGGTTGAGGAAGTCGGGCAGGTACTTGCGCACCAGCGTGCCGCGGTAGGCGGACAGGGCGCCGCAGCAGCACAGCACCGACTTCAGCCGCGAGTAGGCGGCCCGCTCGAAGAGGAACGAGTTGCCGTAGCGCAGGTCCTGCAGGCGCGTGAAGATGTTGCTGTCGTGGTTGAGCGCCAGCACCATGCCGGTGGAGGCCATGATCTTCTCGTCGGCCAGCGGCAGCAGCAGCTCGCGCACGGTGTCCCGGGACAGCACGGTGTCCGAGTCGACGCACAGGAAGATGTCGGAGTACGGCGCGGCCTCGAAGCCCAGCGCCAGCGCCTCGCGCTTGCCCTTGTTCTCGGGCTGCACGCTGACGGTGTACTTGACGCCCTTGGCCTCGAACTCGCGGCGCAGCTTCTTGGCCGCGCGGATGCCGGAGTCGTCGGCGCTGGCGTCGTCGATGATGTGGATCTCGTTGGGCAGGCGGCTCTGCGCGAGGAGGCTGCGCATGCCCTGCTCGAACATCACCGGGTCCTCGTTGTAGATCGGGATGACCGCGGTGACCCAGGCGTTCTCCAGGTACTCCAGCTCCTCCCGCCCGGCCTTGGCCGGACGGTAGAAGAGGGCGCCGAACATCTTCAGGGACAGCAGGCCCATGGCACCCATCGAGTACAGGTGCAGCGAGCCGGCGTCGAGCCGGGTGGCGATCAGCGCGGCCAGGCCCAGGAAGACGAAGTACGAGACCTTCAGGTGCCGCCGCTTGCGGTGCGCGCGACGGCCGCCGGAATCGACGGCCCCGGGTATGTACGTGTCTTCGGAAGTCACAGCTTGACCACCCGCGGGTGGTCGGCGGACTTGCCCCGGGTGTCGAACAGCGCCCGGGCCCGGTCGGCGAGCTCCTCCACGTCGATCTCGCGGTGCGGCTGGAGCAGGATGGTGAGGTCGGCGGCCTCGGCGGCGGCGAGGTAGTCCCCGGCCCGTTCGACGGGCGCGCCGCCGACCTGCCAGTCCTCGACCCGCGGGTCGAAGTAGACCAGTTCGGCGCCGCGCGCGAGGAGGTTCTCGGCGACGGCCAGCGCGGGGCTCTCCCGCTGGTCCGAGATGTCGGGCTTGTACGTGACACCGAGGAGCAGCACGCGGGATCCGCGCACGGCCTTGCCCTGGTCGTTGAGCAGGTCGGCCGCGCGGTTCACCACGTGCACGGGCATCCGCTGGTTGATCTCCTGCGCCAGCTCCACGAACCGGAACGGGATGCCCAGCGAACGCACCTTGTACGACAGGTAGTTGGGGTCGATCGGGATGCAGTGCCCGCCGACGCCGGGGCCGGGGTAGAAGGGCGCGAACCCGAACGGCTTGGTGGAGGCGCACCGGATGGCGTCCCAGAGGTCGACGCCGATCTCGCGGCAGAACATCGACATCTCGTTGACGAGCGCGATGTTGACGTGCCGGTAGGTGTTCTCCAGGAGCTTGGCCATCTCGGCCTCGCGGGTGCCCTTGGCCTCGACGACGCGGTTCACGAAACGCTCGTAGAGGGCGCGGGCGGCCTTGGTGCAGTCGGCCGTGATGCCGCCGACGACCTTGGGGGTGTTCTCCAGGCCGAAGGAGGCGTTGCCCGGGTCGATGCGCTCCGGGGAGAAGGCGAGGTGGAAGTCGGCGCCGACGCGCAGCCCGCCGGCCTCCAGGCGCGGGCGGACGACCTCGTCGGTCGTGCCGGGGTACGTCGTGGACTCCAGCACGACGAGCGTGCCGGCCCTCAGGTGGGCGGCGATGTCGTCGACGGCGGCGTGCACCGCGCCGAGGTCGGGGGCGCCGTGCTCGGTGAGCGGCGTCGGGACGCACACGACCACCGCGGCGGCCTCGGCGATGACCTCCGGCCGGTCGGTGGCCTCGAAGCCCCGCTCCCGCATCGCGCGGACATCGGCGTCGCTGATGTCGTCCACATGCGACCGGCCGGCGTTCAGCCCGTCGACGACCCGTCGGCTGCGGTCGAGACCGACCACCTTCAGGCCGGCGGCGGCCGCGGACCTGGCCAGCGGCAGCCCCACGTAACCGAGTCCGACCACGACAAGATCCACCGTGGAGGATCTGCTCACGACATCATTCCCAACCCCGGTTGCCACGGCCCCGGCCAGGCGCACAGCAACCGGCCCCCCGAGCAAATTCGAACAGTCCGAGGAGGTTAACAAGACCTTCACTTTTTGACCACGTTCACCCGAGGTGCGTCTTGTCACGCACACATCCGTACAACCCTTGACACATTTCGTGTGTCTGGAGCGACGGGAGCCTCAGGAACAACGGGGTGTCAGACCTCCCGCCAGGCCTCCAGCGCAAGCCCCGGCTCGTCCTTGCGGCGGGTGAGCAACAGCGTGCCGGCCGACGGGGAGAGGGAGGCGGCGACGACCTCGTCGTGCTCGTCGAGCGCCAGGGACACCATGGCGTCGGCGGGCAGCTGGGGGCCGGACTCGGTCCACCAGGCGCCGGCCGACTCCTGCTCGGTCGGATAGGCGGCGAAGGCGACCCGCCCGCTCGCCGACCGCTGGGCGAGCACGGTGCAGTCGTGCCCCTCGATGTCGCAGCGCACGGCGGAGACCGGGCCCGGTCCGGCGGACGCGAGGAGGGTCACCGGTTTCTCGCCCGGCCGCCAGGCGCACAGGTCACCGGACGTGTCCGTGAAGAAGACGGTGGTGTGCTCGGCGGACGTGGCGAGCGCGCGCAGGGTCCCCGGACGGACGGGGACGTCGACGCCCTCGGCCTGCACGGGCTTCTTCCCGTCCCCCTCCTGCCGCCAGTGCAGGATCCCGCCGGGCACGCAGGCGTACAGCTCCACGTACCCCGACTCCCCCGTCACGGCGGCCAGTTCCCCCTCGACGTCGTGCCCTTCCAGGTCCAGCCAGCCGCCCCAGCCGCCCTTGACCTTCTGGTTGCGCAGGCTCACCCCGCCGGCCGCGTTCCGGACGAAGACATAGCCGCGCCCCGCGCCGTCGACCGCTACGGCCGGCGGCCCGGTCCGGTCGCCCTTCTTGTCCGGGTGCCCGATCGGGATCCAGTCCAGGGGCGCGAGCCCGGGCCGGAAGTGCGTGGAGTGCACGAGCCCCGACTCCCCCGGCACGGTGGGCCGCCAGGCGGCCAGGTGGGCGTACCTGTCGGCGCCCTGGCCGACCGCCGGGCCCGGGTGCAGCTTCTGGTCGCCGCCGACCCTGCGGGGGGTGTCCTCCCAGGGGCCCGCGGGGCCGCGCTCCGCACGGCACAGGACGGCGTCGTCGGAGGGCAGATAGACGCTGAGGCGGCCGTCGCGGCCGCGGAGGAGCCAGTCGCCGTTCACCAGTTCACTTTATGCGGGCCGGACCGCTCGGCGCGCGGCCCGCCCCTGCCGGGGCGTCATCCCGCGTGCGACCCTGGCCACATGAACGACACCCAGCCTCTCCTTGTCGTCGTCGACGCCGCGAACGTCGTCGGGTCGGTGCCCGACGGGTGGTGGCGGGACCGGCACGGGGCCGCGGAGCGGTTGCGGGACCGGCTGGCGGCGGACGGGGTACCGGGGGTGGACGGGCCGGTGGAGGTCGTGCTCGTGGTGGAGGGGGCGGCGCGGGGGGTGGAGTCCGTGCCCGGGGTGCGGGTCTCGTCGGCACCGGGCAGTGGCGACGATCACATCGTGGCGGTGGTCGCGGAGGCCGGGGCGCGGCCGGTGCTGGTGGTGACGGCGGACCGGGAGCTGCGCAGGCGGGTCACGGAGCTGGGGGCGGAGGTGGCCGGGCCCCGTACGGTGCGTCCGTAGGGGCCCGGTGTCGGCACCAGGGCCGGGGCGTTGCGCAACCCGGTAAGGCCATCAGAGGCTAGAGCGTTTGCTCGGGCTTCGTTTCCTCTCCCTGGGCGAGGCGGCTGTGGGTGCGGCCGTAGAGGAAGTAGAGGACGAATCCGGCGGCCATCCAGATGCCGAACCGGACCCACGTCTCGGCGGGCAGGTTGATCATCAGCCACAGCGAGGCGCACACCGACAGGATCGGGATCACCGGCACCCACGGCGTGCGGAAGGCCCGGGGCAGGTCGGGGCGGGTCCTGCGGAGGATGATCACGCCGATCGCGACCACCACGAACGCGAACAGCGTGCCGATGTTCACCAGGGCCGCCAGCTCCGTCAGCGGCGTGAAACCGGCGAGGATCGCGATGACCACGCCGAGCAGGATGGTCGGCCGGTGCGGAGTCTTGAAGCGCGGGTGGACGCGGGAGAAGAACCGCGGCAGCAGCCCGTCGCGGCTCATCGCGAAGAAGACACGGGTCTGGCCGAGCAGCAGGATCATGCACACCGTCGTCAGGCCGACCGCGGCCCCGAAGCTGATGAAGCCCGCGTACCACGGGTGCCCGGTCGCCTTGAACGCGTCGGCGAGCGGTGCGTCCACGGACAGTCGGCTGTAGTGCTGCATGCCCGTGACGACGATCGACACGAGGACGTACAGCGTGGTGCAGATCAGCAGCGAGCCGAGGATGCCGCGCGGCATGTCACGCTGCGGGTTCCTGGTCTCCTCCGCGGCCGTCGCCACCACGTCGAAGCCGATGAAGGCGAAGAACACGACCGAGGCGGCGGTGAAGATGCCCATGACGCCGAAGTTGGACGGCGCCCAGCCGAACATGAGCTGGATCAGTGGCGAGTCCAGACTGGACCCGGCCTCCACCGGCTTCTCCTTCGGGATGAACGGGTCGTAGTTCTCGCCCTTGATGAGGAACGCGCCCGCGATGATCACGACGAGGACGACCGTCACCTTGATGGCGACGACGAGCGAGGTGATGCGCGCGGACAGCTTCATGCCGAGCACGAGGATGACGGTGAGGACGAGGACGAGCGCGGCGGCGAGGATGTCGAAGCCGAAGACGTCCGAGCCCTCTCTGCTGCCCAGGGCCGCCGGCATCTCCCAGCCCGCGTTGTCCATGAGCGACTGGATGTACCCGGACCAGCCGACGGCCACCACCGCCGTCCCGAGCGCGAACTCCAGGACCAGGTCCCAGCCGATGATCCAGGCGGGCAGTTCGCCGAGGGAGGCGTAGGAGAACGTGTAGGCGGACCCGGCGACCGGGACCGTGGAGGCGAACTCGGCGTAGCAGAGCGCGGCCAGCGCACAGGCGACGCCGGCCGCCACGAACGCCAGGGCCACCGCGGGTCCGGCGTTGTTCTTGGCGACCGTGCCGGTGAGGACGAAGATGCCGGTGCCGATGATCACACCGACGCCGAAGACGGTCAGATCCAGCGCGGACAAGGACTTCTTGAGCGCGTGCTCTGGCTCCTCGGTATCGAGGATGGACTGCTCGACCTTCTTCGTCCGGAAGAGGGTGCTGCTCACGGGGTACCTCCCACGCTTGTCGTCCTCGACATGATCGAGAGGGGGCACCGTTCGTATGCCCCGGCGGGGAAGGATTCACGCCAATGGGCCGGTTTCACCACCCTCATGGTGGTGAAACCGGCCCATTCGGCGGTGCCTGGGTGGGCGTCAGTCGCGCGCGGGCTCCACGGCGTCGACGGCGTCCGCGGTGCTGCGCTCGTACCGCCCGTCCAGCTTGGCGACCAGCCCGGTCACCTGGCGGGCGATGTCCGGCGCGGTGAGGCCGATCTCGGCGAGGACCTCGGCGCGCGAGGCGTGGTCGAGGAAGCGCGGCGGGATGCCGAAGTCGCGCAGCGGCACGTCGACGCCCGCGTCGCGCAGCGCCTGCGCGATCGCCGATCCGACACCGCCGACCCGGCTGTTGTCCTCGACGGTGACGACGACGCGGTGCCGCTCGGCGAGCGGCGCCATGGCCTCGTCGACGGGCTTCACCCAGCGCGGGTCGACGACCGTGGTGGAGATGCCCTGCTTGTCGAGCAGGGCGGCGATCTCCAGGCACATCGGCGCGAGGGCGCCGACCGAGACCAGCAGGACGTCCGGCCGGTCGGTGCCGGGCTCGCGCAGCACGTCCATGCCGCCGACGTGGCCCACGGCGGGTACGGCGGGACCGACGGCGCCCTTGGAGAAGCGGACCACGGTCGGCGCGTCGTCGACGGCGACGGCCTCGCGCAGCTGGGCGCGGACCTGGTCGGCGTCGCGCGGCGCGGCCAGCCGCAGCCCCGGCACGACCTGGAGGATCGACATGTCCCACATGCCGTTGTGCGAGGCGCCGTCGGTGCCGGTGATCCCGGCCCGGTCCAGGACGAAGGTGACACCGCACTTGTGCAGGGCCACGTCCATCAGCACCTGGTCGAACGCCCGGTTGAGGAAGGTGGCGTACACCGCGAACACCGGGTGCACACCGCCCGTCGCCAGGCCGGCCGCGGAGACGGCGCCGTGCTGCTCGGCGATGCCGACGTCGTAGACCCGCTCGGGGAAGCGCTTGGCGAACCGGTCCAGGCCCACCGGCTGGAGCATGGCGGCCGTGATGGCGACGATGTCCTCGCGCTCCTCGCCGAGCTTGACCATCTCGTCGCCGAAGACGGAGGTCCAGTCGGCGCCGGAGGTGGCGATCGGCAGGCCCGTGTCGGGGTGGATCTTGCCGACGGCGTGGAAGCGGTCGGCCTCGTCCTGGAGGGCGGGCTGGTAGCCGCGGCCCTTCTCGGTGAGGCAGTGCACGATGACGGGCCCGCCGAACCGCTTGGCCCGGGCGAGCGCGGACTCCAGCGCCTCGATGTCGTGGCCGTCGATCGGGCCGACGTACTTCAGGCCGAGGTCCTCGAACATGCCCTGCGGGGCGATGAAGTCCTTCAGGCCCTTCTTCGCGCCGTGCAGGGTGTCGTAGAGCGGCCGGCCGACGACCGGGGTGCGCTCCAGGACCTCCTTGGTGCGGGCCAGGAACCGCTCGTAGCCGTCGGTGGTGCGCAGGGTCGCCAGGTGGTTGGCGAGGCCGCCGATGGTGGGCGCGTAGGAGCGCTCGTTGTCGTTGACGACGATGACGAGCGGGCGGTCCTTGGCGTCGGCGATGTTGTTCAGCGCCTCCCAGGCCATGCCGCCGGTCAGGGCGCCGTCACCGATGACGGCCACCACGTGGTCGTCGCGCTTCATGAGCTGGTTGGCCTTGGCGATGCCGTCGGCCCAGCCGAGGACGGTCGAGGCGTGCGAGTTCTCGATGACGTCGTGCTCGGACTCGGCCTGCGAGGGGTAGCCGGACAGGCCGCCCTTCATCTTCAGCTTGGAGAAGTCCTGGCGGCCGGTGAGCAGCTTGTGGACGTAGGACTGGTGGCCGGTGTCCCAGAGCACCTTGTCCTTGGGCGATTCGAAGACCCGGTGCAGGGCGATGGTGAGCTCCACCACGCCGAGGTTGGGGCCGAGGTGACCGCCGGTCTTGGAGACCGCTTCGACAAGGAAGGTCCGGATCTCCTCCGCCAGCTGGTTCAGCTCCTCCAGGCTGAGCCGGTCCAGATCGCGCGGTCCCCTGATACGGGTCAGCAGCGGCACCCGTGCCTCCTTGCAGTAGAGCTGATCGAGCTGTTGCCGGGCGTGTCGAGTCTAATGTTCCGCCCCTGCGGCCCGTGCCGAGGCCGTGCGTCATACGTCACGCATTCGGCTGTACCCAACTTGTGCCCCACCTACGACACGACTGTGCCCGGCACCTGTCGATGCCGGGCACAGCGAGGGTCTTCGGCGCTACGCGCGACCCGCGGTCTTCTGGGTCTTGCGCGTCACCGCGTCGATGACGACCGTGGCGAGGAGCACACCACCGGTGATCATGTACTGCACCGGGGAGGCGATGCCCTCCAGGGCGAGCCCGTACTGGATCGAGACGATCACCAGCACACCGAGCAGCGCGTTCCACGTGCGGCCGCGGCCGCCGAAGAGGGACGTGCCACCGATCACCGCCGCGGCGATCGCGTTCATCAGCAGGTCACCACCGCCGGCGCCCTGGTTGGCCGCCGCGATCTTCGAGGCGATGAACAGACCGCCCACCGCGGCGAAGGTGCCGGAGATCGCGAACACCGAGATCCGGACCCTCTCCACGTTGATGCCGGCCCGGCGCGAGGCCTCGACGCTGCCGCCGAGCGCGAACACCTTGCGGCCGTACGCGGTGCGCCGCAGCACGAAGTCCGTCACCAGCAGCACCACGATGAAGATCACCACGGCCAGCGGCAGGCCCTTGTACTGGTTGAAGACGATCGCGACGGCGAAGGCCACGATCGCCAGCAGCACCGTGCGCAGCACGGTCTCGCTCAGCGGCCGCGACGGCACGCCCGCGGCCTCCCGGCGCCGGTTGCCGAGGAAGGAGCTGAGGAAGTACCCGGCGGTCACCACGGCCGCCAGCCCGTACGCGGCGGCGACGTCGGAGAAGTAGTAGCTGGTCAGCTGGGCCACGACCCCGTCCGGGTCGAGGTTGATGGTGCCGTTGTCGCCCAGGATCTGGAGCATGAAGCCGTTCCAGAACAGCAGACCGGCCAGGGTGACGGCGAACGCGGGGACGCCGATCTTCGCGAAGAAGAAGCCGTGCAGCACGCCGGCGACCGTGCCGGTGAGGATGGCCAGCACGAAGGCGAGCCACTCGTTCATGCCGTTGGTGACGTTCAGCACCGCGAAGCTGGCGCCGGCCACACCGGACACCGAGCCGACCGACAGGTCGATCTCGCCGAGCAGCAGCACGAACACGATGCCGACGGCGATCATGCCCGTGCCGACCATGGCGACGGACATGTCGGACAGGTTGCCCGCGGTGAGGAAGTTGGAGTTCAGGCTCGTGAAGATGAGCCAGATGATCGCCAGGCCGATGACGACCGGGATGGAACCCAGGTCACCGGACTTCATCTTCCGCTTGAACTCGGTGACGTAGCCCGCGAGGCCCTGCTCGCGCACCAGCAGCCGCGGGTCGACGACCGTGACGGCGGCCTTGGCCGCCTCGGGGTTCTCCACGACGTGCTCTTCGGATCCCGGAGCCGCGGAGGTCTTGTCGATGCTCACTTGGAAACCTCCCCGTTCGTGCGCGCCGCACGGCGGGTCACGGCGTTGTCGGTGGCGCCGGTGATGGCGGAGATGATCTCTTCCTGCGAGGTCGACTTGACCTCGAAGACGCCGTTGTTGCGCCCGAGGCGCAGCACGGCGACCTTGTCCGCGACGGCCTTGACGTCGGCCATGTTGTGGCTGATGAGGATCACCGCGTGGCCGCGCTCGCGCAGCCGCTCGACCAGGTCGAGGACCTGGGCGGTCTGCTCGACGCCGAGGGCGGCGGTGGGCTCGTCGAGGATGACCAGCTTCGGCTCGCCGAGCATGGACCGGGCGATGGCCACGGTCTGGCGCTGGCCGCCGGAGAGCGAGGCGATCGGAATGCGCACGCTGGGGATGCGGATCGACAGCGTGTCGAGGAGCTCGCGGGAGCGGCGCTCCATCTCCACCTCGTCCAGGACGCCGCGCTTGCGGATCTCCCGGCCCAGGTAGAGGTTGCCGACGACGTCGATGTTGTCGCACAGCGCGAGGTCCTGGTAGACGGTCGCGATGCCCAGGTTCTGGGCGTCGTGCGGCTTGTTGATCTGGACGGACCTGCCGTCCCATTCGATGACGCCCTCATCGATGGGGTGCACGCCGGCGATCGTCTTGACCAGCGTGGACTTTCCGGCGCCGTTGTCGCCCACCAGGGCGACCACCTCACCGGCGTGGACCTCAAGCTCGACGTCGGTGAGCGCCTGAACGGCACCGAACCGCTTGGAGACCCCGCGCAACGCCAGCACGGGCGTAGCGGACACGTGAACCATCTCCTTCGCCGCCTGACCCGGCGGGAGGTTGTGCAGAAGTGTGGGAGGAGTGGTCACTCCGGCGCCCCGCGGAGCTTGCGGGGCTGGTGTGGCGGGGCGCCGGAGGAACTCGGGACAGCCGGTCCGCGCGGAGCCACGGGAGTCCGGGGCGGACTCCCGTGGTCGTCGGCGGACCTGACGGCTGCTTACTTGAGACCGATCTTGTCGCAGGCGGCCTTGTACTTGCCCGCGCAGATCTCGTTCACCGTGTAGATGCCGTCCTTGATGACGGTGTCCTTGATGTTGTCCTTGGTCAGCGAGACGACCGGGACCAGGACGGAGGGGACGGCCTTGGTGGTCGGGCTGTCGACCTTGTCCTTGGCGATCGAGTCGAGCGACTTGCCCTGGGCGAGGGCGACGGCCATCTCAGCCGCGACGTCCGCCTCCTGCGGGTAGGGCTTGTAGACGCTCATGTACTGCTCACCGGTGACGATGCGCTGCACACCCGCGAGTTCGGCGTCCTGGCCGGTGACGGGGATGTCGGCGATGCCGGCCGCCTTCAGGGCGGTGATGATGCCGCCCGCCATGCCGTCGTTGGCGGAGTAGACGCCGACGATCTTGTCCTTGCCGAGGGCGGAGATGGCGCCCTCCATGTTGGAGTTGGCGTTCTCCGGCTTCCACTCCTTGGTGTCGTACTCGCGGCCGATCTTGACCTTGCCGTCGAGCACGGAGTGCGCGCCCTGCTTGAACTGGGCGGCGTTCGGGTCGGTGGCAGACCCGTTCATCATGACGATCTGGCCGTCCTTGGCCTTGTCGCCCAGCGCCTTCAGCAGGGCCTCGCCCTGGGTCTTACCGACGGTGACGTTGTCGAACGAGGTGTAGGCGTCGATCGGGCCCTCGGCCAGGCGGTCGTAGGCGACGACGGGGATGCCCGCGTCCTTCGCCTTCTTCACCGAGCCGGCGATGGCCTTGGAGTCCACCGCGTCCACGATCAGCACGTCGACCTTGTTGGACACCATGGTGTCCACCTGCTGGTTCTGCTTGGCCGCGTCCTGGTTGGCGTTGGCGTAGACGACCTCGCCCTTGCCGCTCGTGAGTTCCTTGACCTTCTTCTCGATGAGCGGCCGGTCGAACTTCTCGTAGCGCGCGGTCGCGTTCTCCGGAAGGAGCAGGCCGACCTTGATGTCGTCGCCCTTCTTGGCGGACCCGGTGGAGTCGGCCTTGTCGCCGGACTCCTTGGCGCTGCCACAGGCAGCAAGCGAAACGGCCATCGCGCCGGCGGCAATGGCAACGGCGACTCGACGCATACGCGTGTTCACTTCAGAAACCTCCCTGACGAGGCCGCGACATTGCGGCCGAGGTGGCTGGAAGTCAACTCGGCCACACGTGCGACGTCAAGAAGTAAATCCTTAACGAGATGGCAACGGTGCCATCCGTTCTCTAAGTGAAGGCAGGGGTCGCCGCCTGCAGCGCCCCGACGGCAGTCCCGTCCAAAAGTGTTGAATCACCCATCTCGCTGAGCGCGAGGGCGAGCGCTCCGAGCACCTCCGCACGGCCGCCGAGTGCCCCGGGGAGAACGGACAACTGGCGCGCCGCGCTCGGGATGGCGTAGCGGCCGACGGACTCCCGGATCGGCCCGAGCACCAGCTCACCGGCCTCGGCGAGATCACCGCCGAGGACCACCCGGCTCGGGTTCAGAAGGTTGCAGAGATTGGCCACTCCACTGCCGATGTGGCGGCCGACGTCGGCGATCACCCGACGGCAGCCCGGGTCTCCGTCCCGGGCGAGCCGTACGACGCCTTCCATGGTCAGGTCGGTGCCGTGGCTGGACTGGAGGAGCGGGAGCACGTAGCGCGCGGCCGCGAAGGTCTCCAGGCAGCCGCGGTTGCCGCAACGGCAGACCGGGCCGGATTCGTCGAGTGTAATATGTCCGATTTCTCCGGCGGTGCCGCCGGGGCCCCGGTAGATCTTTCCGCTGATCACCAGGCCGGCGCCGACGCCGCTGGCGACCTTGATGTAGGCCAGGTCGCGGACGCCCCGGCCGCTGCCCCAGACCATCTCGCCGAGGGCGCCGAGGTTGGCGTCGTTGTCGACGTGCACGGGGACGCCGAGGCGGCCGCGGAGTTCCTCGGCGGGCTTGGTGCCGGTCCAACCGGGGAGAATGGCGGTCGAGCCGAGGGTGCCGGACTCCACGTCGATGGGACCGGGGACGCCGAGGCCGACGCCGGCGATCTTGGAGCGGTCGACGCCGGTCGCCTCGACGAGGCGGGTGACCAGTTGTTCCGCGCGGTCGAAGCCCTGGGTGGACGAGGCGTCCACGTCCAGGGGCTCGGACTCCTCCGCCAGGACCTGATGGGCGAGGTTGCCGATGGCGACGCGGAGGTGGGTGTGGCCGAAGTCGACGCCTATGACGATGCCGGCGTCGCCGCTCAGCGACACGCTGCGGGCCCTGCGGCCGCCTGCCGAGGTGGGGGTGACCTCGACGGTTCCGCTGTCCTTCAGCTCGCGGACGATGTTGGAGACCGTCGCCGCGGACAGGCCTGTCGTCCGCGCGATCTCGGCCTGGGTGAGGGAGCCCGCCAGGCGCACGGCTCGTACGACCCGCTCCAGGTTGGCTCGGTGCAGTGACGACTGCGACCCCGGAGTCTCCACGACGACCTCCTGCGCACGGGGCCGCTTCGATGAGACCCCGTCTATGTCCAACTAGTGAACTCTAAGCTGAGCCGTTCGGGTTGCCTCCCGTCAAGAGGTTGAACTGATTCCGGGGGGTGTGCGGGTGGTTGCGCAGGGCTACGTGATGGTTCGCGCTTTCTATCGGCCGAGGTGGGCGGGGGTGCGGGTGCTTGCGCCCGCCGCCGGGTGTGGGTCGGGGCCGCGCCGGGGGGTCTCCGTCCTCGGAACGGCGCGATGGGGGCGAATACCGACCAACCGCCCGTTGACGCGCCAACCGCTGCGGGCGGACCCCCCCCCCCCCCCCCGGCACGTCCCCTTCCGTCGGACGGCGGGTGCGGGCGCGTCGTGGCTGCCGCCCGGCCGCCCCGTCTGCGGCACGGGCTCCCGCCGCTCGGCCGCGGGGCCGCCGGCGCGGGCTCCCGCCGCTCGGCCGCGGGGCCGCCGGCGCGGGCTCCCGCCGCTCGGCCGCGGGGCCACCCGTCCCGGTTGGCTGCCGGCCGTCCATCGCGCTTAGCCGCGGGCCGCCCATCCCGCTCGGCTGCGGGCCATCGTGCCGCTAGGGGCGGCACGGGTGGACGCAGCGGCACCCCGTTCGCCGGGTTGCGGGTCCACCCGGCGGTGGAGAAACCGGCCCGGACTACTTCAGCGCGCCCGCCGTCAAGCCCTGCACCACCTGCCGCTGGAAGATGACGTACGCCGCGAGCACCGGCAGCATCGCCATCACCAAGCCCGCGAACAGGCCCGACCAGTCGCCCTTGTAGCCCTGGCTCACCGCCAGCTGGACCAGGCCCTGGGTGAGGACCCGCTGGTCGGGGTCCGTGTTGAGGACCGTGGGGAGCATGTACTGGTTCCACTGGCCCAGGAAGTTGAAGATGCCGACGCTGACCAGGCCCGGCTTGGCCATGGGGAGCATGATCTGGAAGAACGTACGGCTGTGGGACGCCCCGTCGACGAAGGCCGCTTCCGCGATGGACGTCGGCAGCGTGCGGAAGAACGCCGTCAGGAAGAACACCGTGAACGGCAGCGAGTACGCGATGTAGACCAGGATCAGGCCGTGGATGGTGTTCAGCAGGCCCATGTTGTTCACGACGTAGAACAGCGGGACCAGCGCGAGCATGATCGGGAAACTCATGCCGCCGATGAACAGGTAGTAGATGAACCGGTTGCCCGGGAAGTCGAAGCGGGCCAGGACGTAGGCCGCCATCGAGCCGAGGACGAGCGTGCCGATGAGCGAACCGCCCACCACCAGGACCGTGTTGAGGAAGTAGTCGCTCATGTTGGCCTGGGTCCACGCCCGCGACCAGTTGTCGAAGTGCAGGGAGTCGGGGAGCGACCAGGGCGAGCCGAAGATGGAGCGGTCGTCCTTGAAGGACGTCATGACCGCCCAGAGCAGCGGCATGACCACCATGACCGCCCAGATGACGAGGACGCCGTGGGAGAAGACGTTGAGGACCGTGCCCTCTTTCTTCTCCTTCGGGGGCGCCGGCGGTGGTGTGTCCGCCTTCGTGATCGGCGCGCCGGACTCGGCCGGGAGGGGAGCGGGGGTTTCGGTCGTCTTCATCTGCGTCAGTACTCCAGCCGCTCGCGACGGCCCAGCCGCATCACCACGGCGGCGAAGGCCAGCGTGACGACGAGCAGGGCGACACCGATGGTGGTGGCGTAGGCGGCCTGCCCGTCCCGGAACGCCTTCTGGTACACGTACAGGACCATGACGGTGGTCGAGTAGTCGGGACCGCCCGGCCCGGTCGTCATGATCTGCACGACCGCGAACGACTCGGCGCCCAGGGCGAGGATGCCCATGTAGACCCAGCCGGACTGCACCGTGTCCCAGAGGAGGGGCAGGGTGACCCGGAAGAACGTGGTGAAGCGGTTCGCGCCGTCCAGGAGCGCCGCCTCGTACATCTCCGCCGGGATGGAGGCCATGCCCGCGGAGAAGAGGACGACGAAGAAGCCGACCGTCGACCAGACGAGGACCGCCATCACCGCCCAGAGGGCCAGATCGGGGTCGCCCAGCCACAGCGGCTGGACGTTGTCGAGGCCGATGCCGCGCAGGACCGAGTTGATCGCGCCGCTGTCCGGGTTGTACGCGAACGCGAACAGCAGCGCGACGATGGCGATCGAGAGGACCTGCGGGAAGAAGTAGACGATCTTGTAGAAGGAGGAGCCGCGGACGCCGGTGATGGCCGGGCCGTTCCTCCGCTTTCTTCCGCCTACGTTGATCATGAATGCGAAGAACAGCGCCAGACTGATCGTCACCACCGGCAGCAGGAGCGCGAACAGCAGGCTGTGCTGCAACGACTTCCAGAAGATCTCGTCGTCGAGCATCCGGCTGTAGTTGTCGAAACCGACCATCTCGAATTCGGGACTCAGGCCGGTCCAGTCCGTGAACGAGTAGTAGATGGACTGGATGAACGGCCAGATCACGAAGAGCGCGTACAGTCCCAGGGGCAGCGCGAGGAAGCCCACGATGAACCGGTACTTGCCGTGCTGCATCGCCACTCCGGTGCCGTTGCGGAAAATGGGTTTCCGGTGCTGTTACTGGTGTTTGTAGTGCTTGATCGACGTGTCCTTGGCGGTCTCGTCGGCGTAGGCCTGGATCTTCTTGATGGCCTCGGCGGGGGTGAGGCGGCCGGCCATCATCTCGCCCAGGCCGGAGACGCCGATCTTCTCCTTCTGCAACTGCACGTACCAGTCCTGCATTCGGGGGTTCACCACGTTCTCGCCGGCCTTTTCCAGGGCCGCGACGCCCGACTTCAGACCGGGGGTGAGGGTGATGCCGTCGGTGCCGCCGTTGTACGCGGTCAGTGACTTCACCTTGCTGGTGAAGTTCTTCGACGACGCCTCACTGAGCATGATGCGCAGTTGTTCCATGCCGCCCTCGGCGTTCTTCGCCTTGGCCGGGACGATGAACGGCTCGCCGCCGGAGGCCCAGATCGTGCCGAAGGGCAGCTTGTCGGAGGAGTCGATGCCGGTGGGCGCGGAGACCGCGAGGTCGAAGTCCTCCGGGATGACGTTGGCCGACTCGTTCTCCACCCAGGAGCCGTTCGGGATGAACAGCGCCTTGCCCTCGGCCCAGGCGGTCTGCGACTGGATGTGGTCCAGGCCCGGGGTGCCCTTGAGGACGTAGCCCTTCTTGTAGAGCTCGTAGTACGCGTCGAAGCAGGCCTTGACGGCCGGGTGCTTCCAGGCGTTCGGCTCCAGGTTGTCGATGGCGTCGAGGACCTCGCGGCCGCCGACCTTGCCGATCATCGGATAGAGCGAGAAGGGGAGGTAGTACGGGTACTTGCCCGCGTACGTCCAGCCCGCCATGCCCTTCTTCTTGGCCTTCTCGCAGACCGCGAGCATCTGGTCCCAGGTCTCCGGGTACTGCTCGTCGAGCGAGTCGAGGGCCTTCCGCGAGTACCAGACGCCGTAGACGGTGTAGGCGTAGTACATGATCCAGACCGGGTCGCCGTCGAGTTGGCCCATCTCCACGATGCCGGGGCGCAGCGTGTCGCGGACCTTCTTGGCCGGGTCGTCGTAGGACGGGGCGTCCAGCAGCGGGGTGAGGTCGGTGAGCTGCTGCTTGCTCGCGAGGACGCCCATGTCCATCTGCTCGGCGCCGGAGTTGTCGATGAGGTCCGGCGGGGTGCCCTGGTTGAAGCGGGGCTGGAGCGTGGACTGGATCTTCTGGGTGGCGGAGAACTTCACCTTCACCTTGGGGAAGTTCTTCTCGTAGATCTTCACGGCGTCCTCGGCGTACTCCTTGCCGAAACCACCGTCGAACAGCACGAATTCCATGCCCGCGGTGTCGTTGACGCCGAGCGGGTTCTTCTCGGTCTTCTTGCCGGCCTTGGCCTTGTCCCCGCTGTCGCCGCCGCCGCTGCTGGCGCAGGCGGACAGGAAACTCATGGTGGGGACGGAGATCAGCCCGAGCGCGGCGGACCGTTTGATCAGATCACGGCGGCCGACACCCTCGGTGCCGTGGTTCTCGGCGGAAGTGGATCCCATGCTCAAGTCCTCGCCTTCTCCAGGACTCAGGCGGTGAACCGGATCCTTCCCGGCACCGCGATCGGGTCAAGCTGGGTCGTGCAGGAAAGTGCGGGTGCTGACATGCGGGCGCTGACGGGCGCTGACGTACGGTCGCTGACGTGCGGATCGTGTGAAGCGTCCGACAGGTATAGTCCACTTCCCGCCAGCGGATCAAGATCGAACACAAGGTTGGCCGTGGGTCTTATCCGAGTTGAGACCTCGCGGAAGTATGAGCGGCCTGTGTGTTCTCCGGCGGAAAAATCCCCGTCGTCGCCCCCGAATGCCACAGGCAACACCCTTGACACCTCTCACCACTTGGGCAACTACTGGTCCTTGCGCATCGAAGGTGACAACGTTGTCCACTGCGCAGGGAGGGTACCCGTTGATGCAGCGGAAAGCTCGGCACAGATGGGGTGCGGCGGTCGTGTCGGCGACCGCCCTCGCTTTGGCCCTGAGTTCACAGGGCGTTGCGGTCGCACTGCCCGAAGTCCCCGAGGCCCCCGACCGGAAGTTCGCGTCCTCCTTCGAGGCGGATGACCCGGTTCCGGACTGGCAGAACACCGTCGACACCGCCCCGGACGGCGGCAAGCGGGCCTCGGGCGTGGACGGCGGCTACAGCAGCGGCATACCGGGCAATGTGACGGATCAGGTCACGGACGTCCGGGCCAGTGCCGAGAACACCGGTGGCGGCGAGGTGAAGGAGAACCTCGTCGACGGCGAGCCGAGCACCAAGTGGCTCACCTTTGAGCCCACCGGCTGGGCCGAGTTGGACCTGGACAAGCCGGTCGAACTCGTGCGTTACGCGCTGACGTCGGCCAACGACCACGACGAGCGCGACCCCGCGGACTGGACCCTGAAGGGCTCGGCCGACGGCACGGACTGGAAGACCCTCGACACCCGCACGGGTGAATCCTTCGCCGAGCGGTTCCAGACGAAGACGTACGACCTGGCGGAGCCCGCCGAGTACCGGCACTTCCGGCTCGAGGTCACCGGCAACAACGGCGGCGACATCCTCCAGCTCGCCGACCTCCAGCTGTCCACCGGCGGCGGTGCCGGGCCCGTCCCGCAGGACATGCTCTCCCTCGTCGACCGCGGCCCGAGCGGCTCCCCCACCGCCAAGGCGGGCGCCGGGTTCACCGGAAAGCGGGCCCTGCGGTACGCCGGCCGGCACATCGCCGACGGGCGGGCGTACTCGTACAACAGGGTGTTCGACGTGAACGTGGCCGTCGGCCGGAACACACGGTTGTCGTACCGGATCTTCCCGTCGATGGCGGACGGTGACCTCGACTACGACGCGACGAACGTCTCCGTCGACCTCGTCTTCACCGACGGCACCCAGCTGAGCGAGCTGCGCGCCACCGACCAGCACGGCTTCCCGCTGACCCCGCGGGGGCAGGGCGCGGCGAAGATCCTCTACGTCAACCAGTGGAACAACGTCGTGTCGCGGATCGGGTCGGTGGCCGCCGGGAAGACCGTGGACCGGATCCTGGTGGCGTACGACTCGCCGAAGGGGCCGGCGAAGTTCCGGGGGTGGCTGGACGACGTGAGCATCGAGTCCGTCGCTCCCGAGCGGTCGAAGGCGCACCTGTCGGACTACGCGGTGACCACGCGCGGCACCCACTCCAGCGGCGGTTTCTCGCGGGGCAACAACTTCCCGGCGACGGCCGTGCCGCACGGCTTCAACTTCTGGACCCCGGTGACCAACGCGGGTTCGCTGAGCTGGCTGTACGACTACGCGCGAGCGAACAACGCGGACAACCTGCCGACGATCCAGGCGTTCAGCGCGAGCCACGAGCCGAGTCCCTGGATGGGTGACCGGCAGACCTTCCAGGTGATGCCGTCCGTGGCCGACGGAACCCCGGCGTACGGGCGGGAGGCGCGGGAGCTGGCCTTCCGGCACGAGAACGAGACCGCGCGGCCCTACTACTACGGGGTGCGGTTCGAGAACGGGCTGAAGGCCGAGATGGCGCCGACCGATCACGCGGCGGCCCTGCGCTTCACCTACCCGGGCGATGACACGAGCGTCCTGTTCGACAATGTGACCGACCAGGCGGGGCTCACGCTCGACCAGGAGCACGGGGTCGTCACCGGCTTCTCGGACGTGAAGTCCGGGCTGTCGACGGGTGCGACCCGGCTGTTCGTGTACGGCGAGTTCGACAAGCCGGTCACCGACGGGGACTCCAGCGGCGTCAAGGGCTATCTGCGCTTCGAGGCCGACGACCGGACCGTCACCCTGCGCCTGGCGACCTCGCTCATCAGCCTCGACCAGGCCAGGGACAACCTCCGCCAGGAGATCCCGGAGGGCCGGTCCTTCGAGGCGGTGAAGAGGAGCGCCCAGCGGCAGTGGGACCGGCTGCTCGGCAAGGTCGAGGTGGAGGGCGCGACGCCCGACCAGCTGACGACGCTGTACTCCAGCCTGTACCGGCTGTACCTGTACCCGAACTCCGGGTTCGAGAAGGTCGGTGGGGAGTACCGGTACGCCTCGCCGTTCTCCCCCATGCCGAACCCGGACACCCCGACGCACACGGGCGCGAAGATCGTCGACGGCAAGGTGTACGTCAACAACGGTTTCTGGGACACCTACCGGACGACGTGGCCCGCGTACGCGTTCCTGACCCCGTCGCGGGCGGGTGAGCTGGTCGACGGGTTCGTGCAGCAGTACAAGGACGGCGGCTGGACCTCGCGCTGGTCCTCCCCCGGCTACGCGGACCTGATGACGGGCACCTCCTCGGACGTGGCGTTCGCGGACGCGTACGTCAAGGGCGTCGGCTTCGACGCGAAGGCGGCGTACGAGGCGGCCGTGAAGAACGCGACGGTCGTCCCGCCGAACTCGGGCGTCGGCCGCAAGGGCATGGCCACCTCCCCCTTCCTCGGCTACACGAGCACCGAGACCCACGAGGGCCTGTCCTGGGCGCTGGAGGGCTACCTCAACGACTACGGCATCTCCCGCATGGGCCTCAAGCTGTACGAGGAGACCGGTGAGCGGCGCTACCAGGAGGAGTCGGAGTACTTTTTGGACCGGGCCCGCGACTACGTGAACCTCTTCGACGAGAAGGCCGGGTTCTTCCAGGGCCGTGACGCGAAGGGCGACTGGCGGGTCGAGGCGGCGGAGTACGACCCGCGGGTGTGGGGTCACGACTACACCGAGACGAACGGGTGGGGGTACGCCTTCACCGCTCCGCAGGACAGCCGGGGCCTGGCCAACCTGTACGGCGGGCGCAAGGGCCTCGGTGACAAGCTCGACGAGTACCTCTCCACCCCGGAGACGGCCTCCCCCGAGTTCGTCGGCTCCTACGGTGGTGTCATCCACGAGATGACCGAGGCGCGGGACGTGCGGATGGGCATGTACGGGCACTCCAACCAGGTCGCCCACCACGCCCTGTACATGTACGACGCGGCCGGGCGGCCCTGGAAGACGCAGCAGAACGTCCGCGAGGTGCTGTCGCGGCTGTACACCGGCAGCGAGATCGGGCAGGGCTACCACGGTGACGAGGACAACGGGGAGCAGTCGGCCTGGTTCCTGTTCTCCGCGCTCGGCTTCTACCCCCTGGTGATGGGCAGCGGTGAGTACGCGATCGGCTCGCCCCTGTTCACCAAGGCGACCGTGCACCTGGAGAACGGGCGCGAGCTGGTGGTGAGGGCGCCGCGCAACAGCGTGAGGAACGTCTACGTGCAGGGGCTGAAGGTCAACGGCCGTGCGTGGTCGAAGACTTCGCTGCCGCATTCGCTGGTCGCCAAGGGTGGTGTCCTGGAGTTCGACATGGGTCCGAGGCCGTCGTCGTGGGGCACGGGCGAGGATGCCGCACCCGTGTCGATCACCCAGGACGACGAGGTGCCCACGCCCCGGGCGGACCTGCTGAAGGGTGAGGGCGCCCTGTTCGACGACACGTCGGCGACGGACGCGGCGGTGACGTCCGTGGACCTGCCGGTCCGCGAGGGTGCGAAGGCCGTCCAGTACACCCTGACGTCGTCGGCGGACCGGGCGAAGGCACCGGCCGGCTGGACGCTCCAGGGCTCCCCGGACGGTGAGACCTGGCGGACGCTGGACCGGCGCTCCGGGGAGTCCTTCGCCTGGGACCGGCAGACCCGCGCGTTCTCGGTGAGGTCGCCGGGTACGTACGAGAGGTACCGCCTGGTCCTCGACAGCGAGGCGACGCTGGCGGAGGTCGAACTGCTCGGCTGATCACATGAGTTGGGGGTCTCATGCCGCTTCCCGTGCCCGTCCTGCCCGAGGGTGTCGACCCGGCCTGGCTGCCGCCCGCCGCGTTCGGGGCGGTCGGCGGGCGGCGGACGCTGGTCCGAGGATCGGGGCCGCTGGTGGAGACGGTGCACGGGGAGGTGGCCGAGGCCTGCCGGCGGTTCGGCGGCCGGGTGGTGCGCGACGCGTCGGACGACGGCCCGTACGACCTGGTCCTCGGCCTCGGTGCGGACGGACCCGGCGACGAGGGCTTCTCCCTCGCCCGCGAGGGCGGCACGACGACCGTCACCGCCTCCGGTGGGCGCGGGCTGCTGTACGGGCTGTTCCACGTGGTGCGGCTCGGCGAGGACGCCTTCTCCGGTGAGCGGGTCCGCGAGGTCCACC
Organism: Streptomyces sp. Go-475; assembly: GCF_003330845.1. Classification (GTDB taxonomy): domain Bacteria; phylum Actinomycetota; class Actinomycetes; order Streptomycetales; family Streptomycetaceae; genus Streptomyces. The sequence goes on along the minus strand of NZ_CP026121.1, from coordinate 6,678,617 downwards.
GCCCCGCGCTCGCCCTGCGCATGCTCGACCACTGGGACAACGTGGCCGTGCACCCGGTCATGGGGCAGGTGGAGCGCGGGTACGCGGGTGGCTCGCTGTTCTGGGAGGACGGCCGGGCGCGTGGCGACCTGGAGCGGGTGCGGGCGTACGGCAGGCTGCTGGCGGCGTGCGGGATCAACGCGCTCTCCGTGAACAACGTCAACGTGCACGCGACCGAGGCGCGGCTGCTGACCGACCGGATCGGTGACGTGGCCGCGATCGCCGGGGCGTTGCGGCCGTACGGCATCCGCACCCACCTGTCGGTCTCCTTCGCCGCGCCGCTCCTGCTCGGTGGGCTGCCCACGGCCGATCCGCTGGACGCGGCCGTGCGCGCCTGGTGGGCCGAGGCGACGCGGCGGGTGTACGAGGCGATCCCCGACTTCGGCGGGTACGTGGTGAAGGCAGACTCGGAGGGGCAGCCGGGGCCGTTCGCGTACGGCCGCAGCCACGCCGACGGCGCCAACCTGCTGGCGGCGGCGCTGGAGCCGTTCGGCGGCACCGTGCACTGGCGGGCGTTCGTCTACGACCACCGACAGGACTGGCGCGACCGCACGACCGACCGGGCGCGCGCCGCGTACGACCATTTCGTGCCGCTGGACGGGGAGTTCGCCCCGAACGCGGTGCTCCAGGTGAAGCACGGGCCGATGGACTTCCAGGTGCGGGAGCCCGTCTCGCCGCTGATCGGCGCGATGCCGCGCACCCGGCTCGCGGTGGAGCTGCAGGCCACCCAGGAGTACACCGGGCAGCAGCGGCATGTGTGCTGGCTGGGGCCGATGTGGAGTGAGGTGCTGCGGTTTCCGCTCGAACAGGGCGTGTCCGTCGGGGAGTTGGCGCGTGGCGGGCTGGTCGCCGTGTCCAATGCCGGTGACGACCCGTTCTGGACGGGGCATCCGCTCGCCCAGGCCAACCTGTACGCCTTCGGGCGGCTCGCCTGGCGGCCGGACGCCGATCCGGGTGCCGTCCTCGACGAGTGGATCCGGCTCACCTTCGGGCCGGGACCGGCGGCCGGGCTGCACGCGGTCCTGGACGGCTCGTGGCGGACGTACGAGAAGTACACCGCTCCCCTGGGCGTGGGATTCATGGTGCAGCCGGGGCACCACTACGGGCCGAGCGTGGACGGGTACGAGTACAGCCCGTGGGGGACGTACCACTTCGCCGACCGGGACGGGGTCGGTGTCGACCGCAGCGTGGCGACCGGTACCGGGTACGCCGGGCAGTACGGCAAGCCCTGGGCCGAGGTCTACGAGTCCGCGGACAGCTGCCCCGACGAGCTGCTGCTGTTCTTCCACCACGTGTCGTACTCGCACATGCTGAAGAGCGGGAAGACGGTGATCCAGCACATCTACGACACGCACTTCGAGGGTGTCGAGGAGGTGGAGGCGGCCCGGGAGGTGTGGGCCGGGCTCGTGGACCTCGTCGACGCCGCGCGTCACAGGCGGGTGGCGGAGCTGTTCGAGGAGCAGCTCCGCTGCGCCCGCGAGTGGCGCGATCAGGTCAACAGCTACTTCTTCCGGAAGTCGGGTGTGCCGGACGCACACGGTCGGCGCGTCTACTGAAGGATCGCCACGCCCAGGGGGTCGACGACCAGGGGTTCGCCCAGCTCCACCCGCTTGCCGGTGAGCAGGTCGGTGGCGGTGGCGTGGGCGGTCAGGCGGGCGGGTTCGGGGGCGTGGTTGAGGAGGAAGAGCAGGGGGGTGCCGTCGGGGGCGATCCGGGTCGCCGTCTCCACCGCCGGGTGGCCGGCGTAGGGGCCGAGCAGGTCGTGGCGGGTCAGGATGCGGCGTACGACCTGGTCGACGCCCGGCTGGTCGAGGGCCGTGGCGACGTACCAGGCCTCGCCGGCGCCGAACGGGTGGCGGGTCACGGCCGGGGTGCCGGCGTAGAAGTCGGTGCCGTACGTGGCGACCGGTTCGGCGCCGCGCGGCAGCACGATCTCGAAGACGAGCCGGGCCTCGGCCGACAGTTCGGGGACGGGCTGGGCGAACTCCGTCGGGCGGGCGTCCCATTCGTCCACGCGGATGCCCATGAGCGGGGCGAGCGGGCCGGGGACGTCGGTGAGGAAGGCCCGGTCGTGCTCGTCGACGCGGCCGGAGAGGAAGGTGGTCAGGACCGTGCCGCCGCGTGCGGCCACGGCTTCGAGGCGCGCGGCGAGGTCGCCCTTGACCATGTGGAGGGCGGGGGCGAGGACCACGTCGTAGGGGGTGAGGCCGGCGGTCTGCGGGACGACGTCCACGTCGGCGCCGGCCGCGCGTGCCGCCCGGTAGTAGGCGTGGACCACGTCCGGGTACTTGACCAGCCGGGACGGGCCGTCGGAGATCTCCAGGGCCCACCAGCTGTCCCAGTCGAAGAGCAGGGCGGTGCGGGCCGGGGTGCGGGCGCCCAGGGTGCGGTCCCCCAGGGTTTCCAGTTCCCGACCCAGTGCGGCGACCTCGCGGAAGACGCGGGTGTCGTCGCGGCCCGCGTGGCCGATGACCGCCCCGTGGTACTTCTCGCAGGCGCCGCGTGAGGCGCGCAGCTGGAAGTAGAGGGCGGCGTCCGCGCCGTGGGCGATCGCCTGGAAGGTGGCGAGGCGGAGTTCGCCGGGGCGCCGGAGCGGGTTGACGTCCCGGCACGCGGTGGTGGAGGGGGTCTGCTCCATCAGCCAGAAGGGGGCGCCGTCCTTCAGGCCGCGCATCAGGTCGTGGGCGAGGGCGGGCCGGGTCGGCGGGGCGTCCAGGGGCGGGTAGTTGTCCCAGGAGGCGAAGTCGAGGTGGGGCGCCCAGCGGTGGTAGTCGAGGGGGCGAAAGGTGCCCATGAAGTTGGTGGTGACGGGCGTGTCCGGGTCGTGGGCGCGGATCACCTCCTTCTCGGCCAGGAAGCAGCCGAGGAGGGCGTCGGTGGTGAACCGGTGGTAGTCGAGGGTGATGCCCTGGAAGGCGGTGTGGTCCGGGCCGCGCCAGTGCTCGGTGAGGGCGTTCGGCGGCTCGATCTGGTCCCAGTCGGTGTAGCGGTGCGACCAGAAGGTGGTCCACCAGGCGTCGTTGAGGGCGTCGAGGGTGCCGTGCCGGTACCGGAGCCACTCGCGGAACGCCTCGGCGCACAGGTCGCAGTAGCAGGCGCCGCCGTACTCGTTGTTGACGTGCCAGGCGAGCAGGGCGGGGTGGTGCGCGTACCGTTCGGCGAGGCGGGCGGCGAGCGCGGTGGCGTGCTCGCGGTACGCCGGGGAGCTGGGGCAGAAGGTGTGGCGCTGGCCGTAGCGGTGGCGGCGGCCCTCGAAGTCGGTGCGGTTGACCTCGGGGTGGCGCTTGGCGAGCCAGGGCGGGAGGGCGGCGGTGCCGGTGGCCAGGCAGACCTGCCGGCCCTCGGCTGAGGCCCGGTCGAGGATGCGGTCCAGCACGGTGAAGTCGTAGGTGTCCGGGGCGGGTTGGGTGAGGGACCAGCTGAAGACGCCGACGGTGAGGGTGTCGACGCCGGCCCGGGTGAACAAACGGTGGTCCTCGTCCCAGACCTCCTCCGGCCACTGCTCGGGGTTGTAGTCGCCGCCGTACGGGATCTTCGGGGTGCGGGGCGCGCTCATGCGGTGAACTCCGCCCGGGTCTCGGTGATCAACGAGCGGCTGCCGTGCAGCAGGGACAGCAGCAGCGGGGCGGCCAGCAGGGCGGGCGCGGCCTCCGTCAGCAGGGCGGTCAGCGCGGCCGTCAGGACGAGCAGGGAGGCGGCGGCGAGGGTGGCGCGGCCGTGCCGGAGCAGGAAGTACCCGGCGAGGCGGGCGGTGTCCCGGGCGCGGAACGCGAAGAGCGAGGTGAGGACGAGGGCGTGCGCGCCCCAGAGGAGGGAGCCGGCGCCGATCACCGCGAGCAGGACCGCCCACCAGCCGGGCAGGCCGGTGGCGGCGAAGTGGGTGAGGGTGAAGGCGATCACCGTCAGCCAGGCGAGCAGCGGGGTCCACAGTTTCAGCACCGGCAGGGCGTTGAGCCGCCAGCCGCGCAGGTAGGCGCGGGCCGGGCGCAGTTCGGTGAGGTCGCGGCTGCGGTGGTGGAGGGCGTAGAGCGCGGCGGACAGGGCCGGTCCGAGGGGCAGCAGGCACAGCGCCGCGAGGGGGAGGTTGGCCGGGTCGGGGCCGAGCAGGAGCAGTCCGGCCAGGCCCGGGGAGGCGGCCAGGAGCAGCAGCGCCTCGACGGTGAGGACGGTGTGGATCAGGGCGGAGGCGCGGGAGAGGGTCCCGGTGCCGAAGTCGGAGGTGCGTACGGTGCTCATGCCGCCGCCTCCCGGCCGAGCGGGTGCCGTTCGTCCCACCGGGGCGGGGGCTCGTCGCCGACCGGGGTGGGCTCGACGAGCGGGACACGGTGGCGGCTCAGGGTGAAGGGCGCGGCGCGGCCGTCCTCGGCGGTCGGCGGCCGGTGGCTGTGCGGGGGCTCGGCGGCCTCGCGCGGGGCGTCGAGCAGTTCCGGGTCCTGGTGGTCGCTGCGCGGGGCGAGGCCGAGGCGGCCGGTGCCGGCGCGGTGGCGCAGGGCGTCGGTGAGCCGGCCGCTCGGCGAGCCGGGGACGCGGATCACCCGTTCTCCTTCTTGAACCGCTCGTACGCCTTGTTGTGCAGGTCGACGAACTGCTGCATGTTCTTCGACTTCAGCTCGGAGACGTAGGCGTCCCACTCGGACAGCGGGCGCTTGCCGAGGACGAACCGGAGGGTGTTCTGGATGACGGTGTCCTTCAGCGGGGTCTCCCAGAGGGTCGCCTGCTCCTGCTCGAAGGACTGCAAGGGGTGGGCCGGGGCGATGGGCGTCTGTTGGCGCCGGGACATCGCGTCCTGGAACCTCTTCTCGTCGGGGCTGAACATGGAGGAGACCAGCTCCCAGCTGCCGCCGTAGGCGAAGACGCCGTTGTAGAAGCCGAAGTCCTTCTGCATGTCCTTCGGCGCGTCCGGGTCGGAGCCCATGAGGCTGATGCCGGGCTTCGGCGTGTACCGGCTTCCGGAGCGGGTGTAGGTGACGCCCTCGACGCCCCAGCGGGCCAGTCGCTGGCCCTCGTCCGAGTACCAGAGCCAGTCCACGAACTGCATCATGGCGACGAAGTTGTCGCTCTTCAGGGCCTTGCTGGAGATCATCACGCCGTTCTCCAGCCGGACGCCGCCCAGCACGATTGGGCCCGCCGGCCCGAGCGGCACGGGGATCATCTCGATCTTCGCTCCCTCGACCTGCTTCTCCAGGTTGTACCGGTATTCCTGCACCAGTACCTGCGGGTTGGCGCTGATCGCGAACGACTTCTCGCCCAGCAGCTTCTGCGCGGCCTCGTCGTCGGTCTGGGTGAAGCTCTCCGGGTCCACCAGTTTCTCGGCGACCAGTTTCCGCACGAACTCGATCATCTGCCGGTAGGCGTCCGTGGCTCCGGTGAAGACGAACCTTCCGGCGTTCGCGTCCCAGTCGATGGGGTTGTGCGTCCATCCGGCCCGGACCCCGTACGCCTGGCCCAGGTAGCTGAAGAGGGCGGCGGCGGGGTAGGGCGTGTTCTTGCTCCAGCGGTCGGAGAACGGGTAGCGGTCCGGGTACTCCTCCCTGATCGCCCTGAAGACCTCGTACACCTCGTCCCAGGTGGTGGGCGGGTTCAGCCCGAGCCGGTCGAGGACGTCCGTGCGCAGCGCCAGCGAGTAGCCGGATCTGGCCTTCTCGTGCAGGCCGGGCAGCAGATAGAACTTGCCGTCGGACTGCCGGATGGAATCGATCTCCGGCTCCAGCTTCCAGCGCCTCACCTTGTCCCGGAAGTTGGGCATCAGGTGCACGTAGTCGCTGACCGGGAGGATCGCGCCCGACGACACGAACGCGACCTCCGAGGGGTGGTACGTCTTGGGGATCAGGAACGGGGCGTCACCCGAGCCGATCAGGACGCTGCGCTTCTTCTCGTAGTCGACCAGGGGGACGGCGACGGGTTCGAGGGTGACGCCGGTGCGCCGGGAGAGCTCCTTCCAGAACAGCCAGTCGTTCTTCATCGGGTAGACGGGGTTGTTGTTGTGCAGGACCGAGAAGGACAGCGGCTTGGCCGCCTTGAACTGCTGGCCGACGCGGTACTCCTTCATCGCGCCGTCCCTCTTCTTCGACAGGTCCTTGGAGTCCCCGCCGCCGTCGCCGCTGCCGCAGCCGGTGAGGGTGGCCAGGCCGATGAAACCGGCGGCGGACAGGATCTGACGCCGCGACAGCTGTCCTGCGTTGTTCAGGGATGACACGGGCACTCCTTTGTTAGCCCTTGACCGCGCCGAGCATCACGCCCGAGACGAAGTAGCGCTGGACGAACGGATAGACACAGAGGATGGGCAGCGAGGTCAGCACGATCGTGACCGCCTGGATGTTCGCCCCCACCTGGCTGAGCTGCGCGTCGGCGGCACCGGCGTTGCCGCCCGTCGTGGCGCCGGAGATGAGGTTGCGCAGATAGACGGTGACCGGCATCAGCTCGGATTTGTCCATGTACAGGAAGGCGCTGAACCAGGAGTTCCAGAAGGACACCGAGTAGAACAGCACCATCGTCGCGACGACCGCCTTCGACAGGGGCAGCACGATCCGCAGCAGAACGCCGTACGTGCTCAGGCCGTCGATCTGCGCGGCCTCCTCCAGTTCCGTCGGCAGGTTCTCGAAGAACGCCTTCATCACCAGCAGGTTGAACACGCTGATGGCGTTGGGGAGCGCGATGGCCCAGACGCTGTTCTTCAGACCGAGGCTGGTGACGAGGACGTAGTTGGGGATCAGGCCCCCGGTGAAGAACATGGTGAACACGGCGACGCCGACCAGGACGCCGCGTCCCTTGAGGTGCTTCTTGGACAGGACGTAGGCGTAACAGGTGGTCAGGACCATCGCCACGACGGTCGCGACGACCGTGTACAGCACGGTGTTGCCGTAGTTGCGCCAGAACATCGAGTCCTCGAACACGATCTCGTACGTGGTGAGGTTGAACCCCTTGGGCCACAGCGTCACTTCACCGGCCCGGATGTGCCGCTCCGCACTGAACGAGCGGGCGATGATGTTGGCGAACGGGTACAGGGTGACGATCACGACCAGGGTGAGGACGACCCCGTTGACGCCCTGGAAGACCCGGTAGGAGCGGCTCGGCTTCACCACAGGCTCGTCCCCACTGTGCGGCGCGAGAGCTGGTTCGCGGACGTGATCAGGACCAGGCCGATGATCGCCTCGAACAGCCCGATGGCGGCGGCGTAGCTGAAGCTGTTGGACTCGACACCGGCCCGGTAGACGTAGGTCGATATGACGTCGGCGGTGGGATACGTCAGCGGGTTGTACAGCAGCAGGACCTTCTCGAAGCCGACCGCCATGAACGTGCCGATGTTGAGGATCAGCAGCGTGACCATGGTGGGCCGGATGCCGGGCAGGGTGACGTGCCAGATCTGCTGCCAGCGGTTGGCCCCGTCGATGCGCGCGGCCTCGTACAGGTCCTCGTCGATGGTGGTGAGCGCGGCGAGGTAGAGGATCGTGCCCCAGCCGGCGGTCTGCCAGATCTCCGAGCCGACGTAGATCGTGCGGAACCACTCGGGTTCCTGGATGAAGCGGATCGGTTCGTGCCCGAACCAGCCGAGGACGTGGTTGACCGGGCCGTCACTGGCCAGCATCTGCATCGTGATGCCCGCGACGATCACGATCGACAGGAAGTGCGGGAGGTACGACACGGACTGCACGAACCGCTTCAGGGAGCGCCGGCGGACCTCGTTCAGCAGCAGCGCCAGCACGATCGGCACCGGGAAGCAGAACAGCAGCGTGAGCCCGCCGATCCACAGGGTGTTGCGGAAGACCTGCCAGAAGGTGGGGTCGCTGAGGAACATCTGCACATAGCGCAGGCCCACCCACTCCTCGCCGAAGATCGACCCGCCCGGCTCGAAGCGCCGGAAGGCGATCACGTTGCCGAGCATCGGCAGGTAGCGGAAGACCAGGAAGAACAGCAGCGGCAGGATCGCCAGCGAGTACAGCTGCCAGTCGCGGCGCAGCGCCCGCCGCCAGCCGGTCCGGGCGGGCGTCCGGTTCCCGCGTCGTCGGGGTGCGGCCCGGGCCGGAGGCGGGTCCTCGGTGCCCGGCGGGGCCGGCGTGGTGGACGTGCTCATTGCTCGGGCCTCCCGTGGGCATGGGACGCGGAACCGAAACTTTCGAGCGCTTACCGGTAACTTCGCGGCAACTTAAGGGCAGGGGAAAGCGCTGTCAATGGGTACTGCGGGAGTCCGCCGGGGCTCCTGTGCCGCGTTGGAAACCCGTCGAACCTGGGTAGACCCCTGGGACCCACCCCCGTCTCTCGTCGCAAGTTTCTGGATGACCACCGACTCCTGCGAGGTGCCGCCGTGCCCGCGTTCGACCTGCCGCTGACGGAACTGGAGCGCCATCGCCCGGACGTCGGGGAGCCCGCCGACTTCGACGCCTTCTGGCTGAGCACGCTCAAGGAGGCCCGGCAGGCGGACCCGCTGGTGGCGGTGCGGCCGGTGGAGACGGGCCTGCGGCTGACGCGGACCTGGGACGTGACGTTCCGGGGCTTCGCGGGCGACCCGGTGCGCGCCTGGTTCAGCAAACCGGCCGGGGCCGGTGGTGAACTCCTGCCCGCCGTCGTCGAGTTCGCCGGGTACGGGCGCGGCCGGGGCCTCCCGCACGAGCGCCTGACCTGGGTGAACGCCGGGTACGCGCATCTGCTCATGGACAACCGCGGCCAGGGCGACCAGTACGGCTGCGGCGGAGACACGCCCGACCCGCACGGCACCGCGCCCGGCGGTCCGGGGCCGGCGGTGCGTGGACTGCTCGCCCCCGAGGACTACCACTACCGACGCCTGATCACGGACGCGGTGCGCGCGATCGCGGCGGTGCGGGCACTGCCCGGCGTCGATCCCGCCCGGACCGTGGCCGTCGGCAACAGCCAGGGCGGCGGGCTGGCCCTGGCGGTCGCGGGGCTCGTTCCCGATCTGGCGGCGCTGCTGGTCACGGCCCCGCTGCTGTGCGGGATCCGCCGCGCGCTGGACCTCACCGACGCGGGCCCGTACGGCGAGATCGCCGCCTACCTCTCCGTCCACCGGGGCGCCGAGCACGCCGCCCACCGCACGCTGTCCTACGTCGAGGGCGTCTCCTTCGCCCGCCGCGCCCAGGCTCCGGCCCACTTCGGCGTCGGCCTGCGCGACACGGTCTGCCCGCCGAGCGGAGCGTACGCGGCGTTCAACCGCTACGCCGAACTGACCGGCGCGGACCCGGAGAAGGAGATCCACGCCTATCCGTTCAACGGCCACGAGGGCGGCGACGCGGTACAGGTGCGCCGCCAACTGCGGTGGTTGTCGGCGGTGTTGGCTGCCGGGGGCGATGACCGCAGGGGGCCGTCGTAGAGGGGCGTCGCAGGGGCTCGTCGAGCTTCGGCTGCTTTCCCGAGGGGCCGTTCAAGTCCGCTCGGGGTGCGGCCGGTTGAACCCGGCCGACCGGACGCGGCCGCCGGGCCGCGCGGGCCCTGCCGGGCGGCCCGGGGTCAGCCCGTGATCGGAGACTCCGCGGTGCAGCCCCCGGCGGTCACCAGGCCGTCGGCGCTCTGCTCCTCGAGCACCTTGCCCTTGTGGATGATCTTGCAGGTGATCTGGGCGCCCTCGGGATCCGCGGCGACCGGCATGACCGCCGCGGGCATGATGCCGCGCAGCGTGACCGTCTTCTTCCACGGCAGCTCCGGCTTCGACACCGACTCGACCTTCGGCTCCATGGCCTTGCCGCCCCCGCCGTGGAACTCGATCGAGTCGACGTTCTTCCCGGTGACCTCGTAGGTGACCTCGTACGTCTCGTCCACCGCCTTGTCGACCTGGTCGACCGCCTCGGAGCAGGAGCTGAGGCCGAGCGCGAGACCGGTGACGGCGACGGTGCAGACGGCTGCGCGGATGGTGCGGTTCAAGGATCCCCCCGGATCACGAAAGGTCGGAGCCGCAGCCAATCCCAAAGGGGAAGTAAAGTCAACTTGGTTGCGTACGAGGCCGGTTCCAGCCTCCGTCACCCGCCCGGCCGGCAGGAGGGCGGTGTCACTCCGGCGCCTCGATCCAGTTGAGGCATTCGGTGTAATCGAAATTCCACTTCAGGCAGAGCTGCATCCGGATCACCGATTTCCGGTCCACGAACTCGGTGATGATCTTCCGGTCTTCGATCCGCGAGACCCCGACTTCGTTTTCCCAGTCGATCTCCATCTCGTTTTCCAGCTGGAGGCTGGTCAGCGCGTATTTCCCCTGCGCCTCCGGGTACTTGAGGAAGACTTCCTTGATCGCGTTGTGGAACTCCGCGTCTTCGTTCGGCATGCACGTCATGACTGCCTCCTGGTGTCGGGTCGGCGCACCGACCGTTCACCCGAAGTCTGCGGGGAGGGCGGGGAAAGCGCGCGTCGTCCGTCACCCGAACGGCCCTTGCGCCGTGCCGCCGAGAGGACGCCGGCTCCGTTCGCCGAGGCGCCGAGCGGTCCCGTCGTGCCACGACCGTTTACAACTGCGCCGCCCGGCGCTAACTTCCGCAACAGCGGGGTGGGAGCGCTCCCATAACGGTGGACCGGAACCCGCCCTCGAGTCGCTCCCACTCCGCGCATCCCCGCACACGCATCCGCAGACCCGGACCCGAAGAAACGGATGATGCTGTCATGATCATGACAACACCGTCGGGGGGCGCCCCGGCGCCTCGATCAGCACTCCGCACCCGGGCCAGAGCCCTGTTCCTGGTCCTGCTCTCCCTCGTCATCACCGTCCCCGCCCTCGGCCTGGTCATGACGGCGGGCGGTGAGGCGGAGGCCCACGGCACCCCCATGAAGCCCGGCAGCCGCACCTTCCTGTGCTGGCAGGACGGCTTGACCGACACCGGTGAGATCAAGCCGGTCAACCCGGCGTGCCGGGCCGCGCAGCAGGTCAGCGGCACCACGCCGTTCTACAACTGGTTCTCGGTGCTCCGCTCGGACGGCGCCGGCCGCACCCGCGGCTTCGTGCCCGACGGCGAGCTGTGCAGCGGCGGCAACACCAACTTCACCGGGTTCGACACGCCCAGCAAGGACTGGCCGCTGACCCATCTCACCTCGGGCGCGACGGTCGACTTCTCGTACAACGCCTGGGCGGCGCACCCGGGTTGGTTCTACGTCTACATCACCAAGGACGGCTTCGACCCGACGAAGAGGCTCACCTGGAACGACATGGAGGAGAAGCCGTTCCTGAGCGTCGACCACCCGCCGCTGAACGGCTCCCCGGGCACGGTCGAGGCCAACTACTCCTGGACCGGCAAGCTCCCCGAGGGCAAGTCGGGCCGCCACATCATCTACATGGTCTGGCAGCGCTCCGACAGCCAGGAGACCTTCTACTCCTGCTCCGACGTCGTCTTCGACGGCGGCAAGGGCGAGGTGACCGGCATCAAGCAGCCGGGCAACCCGACCGAGCCGGTGCCCGGGACGTGCACGGCCACCCGAAAGACGACCGGTACCTGGAACGGCGGCTACCAGTCGGAGGTGACCGTCACCAACACCGGTACCGTTCCGATGCTCGGCTGGATGGTCGACTGGACGCTGCCGGCCGGCCAGAAGGTCGAGAGCCTGTGGAGCGGCAGCGCGACGTACAACGGCCAGGCGGTGATGGTCCACAACGCCGGCTGGAACGGCTCCCTCGCACCAGGCAGAAGCACGACGTTCGGTTACGTCGTCTCCGGTGCCGGGGGTGACAGCACGACGAGTCTGCCCTGCCGGGTGGGCTGAACCGTCACTCGGGGCGGGCCCGGTGGCCGTGGCCGTGAGGCTCCGGCCACCGGGCCCGTCGCGCGTGCCGCCGGTTCCGGCCGGGGGGCGGGGCCTGGTCCGGGTCGCGGGTCCGGTCGTCGACCGTGTGCCGTCGCCCTTGGAGCTGGTCGGGCCGTACGCCCCATATGTCGCTGTTATCCAGGTGTGCGATTCTGTTGTGTGGGTGCCCTGCCGCTCATGTGCGGCGTGGCTTCGCCATGGGAGACGTGACCCGGTACCGCCGGACTCGTGCCCGCGTCGTCGTCGCCTGGGTTCCGGGGACTCCCACCTGCCGGTGGCTGCGGCGTGGACGGGAGGTGGACGCGGACATGCCCCATGACGGCGATGCCCGGGCCGCGGCCCCCGGTCTGCGGGCGCCCGGGAACGGGGACTCCGGCCCGTCGCGTCCCACGCGCGAACCGGCCGCCCGGGAGCGGGTTCTGGCGTTCGCCGGGGTGGTGCTGGCGGCGGTGTACGTACGGAGCGAGGACGGTGCGGAGCTCCGGCGGGTGGAGGCGGCCGGGCTTGAACCCGAGCGGTACGGGCTGGCGGGGCGCGTGCGGGTCTCGACGGGCTCGACGGGCTCGACGGTGGCGGGGGCCGACGACAGTGGGGCCGGGGCGGAGGCCGACGACAGTGCGGGCGGGCCGGAGACCGACCAGGGCAGGCCGGGGACTGACCCGGGCAGGGCGGGGACTGACCCGGGCAGGGCGGGGACTGACCCGGGCGGGCCGGGGACTGACCAGGGCAGGGCGGGGACTGACCAGGGCAGGGCGGGAACTGACCAGGGCGGGCCGGGGACTGACCAGGGCAGGGCGGGAACTGACCAGGGCGGGCCGGGGACTGACCAGGGCAGGGCGGGGACTGCCCCGGGCAGGCCGGGGACTGACCCGGGCAGGGCGGGGACTGCCCCGGGCAGGCCGGGGACTGACCCGGGCAGGACGGGGACCGACCCGGGCAGGCCGGAGGCAGCGCCCCCGCCCCGAGCCGCAGGGGCGGGGGACGGTGGGTCCGTCGTCGTCGAGGCCTATCGGGGTGGCCGGGCCGTGTGGGTCAGGGGGGCGGTGGCCGGCGGCCGGGAGGGCGGCGGAGGCGTCTCCGTGCCGCTCGGGGCGCTGCCCCTGGGGGCGGCGGGTGGATGGCTGGGGTGCCTGGTCGTGGTGGGCGAGGCCGGGGAGGGGTTCGGGAGCGAGCAGCGGGAGTTCCTGGAGCGGTACGCCGAGGCCGTCGCCGGGCGGCTGCGGGGCGAGGCGGACCGGTCGGCGCCCTCGCCCCTGCTGGATTCGGCCCTGCGGGCCATGGGCGTGGGCTCCTTCGCCCTGACGCCGGGCACCGGCCTGGTCGAGACGGACCCGGCCCTGCTCGAACTCGTCGGCATCCCCGAGGACGGTTTCGACGGCAAGACCGACACGCTGCTCTCCTACAGCGTCCCGGAGGACGTCCCGGCCCTGATGTCGGTGATCGAGCCGTCCGCGCAGACCCCGGGGCGCCGGGAGCTGGAGTTCCGTATCCGCCGGCCGACGGGTGAACTGTGCTGGCTGCGCCTGGGCTGCCGCCTGCTCAAGGCCCCCGACGGCGCTCCCCAGCGGGTGCTGGGCGTCGTCACCGCGGCCCCCGTGCTGCGGCGCGGCGCCAGCGACGTCGCCCGGATCCAGTGGCTGACGGCGGCGCTCGACGACGCGACGACGGTGCGGGACGTCAGCCGCGTGGTGGTGGCCGCGCTGCGCGAGCCGCTGGGCGCCGACCGGGTCGCGCTCGCCGAGCTGCTGGAGGACCGGCTCGCGGTCACCGTGCTCGATCCGCCGGCCGCCGCCGCCTGGCCGGAGCTGTGGCGTTCGGAGTGGCGCTCGGAGTGGCCCGACGCGCCGGTCGGCGCCCTGCCCACGCTGCAGGCGGCGCTGCGCGACGGGCGGATGAGCCTGTGGCCGGCCGGCGCCGTGCTGGAACCGGGCCTCGCGGGGATCGGCCCCGGCGGGCTCGCGGTCCTGCCGCTGCCCGCGAAGAGCAGGGTGGCCGGAGTGTGCCTGGTCGGCTGGGACGCCCCGCACGAGTTCGCCCCGGAGGAGCGGGCCCTGCTCACCGCGACGGCGGGCCTGGTGGGGCAGGCCCTGAAGCGCGCGCACGCCTACGACGCCGAGCAGGAACTCGCGACGATGCTCCAGCGCAGCCTGCTGCCCCGCCGGCTCCCCCGGCTGCCCGGGGGCACCGCCGTGGCCCGCTACCTGCCCGCCCGGCGCGGGCTGCAGGTGGGCGGCGACTGGTACGACGTGATCGCGCTGTCGGAGGGGAAGGTGGCCCTGGTCATCGGGGACGTGCAGGGGCACAGCGCCGGGGCCGCGACGATCATGGGCCAGATGCGTACCGCGGTCCGGGCCTACGCCGTCGAGGGCCATCCGCCGGACGTGGTCGTCGCGCACGCCAACCGGCTGCTCGTCGGCATGGAGACCGACCTGTTCGCCACCTGCTGCTACGTCGAGCTGGACATGGAGGAGGGCAACGCGCTGTTCGTGCGGGCCGGGCACCTGTCCCCGCTGGTGCGCCATCCCGACGGGGGCACCGAGGAGATCGCGGTCGAGGGCGGCCTGCCGCTCGGCGTCCTCGCGGAGGCCGACTTCCCGCTGACGGCGCTCGCGCTGGCCCCGGGCTCGGTGCTCGTACTGGTGACGGACGGCCTGGTCGAGTCGGCGGAGCTGCACCTGGACGAGGGCATGCGGCTCGTGCGCGAGGCGCTCGCCGCCGCCGACCCCGCCGACCCGGGGCGGATGGCCGACGAGCTGCTCGGCGAGGCCGGCCGCCGGGAGGACGACGTGGCGTTGCTGCTGCTGCGCTACGACGGAATGCGCGTGCGGCCCGTGCGGGCGGGCTGGGTGGTGTGGCGGCTGCCGGACGCGGTCATGCACGCCCGCCGGTTCTGCGCGCGCACACTGCGGTCGTGGGACGTCGTGGCCGAGGCGGACACCGTCCTGCTGGTGGTGTCGGAGCTGGTCACCAACGCGCTGGTGCACACCCAGGGCCCGGTCCGGGTCGACCTGACGCTGGCGGCGGACCGGCTCAGGGTGACCGTGAGCGACTCCTCGCCCCGCTCCCCCGCCAAGCCGGTGGTCGTGGACTGGGAGTCGACGGGCGGCCGGGGCCTCTTCCTCGTCGAGGCGCTCTCGACGGCCTGGGGCTCGGTGCCGGTCGGCGGCGGCAAGCAGGTGTGGAGCGAGATCGTCGTGTCCCGTCCGCAGCCGGAGCCGGACCCCCCGAAGGAAGCGGAACCGGCGCCGCGGGCCGAGCCGGAGCGGGAGCGGCAGTCGGGCTGGGGCCTGGGCTGGGGCATCAGCCGGAACCGTGACCGCAATCGGGACCGCAATCGGGACCGGAGCAGAGGCCGGGGCCCGGGCCGCGGCCGGTCCGAGGAGAGGGGGCCGCGATGAGAGCCCCGAGGCGGCGGGTGGCCGCCGGGCTGCTGGCGGTCGTGCTGGCGGTGTCCCTGGCCGGGTGCACCGGCGACGGCGAGGGCGGCGGGGACGGGCTGACCGTCGGGCTGCTGCTGCCGAGCCGTGCGGTGCCGCGCTGGGAGCAGTCCGACAAGCCCTTGATCGAGAAGCGGGTGAAGGAGCTGTGCTCCGAGTGCACGGTGGTGTACGCCAACGCCGAGAACGACGCGGCCAGCCAGCGCCGGCAGATGAACTCCATGATCACCAGGGGTGTGTCGGTCCTGATCCTGGACGTCGTCGACCCCAGGGCCCTGCGCTCCTCGGTCCGGGCGGCCGAGCGGGCGGGCATCCCGGTGGTCGCCTACGACCGGCTCGCCGAGGGCCCCATCTCGGGGTTCGTCAGTTTCGACGGCGGCGAGGTCGGCAGGCTCCAGGGCGAGGCGCTGCTGCGGGGCATGGGCGCCAGGGCCGACGGCGGCACCGTGGTGATGATGAACGGCGACCCGTCCAGCCCCAACGCCGCCTGGTACGAGGGCGGGGCCCGGTCCGTCCTCCAGGACCGGGTGCGGATCGCCAAGTCGTACAACACCCTCGGGTGGCGTACGGAGAACGCGCACGACCACATGTCCGCCGCGATCGACGCCCTCGGCCCGGACGGGATCGACGGGGTGCTGGCGGCCAACGACTCGATCGCCGCCGGTGTCGTCGCGGCGCTCAAGAGCGCCCGGGTCTCGCCGCTGCCCGCGGTCACCGGCCAGGACGCCGACCTCGACGCCGTGCGGCGCATCGTCGGGGGCGAGCAGTACATGACCGTCTACAAGCCCTTCCGGCTGGAGACCGACGCGGCGTCCGCGATGGCCGTCGCCCTGGCGCGCGGCAACGACGTCGACGCCCTCGTCACGACGAGCGTGGACAGTCCCACCACCGAGGACGTCCCGTCGATCCTGCTCCGCCCGATCTCCGTGACGCGGGAGAACATCGGCCGGACGCTCGTCCAGGACGGCATCTACACCATCGACCAGATCTGCACTCCGAAGCTCCGGCCGGACTGCGACCGGGCCGGACTCACCCGGTGAGGGAGGTGGCCCCCGTGGCCCATCCGCCGGTGCTGGCGTTGCGCGGCATCTCCAAGCGGTTCGGGGGCGTCCAGGCCCTCGTGGACGTGGACCTCCAGGTCCGGGCCGGCGAGGTGGTGGCCCTGGCGGGCGACAACGGGGCCGGCAAGTCCACGCTCGTCAAGGTGATCTCCGGGGTCAGCCCCGCCGACCGGGGCGTCATCGAGTGGGAGGGGCGGCTGGTGCAGATCAAACGGCCGCACGACGCCCACGCCCTGGGCATCGCGACCGTCTACCAGGACCTCGCCATGTGCGACAACCTGGACGTCGTCGGCAATCTCTTCCTCGGCCGGGAGATCGACCGGGTGGGCATCCTCGACGAGGTGGAGATGGAGCGCCGGGCCCGCGACCTGATGCGTGCCCTGTCGATCCGCATCCCCGACGTGCGCATGCCGGTCGCGGCGCTCTCCGCCGGTCAGCGGCAGGCCGTCGCGATCTCCCGTTCGCTGATGGGCTCCCCCAAGGTGCTGCTCCTCGACGAGCCCACCGCGGCCCTGGGCGTGGAGCAGACCAGCCATCTGCTCGACCTCATCGAGCAGGTGCGCGACCGGGGCATGGGGATCATCCTCATCAGTCACAACATGGGCGACATCAAGGCCGTCGCGGACCGGGTCGCGGTGCTGCGGCTGGGCCGCAACAACGGCCTGTTCGACGTGAGCACGGTGACGCAGGAGCAGATCATCTCCTCGGTCACGGGCGCCGCGGACAACGCCGTGGCCCATCGCGCGAGGGGCGACGAGGAGGCGTGGCCGTGAGCCGCGGCGGACCGCACCGGGACGGCGGGCCGGTCGCAACCGGCCGGGGGCCGCGCGCCCGCGCCTGGCAGGAGAACCTGCGGGAGTACGCGCTGGAGGTGCGCGGCAGCGTCCGGGACGGCGAGCGGGGGCCGCTCCTGGTCGTCGCGGGGCTGATCGTGATCTGCGTCGTCTTCCAGGCGCTGGACGACAAGTTCCTCTCGCCGCGCAACCTGTCCAACCTGGGCGTGGACATCGTCGGGACCGGGCTGGTCGCCGTCGGCATCGTGTTCGTGCTGCTGATCCGGGAGATCGACCTGTCGGTGGGTTCCGTCAGCGGACTGGCGGGGGCGGCGTTCGCCGTGCTGAACGTGAACCACGGGGTGCCGGAGTGGCTCGCGGTGATCGTGGCGGTCGTCGCGGGGACGGCCGTGGGCGCCTTCCACGGGTTCTTCTTCGCCTGGCTCGGCGTGCCCGCGTTCGTGGTGACGCTCGCGGGGCTGCTGATGTGGAACGGCCTGACGCTCTACCTGCTGGGCGCGAGCGGCACGATCAACATCGACGAGGAGGGGCTGGTCGCGTCCCTGACCAGCCGGCACTTCGGTGCCGACGTGGCGGCGTACGCGGTCGCGGCGGTGGCCACGGCCGGGTATCTGCTGACCACCCGCCGCCGGCGCAGCCGCCACCGGGCCGCCGGGATGCCGTACCGGCCGATGGGCGAGATCTGGCTGCGCACGGCTCTCCTCGCGGTGGTCGCCTTCACCGCGGCGCACACCCTGAACCGGTTCCAGGGGCTGCCGCTGGCGCTGCTGATCTTCCTGGTGGTCCTGGTCGTCTCGGACTACGTACTGCGCCGCACCCGCTACGGGCGGCGGGTGTACGCGCTCGGCGGCGGGGTCGAGGCGGCGCGGCGGGCGGGCATCGCCGTGGAGCGGGTGCGGGTCGCGATGTTCATGGTGTCGGGGACGCTCGCGGCGGTCGGCGGGCTGTTCGTGGCGTCGGGACTGACCTCGGCGAGCCCCACGACGGCCCGGGCCGCCGGTTCCGGGATGCTGCTGATCAACGCGATCGCGGCGGCCGTCATCGGCGGGACGAGTCTGTTCGGCGGACGGGGTTCGCCCTGGTCCGTGCTGCTCGGGGTGCTGATCATCCAGTCGATCGCCTCCGGCATGGGTCTGCTCGGGGTGGAGGACGCCGTGCAGTTCATGATCACCGGGGGTGTGCTGTTGGCGGCCGTCGCGGCCGACGCGCTGTCCAGACGGGTGGAGACCCGGCGGGGCCGCCCCTGAGCCATGCCCGTTCTGCCTGTTATGCCTAAGAAATGGCAAAGGTGGGTAAGGGCCGGAGTGCGATGAAACGGAGCCGCCTCATCAGGGCGGCCGTGGCCGCCGCGGTCGCCGCGGGCCTGGCCCTCGCCGGGTGCGGTGACACCGATCAGCCCGGTGTCGAGGAGCGGGCCGATCTCAGCGTGCTCGCGATGGACGCGCCCCAGATGCAGAACCTCCGCAAGCTCACCAAGGAGTACTTCACGGCGGAGACGGGCATCACGGTCGACTACACCCTGCTCCCGGAGAACGAGGCGCGGGAGCGGATGAACCGCGAGTTCGCGACCCAGGCGGGGAACCACGACGTGGCGAGCGTCAGCGCGTACGAGGTGCCGATCTACTCGCAGCAGGGCTGGCTCGCCCCGCTGGACTCCTATGTGAAGGCGGACGAGGACTTCGACCAGGGCGACGTCTTCCCCAACCTGCTGGCGTCGCTGACCGGGGAGGACGGCCGGCTGTACGCCGAGCCCTTCTACGGCGAGGGGTCCTTCCTGATGTACCGCAAGGACCTCTTCCGCAAGGACGGGCTGACCATGCCGCCCAACCCGACCTGGGAACAGGTCGCCGACCTCGCCGCCCAGGTCGACGGCACCGACGGCGCGAGCGGCATCTGCCTGCGCGGCCTGCCCGGCTGGGGGCAGAACCTCGCCCCGATCAACACGGTCGTCAACACCTTCGGCGGCGCCTGGTACGACATGGACTGGAACGCCCGACTGACCTCACCGGAGTTCAGGAGGGCCGTCGGGTTCTACGTCGACCTGCTCCGCTCCCACGGCCAGCCCGGCGCCGAACGGATGGGTGTGCTGGAGATCCTCGACCGCTTCGTCGCGGGCGAGTGCGCCATGATGTACGACGCCACGTCGCTGGCGTCGTCGGTCGAGGCCGACGGTTCCGCCGTGAAGGGCAAGGTGGGTTACGTCCCGGCCCCGCACGACCGGACCGAGAAGGCCGGCTGGCTGTGGACCTGGGCGTGGGGCGTCCAGCAGGCCTCCGAGAACAAGGACGCCGCCTGGGAGTTCATCTCCTGGGCCTCCTCCAAGGAGTACCAGGAGCAGGTCGGCCAGGAGCTTGGCTGGACCGCGGCGCCCGCCGGGAACCGCAGGTCGCTCTACGCCAACCCGGAGTACCAGCAGGCGGCCGCCGCCTGGTACCGGCAGGAGTACACGGCGGCGACGGACTCCGCCGACCCGAGGAACCCCGGCGTCGCGCCCCGCCCCTACACCGGCATCGGCTTCGTGGGCATCCCCGAGTTCGCCGTGCTCGGTACGGCGGTCTCCCAGCAGATCGCCGCGGCGATCGCCGGACAGCAGTCGGTGGACGCGGCCCTGGACAAGTCCCAGGACCTCGCCCAGGCCGCGGCGGCGAAGTACCGCGGCGAGTGAGCCGCCTGCGATGCACCGGTCAGCCCCTGCCCGGTCCGCTGGGGGAACCCTGTGTCCTGCCTGAGGCCGGGCGATGACCTGCCCGCAACGGCGCGGGCCGCGCCCCCGGTCACCCGGGAACGCGGCCCTCGAACTGCGCTGAACTGCCGTGCCGGTCCGCTTACTTGCGGATCAGGCTGCGCAGCACGTACTGCATGATGCCGCCGTTGCGGTAGTAGTCGGCCTCACCCGGGGTGTCGATGCGGACGACCGCGTCGAACTCGACGCCGGTGTCGGTGGTGACCTTCACCGTGCGCGGGGTGGTGCCGTCGTTCAGCTCGGTGACGCCGGAGATGGAGAAGGTCTCCTCACCGGTCAGACCGAGGGACGCGGCGGACTGGCCCTCCGGGAACTGCAGCGGCAGGACGCCCATGCCGATGAGGTTCGAGCGGTGGATGCGCTCGTACGACTCGGCGATGACGGCCTTGACGCCGAGGAGCGCGGTGCCCTTGGCCGCCCAGTCGCGGGACGAGCCGGAGCCGTACTCCTTGCCGGCCAGGACGACCAGCGGGATGCCGGCGGCCTGGTAGTTCTGCGAGGCGTCGTAGATGAAGGAGACCGGGCCGCCGTCCTGCGTGAAGTCGCGGGTGTAGCCGCCCTCGGTGCCCGGCGCGATCTGGTTGCGCAGGCGGATGTTGGCGAACGTGCCGCGGATCATGACCTCGTGGTTGCCTCGGCGCGAGCCGTAGGAGTTGAAGTCACGACGCTCCACACCGTGCTCGGTGAGGTACTTGCCCGCCGGGGTGTCGGCCTTGATGGCGCCGGCCGGGGAGATGTGGTCGGTGGTGACCGAGTCGCCCAGCTTGGCGAGCACACGCGCGCCGGAGATGTCGGAGACCGGGGTGGTCTCCATCGTCATGCCCTCGAAGTACGGGGGCTTGCGGACGTACGTCGACTGCGGGTCCCACTCGAAGGTGTTGCCGGTCGGGATCGGCAGCGCCTGCCACTGGGCGTCGCCCGCGAAGACGTCCGCGTAGGACTTGGCGAACATGTCCTCGCCGATGGCGTTGGCGACGACGTCGTTCACCTCGGCCTCGGAGGGCCAGATGTCCTTCAGGAAGACCGGGTTGCCGTCCTGGTCGGTGCCCAGGGCGTCCTTGGTGATGTCCACCTTCATGGAGCCGGCGATCGCGTAGGCCACGACCAGCGGCGGGGACGCCAGGTAGTTCATCTTGACGTCGGGGTTGATGCGGCCCTCGAAGTTGCGGTTGCCGGAGAGGACCGAGGTGACGGCGAGGTCGTGGTCGTTGACGGCCTTGGAGACCTCCTCCGGCAGCGGGCCGGAGTTGCCGATGCAGGTGGTGCAGCCGTAGCCGACGAGGTTGAAGCCGACCTTGTCGAGGTAGGGGGTCAGGCCCGCCTTCTCGAAGTAGTCGGTGACGACCTTGGAGCCCGGGGCGAGGGTGGTCTTGACCCACGGCTTGCGGGTCAGGCCCTTCTCCACCGCCTTCTTGGCCACCAGGGCGGCGGCGACCATGACGTACGGGTTGGAGGTGTTGGTGCAGGAGGTGATGGCCGCGACCGTCACCGCGCCGTGGTCGATCTCGTAGGAGGTGCCGTCGGGGGCGGTCACGGTGACCGGGTTGGACGGGGCGCCGTTCGGGATCGTCGACGGGGCGTCGGAGCCCGGGAAGGACTCCTTGCTGGCCTCGTACTCGTCGTTGACGTAGGTGCGGACGTCCTGCTTGAACTGCTCGGCGGCGTTCGCGAGGACGATGCGGTCCTGCGGGCGCTTCGGGCCGGCGATGGAGGGGACGACCGTCGACAGGTCGAGCTCCAGCTTCTCGGAGAAGTCCGGCTCGGCCTTCGGGTCCAGCCAGAGGCCCTGCTCCTTGGCGTACGCCTCGACCAGCGCGAGCTGCTGCTCGCTGCGGCCGGTGAGCCGCATGTAGTTGATCGTTTCGTCGTCGATCGGGAAGATCGCGGCGGTGGAGCCGAACTCCGGCGACATGTTGCCGATGGTGGCGCGGTTGGCGAGGCTCGTGGCCGCCACACCCTCGCCGTAGAACTCGACGAACTTGCCGACGACGCCGTGCTTGCGCAGCATCTCGGTGATGGTGAGCACCAGGTCGGTGGCGGTGGTGCCGGGCTGCAGCTCACCGGTGAGCTTGAAGCCGACGACGCGCGGGATGAGCATGGAGACCGGCTGGCCGAGCATCGCGGCCTCGGCCTCGATGCCGCCGACGCCCCAGCCGAGGACGCCCAGGCCGTTGACCATGGTGGTGTGCGAGTCGGTGCCGACCAGGGTGTCGGGGTACGCCTTGCCGTCGCGGACCATGACGACACGGGCCAGGTGCTCGATGTTCACCTGGTGGACGATGCCGGTGCCGGGCGGGACGACCTTGAACTCGTCGAAGGCGGTCTGGCCCCAGCGCAGGAACTGGTAGCGCTCCTTGTTGCGGCCGTACTCCAGGTCGACGTTCTGCTTGAAGGCGTCGTTCGTGCCGAACTTGTCGGCGATGACGGAGTGGTCGATCACCAGCTCGGCCGGGGCCAGCGGGTTGATCTTGGCCGGGTCGCCGCCCAGCTCCTTGACGGCCTCACGCATGGTCGCGAGGTCCACGACGCAGGGAACGCCGGTGAAGTCCTGCATGATCACGCGGGCCGGCGTGAACTGGATCTCCTGGCTGGGCTGCGCCTGGGAGTCCCAGCCGCCGAGGGCACGGATGTGGTCGGCGGTGATGTTCGCGCCGTCCTCGGTGCGGAGCAGGTTCTCCAGCAGGACCTTGAGGCTGTACGGAAGGCGGGCCGAGCCCTCCACCTTGTCCAGCCGGAAGATCTCGTACGACTCGTCGCCCACCTGCAGCGTGCTGCGGGCGTCGAAGCTGTTCGCCGACACGACAGTCTCCTTCATTGATGTGCGCGTACCACCACGATCCTGCCGCCACGGCATCTCGGCCGATCCGCTAAGGTAAGGCTAAGTTAGGCACGCCTTACCGGGGCTGGCGGCTGCGGTGCTCCCCGGCAGATATCTCGATGTCGAGATAACTCTAGTACACCGGGGCCGGGAGGTCATGCCCCGGCGCCCGCCATGCGGTCATGCGCCCCCCTCTCCGGGGTATCCGAACCAGGTATCCACACCGCAAACGGAGAGGAGACAGGCATGCCGCTCACGTTCCGCAAGAGTTTCCGGATCCTTCCGGGGGTGCGGCTGAACATCAACAAGCGCTCCTGGTCCATCACCACCGGCGGCGGAAAGAACGGCCCGCGATACACCCGCAGCAGTACGGGACGCCGTACGACATCGATGGACCTGCCCGGGCCTTTCGGGTGGCGTCGCACCCGTACCACCGGGCGTCGTTGACGCCCCGTCACCCGAACGGACCCTCCGTCGGGCGGCATCTCATATGTGAGATAACCTCAACCCCATGGCAGACGACTACCTCGTACGTATCGGCAAGCTCATCCGTGACGCCCGGCAGCACCGGGGCTGGACGCAGGCGCAGCTGGCCGAGGCGCTCGGAACCAGCCAGAGCGCCGTCAACCGGATCGAGCGCGGCAATCAGAACATCAGCCTTGAGATGATCGCGCGCATCGGGGAGGCCCTCGACAGCGAGATCGTGTCCCTCGGCTATGCCGGTCCGATGCATCTGCGGGTCGTCGGCGGGCGCCGGCTGTCCGGTGCCATCGACGTGAAGACGAGCAAGAACGCGTGCGTCGCGCTGCTGTGCGCCTCGCTGCTCAACCAGGGGCGCACGGTGCTGCGCCGCGTCGCCCGCATCGAGGAGGTGTACCGCCTCCTGGAGGTGCTGGGCTCCATCGGCGTGCGCACCCGGTGGATCAACGACGGTGTCGACCTGGAGATCGTGCCGTCGGCCGAGCTGGACCTGGCGGCGATCGACGCGGACGCGGCCCGCCGCACCCGCTCGATCATCATGTTCCTCGGCCCGCTGCTGCACCGCATGAACCACTTCAAGCTGCCGTACGCCGGCGGCTGCGACCTCGGCACCCGCACGGTCGAGCCGCACATGATCGCGCTGCGCCGGTTCGGCCTGGACATCGCCGCCACCGAGGGCCAGTACCACGCCCAGGTCGACCGCTCGGTCAGCCCCGACCGCCCGATCGTGCTGACCGAGCGCGGGGACACCGTCACCGAGAACGCGCTGCTCGCCGCCGCCCGGCACGACGGCATCACCGTCATCCGCAACGCCTCCTCCAACTACATGGTCCAGGACCTGTGCTTCTTCCTGGAGGCGCTCGGCGTCAAGGTCGACGGCATCGGCACCACCACGCTCACCGTGCACGGCGTGCCGACCATCGACGTCGACGTGGACTACTCCCCCTCCGAGGACCCGGTCGAGGCGATGAGCCTGGTCGCGGCGGCCGTCGTCACCGAGTCGGAGCTGACGGTGCGCCGGGTGCCGATCGAGTTCCTGGAGATCGAGCTGGCGGTGCTGGAGGAGATGGGCCTCGACCACGACCGCACGCCCGAGTACTTCGCGGACAACGGCCGCACCCGGCTGGTGGACCTCACCGTCCGGCCCTCCAAGCTGGAGGCGCCGATCGACAAGATCCACCCCATGCCGTTCCCCGGCCTGAACATCGACAACGTCCCGTTCTTCGCGGCCATCGCGGCGGTCGCCCAGGGCAAGACCCTCATCCACGACTGGGTCTACGACAACCGCGCGATCTACCTGACCGACCTGAACCGCCTCGGCGGGCGCCTGCAGTTGCTCGACCCCCACCGCGTCCTGGTCGAGGGCCCGACCCGCTGGCGTGCCGCCGAGATGATGTGCCCGCCCGCCCTGCGCCCCGCCGTGGTCGTCCTGCTGGCGATGATGGCGGCCGAGGGCACGTCGGTGCTGCGCAACGTGTACGTCATCAACCGGGGCTACGAGGACCTCGCGGAGCGGCTGAACTCCATCGGGGCTCAGATCGAGACGTTCCGGGACATCTGATCGAGACGGTCCGGGGTATCTGGCCGGGCCCGCCGCCGGCGCGGGGGATCATGACCGGTCGACGAGGGGCGTGAACTCGTCGACGTAGATCTTCGGAGTGCGCGGAGCCGGGCCCATGTCCGCCGAGCCGATCACCGCTTCGTCCCGGCCGGTCTTGCCCGGAGGGACGTCCTGGAGCCAGAACCGGTCGTACGCGGTCCAGCCCGCGCCGTCAGCGATGCTGATCTGGACCGAGTACGTCGTTTTCCGCTCGTTGGTGTTGACCACCGCGATCTCGGTCCGCACGCCGCTCTTTTCGGGCGTGGCGCGCACGGTGAGGTCTCCGTACTCAAGGACCCGCGTGCGGCCTTCGGAGTGCACCGAGGGCACGGGCGACGGACGTGCTTGCGGGCTGCTCTGCTCGGCCCTCGGCGTGGCCGGCCGCTGGGAGGCGGGGGCCGGGCCGGGGCCGGCGTCCGTACACCCGGCGGCCAGGACGCACGCCGCCATCAGGGACAGAGCGCGGACCAGGCCCGGTCCGGGCACGACTGCGCGGGCCTTCACCGGACGCAAGCGGTCAGTTGCTCGTGCGCGGCGGTGACCTGCCCGCCGTGCTGCTCCTTGATGCCACAGGGCTGCTGCGGTGGCGGTCCGTTTGATGTGCTTCACGGGGGCCCCTTCGACGGTGCGCTCCGCCGCGTCCGCCGGACCGGCGGTGGCCCTCACAGCCCCCACCGCCGTGACGTGGCGCAGGCGGCCGTCCTCTTCCCGACGCGGGAGCCCCTCATCACATCTCCATCGGTAGGTCATCAGTGCGAGGGAGATCCTCACACCGGGGCCGCCGGCATGACCATGAAAGATGCCTGATCGAGACCCGCCCGGGACGACGCGGGCCGGCGCGTGTCGGCGGGGCCGAGCCGGCGCAGAACCGGACGCGGCCGGAGCGGACGACCCAGCTCTCTTGTTCATGTGCGGGGCGGGCGGCGATCACGGGCCGGGCCGGTGACGGTGCCGGCGGTGGTCGGGGCGCAGGTGTGGGGCCGCGGAAACGGGAAAGTCCGAAGCTGTGGACGCGCTTCTGCTGACCTTCGGGCACAGCACCGCCGGGCGGGAGCGGATCACCGAGCTGCTGCGGCACGCCGGCGTCACGGCCGTCGTCGATGTGCGGACCGCTCCCGGCAGCCGCCGCGACCCCGACCTGTCGCGGCGGCGGCTCGCCGAGTGGCTGCCGGGCGGCGGCATCGCCTACCGGTGGGAGCCCGCCCTCGGCGGGTTCCGTACCGCGCCCGCGGACAGCCCGGACGTCGTCTGGCGCAATGCCTCCTTCCGCGGTTATGCCGCCCACACCCGCTCCCCCGGCTTCGTCACCGCGATGGACCGCCTGCTGCGCGAGGCCGCGGACGCGCGGACGGCCGTGATGTGCAGCGAGGCGGTCTGGTGGCGCTGCCACCGTCGCCTGATCGCCGACTTCGCGGTGCTCGCCCGCGGCGTACCGGCGCACCACCTCATGCACGACGGGCGTCTCACCGCGCATACGCCGACGCCCGGCGCGCGCCTGCGCGAGGACGGGCTCCTCGTGTACGACGACTACGACGGCCAGGACGGCGGCGACGGCCGCAGTGGGCCGGACGGCGGCTGAGCCCGTGAGTACAGCTTGTTCACGGCCGTGACGGTCGTCTTCTTGAAGTCGGCCACCTGCGCGTGCTGGAAGGTGCCCATCTGGCCCCAGCGGACGATCGTCACGGTCGTGCCGTCGCGTCCGACCGAGAACAGGTTGATGTCGGAGGAGCCCCACGCCGAGGCGGTGTGGAGGCCGTAGACGTGGGCGCCCTCCTCGACGTTCAGCCGGCCGTAGTTCTTGCCCGTGGCCGTCAGGTCGGGGTCCTTCGCCATCAGCTTCTTCGCGCAGTCGGCGAGGTCGCGGCGGAGCAGGGCCGCGAAGTCCTCGGCCCGGCGTTCGCTGCGCTCCACGACGGTGATCTGCTGGGCGCTGGTGTCGAACTCGGTCCAGTACGAGCGGTGCGTGGCGATGGACGGCAGCGCGTCGCCCACGCAGACGGGCAGCGGGTCGGGCCGGCCGGCGGTGACGGGGCCGGCGTACCAGGCCGAGGCCGGGTGCGGCGGCAGGTCGGCCGGCTCCAGGAACCGGGGTTCGGCGGAGGCCGGCGCGGTGGCGGCGGCGGCCGGGACGGCGACGGCGGCGACACCGGCCGCTGCGGCCAGCGCGGCGACGGTGGTACGGATGCCTCGGATGCCGAGGATGCCTCGGGCACGGATGTTCATTTTTCCCCCTGGTGAGCGCGCGGGTCTGCGCGGTTGTCGCTCTGCGCGGTTGTCGCTCTGCGCGGTTCTCGGTCTGTGCATGTCGTACGACCCGTCACCGCCCGCATCCGTTGCCCTGCGGGGCTGCTACGGATCCGTCCCGAATGTCACGGGCGGTGTTACGGGGGAAGAGAACCCCCGGGCGGGAGGCGCGTGCGTGCGGCTGATGGAGGCTCTGGGGAGACTGTGAGTAACGTCTCCGGTACGCAGTAGGTTCGACCCACGCGCGCGTAGAGTGCCCGCGCGCGTTCTGGGCCGATGCGAGGGGGAGAAGAACGTGCGTCCCGGAGACGAGTTCGCCGGCCGCTATGTCCTCAAGGAGGTCATCGGCACAGGGCGGGGCGGTGAGGTGTGGCTGGCCCACGACACGGTGGTGGGGCAGGACGTCGCGCTGAAGCGCGAGCGGGTCGAGGGCGAGCGGGAGACCGCCGTGCGGCGGCTGCTGGGCGAGCCGCGCGCCCTGGCCAAGTTCCGGGACCATCCGCATGTCGTGACGCTGTTCGATGTCCTGACCGTGCCGCCGGACGGGGACGGGAACAGGAGCGGGAACGGGAACGAGGACAGGAACGGGGAGGAAGACGGGGGCGGGGACGCCGCCGAGGCGTACTGGTTCGTCATGGAGCACGTGCCCGGCGGCGGTCTCGACCGGCACCCGCCCATGAGCCCCGTGCGGGCGGCCCGGGTCGGGGCCCAACTCGCCGACGCCCTCGCGGCGTTGCACCGGGCGGGCATCGTCCACTGTGACGTCAAGCCCGCCAACGTCGGCCTCACCGGGCGCGGTACCGCGAAGCTGCTGGACTTCGGTGCCGCCTACCGGGCCGGCGGCACCGAGACCATCACGGCCAACGGCCCCTACAGCTTCACCCCGGACTACGCCGCTCCCGAGCTGGCCCGCGGGAACGTGCCCCGGCCCGCCTCGGACGTGTTCTGCCTGGCCGCCACGCTCCACGCCCTGGTCACCGGTTCCCCGCCGCGCGGCGGCGACGACGGGGAGGGCGCCGGTGAGGACACCGCCCGGCTGACGCACTGGAAGGCCGAGCAGGGCGTCGTCGAGCTGGACGCCGAGGCCGTGGGGCCGCTGCGTCCCGTGCTCGCGGCGATGCTGCGGCGCGACCCGGCGCAGCGCCCCGACGCGGCCGAGGCCGGGCGGCTCCTGGCGGCCGTCGCCGAATCCGGGACGCAGGTCCCGGGTGGGCGGCCCGCCGAGCCCGGCGGCGGACGGCGGCGCCGCCGGGTGTTGTTCGCCGGGGCCCTCGGCCTCTGCGCCGCGCTCGCGCTGGGCCTCGTCGCCCTGCCCGGCGGCGACGCCGGCGACGGCACCGGCACCGGCACCCGTGACTCCGTCGGGCGGCAGCTGCCGGAGGACCCCGGGAAGGGCGGTACGCGGTCCCTGATCGGCGATCCGCGCACCGCCGACGTGTGCGCCCTGACCGACCCGGCCGCGCTCGACCGGTTCGGCAGGAGCGAAGTCGACGTGGACTACGGCAACTTCGACCGCTGCGACGTGCTCGTCCACACCGACGACAGCACCCGGATCGACGTCTCCCTCCAACTGCGCCGGGGCGCGCCGCCCGAGGCGTCGGAGCCCGTCCGGACCATCGGGAGCATCGCCGTCCGGGAGCAGCCGGCCGAGCCGGACGAGTGCGGGCTGCTGCTGTCCCGCGACGCGGGCGACGGCCAGGACGGCGACGCCGGTGACGGCATGTACGTCGGGGTCCGCGTCGACGTGGGCCACGGCGAGGTCGCGGGCGGTGCCGCCGCGCTGTGCGCCGTCGCCGACACGGCCGCCCGCAGCGCGGCCGGGGTGCTGAACCGCGGCCCGCTCCCCCGCCGTTCCCCGGGCTACCCGGCCGCCTCGCTGGCCTGGGCGGACGCCTGCGCGCTGCTCGACGCCAGGGCGCTGTCCGTCGTCCCCGGCGTCAAGGCGGACGTACCGGAGGCGGGGGTCGCGAACTGGGAGTGCGAGTGGTTCAGCGACGTCGACGACCTGGAGGCGGACATCGCCTTCTTCCGCGACGAGCCCAGGTCCGCCCGGGACGGCCGGACGGTCGAGCTCAGCGGATACCAGGCCGTCGTCGAGCCGGAGGGCAACGGGGCGGACACCTGCACGGTGTTCGTCGCCTACCGCGCGTACGGCGGGCGGGACGCCGAGACGGCCATGGAGATGGTGCGCCTGTACGTCGGCGGGCAGCGGCCGATGGGGCAGCTCTGCGGGATGGCCACCGACCTGGCCGCCTCCGCCGCCGCGCGACTGCGCGCCCGCTGAAGCCACCGCGGCGGCCGCCCTGGGAGGGGTCCCGGGCAGGTGGGCCCATGCTGGTCCGCAGGTCCCGCGGGCCCGCCCGCGCCGGGCCCGCACCGTGCCGATTCCGCCCCGCATCGAGGAGCCCAGCGATGTCCTTCTCCGCCAGCCTCGCGCGCGGTGTCGCGCCCACCAAGCCCGGGACCCTGCACGCCCGCACGGTCACCGGCGACCTGTGCGCCCCGCCCCGCACGGGACTGACCGTCCGCTTCGGCCGGGGCGAGCGGCCGGACGTGGACCTGGAGGTCGGCGTGGACGACCTGCGGGTGAGCCGCCGCCACGGGGAGCTGACGTACCGTCAGGGACAGTGGTGGCTGCGCAACACCGGGCGGCAACTGGTGCGGCTGCCGCGCGGCCGGATGATGCACACCAGCACCGAGCCGGTCCCCCTCGCCACCGGCTACACACCGCTGTTCGTGAAGGGCTCCGGCTACCGCGAGCACCTCATCGAACTGTACGTCGCCGACCACGACGACCAGGGGCCGGTCTCCCGCCGCCGGGCGGAGACCCTGCGCCCGGAGACCTGGGCACTCGACGACGACGAGCGGCTGCTGCTGGTCGTCCTCGGCCAGCGGTACCTGCTGTACGAGGAGGACCCGCGGCCCCTGACGTACTCCATGGCCGCCCGGCAGCTCGTCCATCTGCGCCCGGACGGCAACTGGACGGACCGCAGGATCGAGCACCGCATCGAGGCGGTCCGCAAGCGCCTGCACGGCACCGGCTTCCGCTACCCGCTGCTGCACGACCCGTCCGAGGAGCGGCGGCCCTCCGACAACCGCCTGCTGCACAACCTCCTCAAGGGGCTGGTGGAGTCGACGACGCTGGTGCCGCCGGACCTGAACCTGATGGACGAGGCGCCCGCGGGACAGCCGTAGCCATGGGCGGGGACGCGCCCCTGGTCCGGGAGCGGCTGCGTGAGCTGAGCGGCCCGGACCTCTACCGCCGCAACGCCTTCCGGGTCACCGGGGCGAGCACCTGCGCCGCCCGCCGCGCGCTCGTGCGGCGTCGGCAGCAGATCGCCACGGCCGCGAAGGCCGGGGTCGCCGTCGGCTCCGCGGACGCCGGGCCCGAGGACCTCCGCGCGGCCTTCGACGTGCTGGACCACCCGCAGCGCCGGATCGTCGACGAGCTGTTCTGGCTCTGGGACGCGCCGGACGCCACCTGCCCGTGCGAGCCGGAGCTGCACCGGCAGCACGACGCGGCGGTACGGGCACACACCCGGGCCCTCGACAGGGAGTCGCGGGACCCCGATGCGGCGCGGCGTCCGTCCGGGGGACCGAGGCAGCACCCGGCCGGCGGGAAGAAACGCGGACCGAAGCGCCCCGGCCGCGGGCCGCGGCGCGCCGCCGGTGAGCCGCGGGGCGCCGCCGGCGAGCCCCGGGAGCAGCTCTGGCAGTCCGCGGCCCGGCTGTGGCGCAAGCTGCTCGGGCAGCGCGCGGTGTGGGCGCATCTGCGGCACCGGGTCGCGGCCCTCGACGACAAGCGGCTGACCGAGACCGCGGTGACGGTCCTGGAGGCCGAGGTGCGCCGGGTGCTCGTCTCGGCCGTCGCCGGCCTGGCCGCGCGCACCGAGGACCCCGCCCGGCTGGCCCGGTACTGCGCCCAGTGGAGGTGGGCCGGCCCGGGCCTGCTCGGGGAGGCGCTGGAGGAGCAGTTGACGCCGCTGTACGAGGCGGCGGCGGACGGGTTGCGCGAGGCGGGCGACCGACTCGCCGGCGCCTTCCCGGACGGCGGCGGGAAGACGGCCGCGACCGCGGTGGCCGGGGACCTGCGCGCCCGGGTCGTGCCGATGGTGGAGCGGCTCGGCGCCTTCTCCGGGCTCGGGATGTCGCTGGGTGTGGGACAACTCGCCGACACCGCCGCCCTGTTGCTCAACAACTGCGCGGTGGCCCTGTCCCCCGCCTCGGACACGGCCCCGCCCGACCGGGAGAGCTTCGGCCTGCTGGACCTGGCGCTGCGGCTGAAGCCGTACGAGGAGACGCGGCGGACGATCGAGGAGAACCGGGCGCGGCTGGAGGAGGCCGGTGTCTGGTTCTCGACGGCCAAGCCGGCCTTCGACCCGGTCGTGGCCGCGCTGGAGACGGCAGCGCGGCAACTCGGCCGGAAGGACGCGCGGGGCGCGGCCGGCACCCTGGAGGCCGCCCTGCCGTCGCTGCACGAACTGCGCCGCCTGAGCCGGGGCGCGTTCGCCGCCCTGCCGGACGTCCCGCAGGCCGTCGACCGGCTCTGCGACTCGACGGCGATCCTGCTCAACAACTGCGCGCTCGCCCTCGGCTCGCGTGCCGGAGGTCAGGACCTGCGGCTGCTGGAGCTGGCCGAGGGGCTCTGCACGACCGGGGAGTCACGCGCGCGGATCGCCGCCAACCGGGCGCTGGTCGATCAGGCACGCCGGTCGGGGTACGGCTACGGCACCCCGTACCCGGTGCGGCGGCCGCCGCGCAAGAGCGTGCGGACGCACCTGGAGGAGATCTACTACGGGGAGTCGCCCGTGGCCGCCAAGGTGTGGGCGTGGCTGGTGGCGCTGCTGATCCTCGGTGCCGTCCTGGTCCTGTTCGGCTAGCGCGGGGTGAGCACGACCGTGACCGTGCGGTTGCGGGCGGGGTCGTCCGGGTAGGGGGCGTCGCGCTGGTCGGCGCTGTCGGTGGTGAACGCGGTGAGGGGCTTGCCGGCGGCGGCGCTGAGTTCGCGGGCGGCGACGAGGGCCCGCCACAGCGCGACGACGGAGCCGCCGCTGCGGGGGGCGCCGGGGACGACGGCCGCGTGCCCGTGCACCGTGATGGCCGGCTGTTCCCCACGTCCGGCCGGCCGTTCCCCGAGCGCGGCGAGCCGTTCCCCGAGCGCGGTCAGCCGCTGGGCTCCTGCCGGGGTCAGCCGGGTGCCCTCGGAGAACAGTCCTTCGGTGAAGGCGACTTCGACCGAGTCCGGGTGGGTGGTGACGCGCAGGCCCGGGGCGCGCACGTCGCGGGCCAGGGCGGCGAGGGCGGTGGAGCGCCGGGCCTCGTCAGGGTCCTGCCCGGGGGCGGGGGTGGCGCTCGTGCCGGGGGTTTCCGGGCCGGCCGCGCGGTCGGTGTCCGTCCGGGCTGGCCGGGGTTCGTCCAGGGTGGTGACCACGCCGGCGACGGCGGCGGTCACCACGCACACCGCCGCCACCAGGGCCGTACGGGTGCGGTGGCGGCCGAGCGCCGCCGCCGGGCCCGTACGGCCCAGCCGGGCGAGTCCGGCTCTGGCCTCCGGGTCCTCGGGCCACCGGGCCAGGACCCGCCGCCAGCACTCGGCCGCCTCGGCCGTCTCCCCGCGCTGGGCGTGCACGCGGGCCCGCAGATCGAGCACGTCCCGGTGCTCGCCCGGTCTCTCGTCGTCCCGCAACAGCTCCAGAGCGCCGCTCAGGTCGCCGGAGCGTGCGAGGTCCCGGGCCCGCGACACGAGAAGGACGGCGTCCAGTTCGTCCAGGGGCCGGGGGGCGACCGGATCGAGGGCGTTGGGGCCGTACGGGCCGTCCGCGCCGGATCCGGCCCGGGGCGGCGGCCCCCCGGCACCCGGTTCGTCGCGCGGCGGCGTGCCGCCGGCCCGTTCGTCCCTGTCCGTCACCCGCATGTCGCCTCCCCTCCGGCCCGGGCCTCTCACCGGCTCTCCTGGACCCCGCCGATCCGCCGCTCCTCGGACACCCCGGGCGGGAGCAGGCGGCGCAGGCGCTGGTTGACGGCGGACAGGGCGGTGCGGTCGCCCGCGGCGACGGCCCGGCGGCCGTCGGCGATCGCCGCGTCCGCCTGGGCGCGGGAGGTCATCTCGTCGCGCAGGTCGACCAGGGAGTGGAAGACGAGGAAGTCCCACTGGTCGCTGCGGCGGAGCAGGTCGACCTGGAAGTCGCGCACCCGGTCGGCGAGGCGGCGCAGCCCGGCCGGGGTGCCGTCCTCGCCGGCGCTGGTCGCGCGGGTGCGCAGGCTCTCCAGTTCGCGGC
Organism: Streptomyces sp. Go-475; assembly: GCF_003330845.1. GTDB lineage: Bacteria > Actinomycetota > Actinomycetes > Streptomycetales > Streptomycetaceae > Streptomyces. Next base: position 6,645,393 of record NZ_CP026121.1, on the reverse strand, counting down.
GCTCGGCCGGCCCGCCGCCGACCTGCTCGATGAGGTCCTCGCAGCTGTTGAGGAGGTCCCACAGCTCGTGCTGGAGGCCGGGGATGTCGATGGCCTCCTCGACGTCGTCGAGCTGGGCCTCCAGATCGCGGATGCGCCGGTCGCTGGTGCCGGCCGCGCCCGTGTCGACGGCCGCCGCGTCGACCTCCTTGCGCAGGTGGGTGAGCGCCTTCTGGTCGGACAGTTCGTCGAGCCGGGCCAGGGCCTGCTCGGAGTGGACGTCCTCGGCGCGTTCGCGCAGGGCGTGCGCGCGCTGTTCCAGGTCGTGCAGCCGGTCGGCGAGTTCGTCGTGCGTGGGCGCCACCAGCCGGGAGCGGTCGATGGTCGCCTCGAACTGCGCGTCGGCGACGGGGATGTCGGCGGTGACGGTGACTTCCCGGTTGGTGGCGTTGATCTCGAAGGTCACCTCGACGGGCGTCTGCGCCGGCAGGTCGAAGCGGATGTCCCGGGGCCGGATCTCCAGCAGGCCGACCCGGGTGTTGCGGTCGGCGCGGCGGCGTTCGCCCTCCAGCAGCGGGATGCGGATGACGGCGTCCGGCTGGGAGCGGCGCAGCGGGATGGAGGTCTCGAACGTCCTGGTGATCGAGGTCGGCAGGGCGGTGCCCTTGCGCAGCATCGGCGCGAAGGAGCCGTCGGCCTTGCCGATGCCGAGGGTGCTGGTCAGCACGGCGTCGCCGGGCAGGACCTGGGCGTGGGTGATCGACAGGGTGTCCGGAAGGAGGGTCTGCCGGGTGCCGGAGTCGTCGGAGAGTTCCACGGTGAAGTGGGACCGGGTGCCGGAGTCGATGGTCACCTCGGTGTAGAAGGCGCCGTCGGGGGTGAGGGTGGTGCGCGGTCCGCGGAAGGGCGGGCGGCCTTCGGGGTTGGTCAGGGTGACGGTGTAGCGGGTCCAGTCGGGGACGGCGGTGCCGCCGGTGACCCGGCCGGAGACGGGGATGCCGGTGGTCTCCAGCGACTGGGGTTCGTAGTGGAGTTCCACGGTGAACTCGCCCGGTGCCGCCGTGCGGGGCTTGCTCGGCGTGCGGACCGTACGGGCGAAGACGGCCGCTCCGCGCGCGACGACGGTGGTGGGGTCCTGGGTGTGGTCGAGCGGGATGCCCAGGCCCTCGACGGGATCGGCCAGCAGTTCGCGCAGCCCCGGGGCGAGAGTCGCGCCGCCGACGAGCAGCAGCCGGTCGATGTGGTCGGGCCGCAGGGAGCTTTCGGCGAGGGCGTCCCGGCACAGTTTGACCGCGCGGGCGTAGAAGGGCTGCGCGAGGTCGTCGAGGGCGCCCCGGGTGAGGGTGTACTCGAAGGGCGCCGTACCGCCGTCGCCGTCGGCGAGGTCGAGGACGATGTCGTAGGAGCCGCGCCGGGACAGCTCGATCTTGGCGTCCTCGGCGGCCAGTTTGAGCTTGGCGAAGTTGGCCCGCCACCGGTGGTTGCGCCGGGCGAAGTCGGGCAGCCGGAGGTCGTTCCGGACGGCGGGGGCGAGGAGTTCCTCGACGATCGCCCAGTCGATGAGCTTGCCGCCCAGGTGCGGGTCGCCGGCGTGCTGGAGCAGTTGCAGTTCGCCGTCGCGCTTGCTCATCACGGCCGCGTCGAAGGTGCCGCCGCCCAGGTCGAACACCATCCAGTGGGTGGACTCGGAGGCGTCCTGCACGCCGTACGCGAAGGCCGCCGCGGTCGGTTCCTGGACCAGCGGGCAGTGCTCGCCGAGCCCGGCGAGGGCCGCGGCGGCGGAGGTGGCGCTGTTCTGGTGCAGCGCGAAGGAGGCGGGCACGGTGATCACCGCCGCCTCCGGCGGGCCGCCGGTGTCGTGCGCGGCGTCCTGGCGCAGGGACTTGAGGACCTCGGCGGAGAGCTGCTCGGGGGTGAGGGCCGTTCCGGCGCGGACGAAGCGCCGCACGGCGCCCGCCACGCCCATCTCCAGCTTGAACTCGGCGTGGGCGTCGTCGGGCTGGGTGTCGGTGCGTTCCCGGGCGCGGCGGCCCACGTGGATCACGTCGGGCTTGGGCATCCACACGGCGGACGGGGTGTAGTCCCAGCCGTCGTTGTTCTTGATGACGCGCACGCCGTCGTCGTCCGCCACGGCGATGGCGCTGTTGGTGGTGCCGAGGTCGATGCCGAAGTCGATGGTCTCGCGCATTGCGGTCGTCTCCTTGGTCGTTCACATGCCGGGTGCGGGCCGGCCGACGACGACCTGCCCCATCTGGATCCGCTCGCCGCGGTAGTAGACGCTGGGCCGGAGGGTCTCCAGCACCACCTCGCGGGTCAGCCCCGGTTCGTCCTGGAAGGCGAGGACTTCGAGGGACTGGCCCGGGTCGAAGGGCTCCCCGTCGTGCTCCTGGATCTCGAGGCCGCCGTCGGCGAGGGCCTGCCGGCCGGCCTGGACGTAGCGCCGGACCTGCCTCAGGTCGGCGGCCGACAGGTCGCCGGCGCGCTGGTTCAGCTTGCGCTGGGCGCGCCAGAGGCCGGTGGCGGCGGCGAGCAGCGTGCCGGCGTCGGCCCCCTGCGCACGGTCCGCGGCGGGTTCCCCGGCCGTGGCGGTCCTGATGTCGCCGAGGACGGCCGTGACCCAGTCGGCCTGTCCGGTGTCGAGGAACGGCGGCGGGACGCGGAACTCGGGCGGGTGCCGCATCTGGCCGAGCGCGGCCCGCATCCGGCCGGTCCGGTTGCCCCGGCGGGAGTGGTGGCTCATGTTCTTCTCCGTCCGTTGCGCACGCCGTCCGCCAGCCACCACAGGAACCGCACGATGTACCCGACGACACCGAGGACGGCGACCCCGACGAAGAGCACGGGGAGGAAGCCGAAGGCCTCGATCAGGTAGGAGAGCGCGCCTCCGATGAAGGCGAGCACCAGGAGGAACCCGAACCAGGGGAACCGCTTCCTGGCCCGCGCGGGGCGGCGGCCGGTGCCCGTGACGTGGTCGTAGATGGTCTCCCAGTTCTCCTTCAGCCCGGCCGAGTCGCGGTCGGGGCCGATCTCGTAGGCCTTCTCGGCGAGCCAGACCATCTCCTCGCGGCGGGAGGCGCTCGGCGTGCGGTACACGGAGACGCCGAGGAGTTCCACCGCGAGGTTGTTGAGCCCGACGGCGACGACGTGGGCGATTTCGTCGTAGCGCCAGTCGGAGACGAACGGCCGGAGCGGGGCCAGGTCCTCGAAGCCGGGCACGACCCGGTCGCGCAGGAGCAGGAACGCCTCGCGGTAGTGGGCGGCCTCGCGTTCCCGCTCGGCCGTCAGCAGGTCGGCGTGGATCTTCTCGTACGCGTCCTCCACCGCGCGCTCGAACAGCTCGGCGAACAGGCCCGCGAAGGGCGGGAAGCCGGTCCAGGCCGAGCAGACCGGGGTCAGCCGGGCGGCGGTGGCGCGGTCGGCGAAGAGCTGCGGGAAGGGGGACACGAGCAGCTTGGGCAGGCCGGCCAGGAGGTCGTCGGCCGCGTCCTCGTCGAGCCGGGGGTCGCCGAGCGCCCGGATGCGGTGCCGCAGGTGCCGGCGCAGCGCCCCGTCCGTGAGCAGGTGGCCCCAGGCGGACACCGCGTGCTCCCAGAGGGAGGCCCGCATGTCGAGGGGCAGCTCCAGGTCCCCCGTCTCCGCCCGCAGGGCCCTGGCGTGCAGCAGCACGGCGGAGTCGTGCAGTTCGTGCACGTCCGCGGCGCAGCCGCAGCCGGAGTCCGCGGAGCCCCACAGCCACAGCACCTCGTCGACCATGCGCCGGCGCGGGTCCTGGAGGCCCTCGAAGGCGGCGCGGACCTCGTCCTTGCCGTAGCCGCCGGCCGGGGCCATGTCCCGGGCTCCGGGCCAGCGGTCCTCGACGGCGAGGCGCGCCTCCAGTTTCTGCCGGTGCCGCCGCACGGCCGGCCCGCTCGCGTGGGTGGGCAGGCCGGTGACGGCGAAGGCGTTCCTGCGGTACAGCTGTGTGCCCGCCAGTTCCTCGAAGCGGTCGAACTCCCGCACCGGCGTGGTCACATGATCACCCCCCGGCGCCAGGTCATGAGCCGTGTCAGATGCCTCTCCCGCAGCCGCGGGTAGCGGCTGATGGTCTCCTCCAGCAGGTCGGCGGCCTCGCCGAGCTTCCCGGGCACCCGGGAGAGTGCGGTGGCCTCCCGCACCAGCGCGTCGGCGGATTCGGCCGGCTCGGCCGGGTCCGCCGGGCCGGGGCCGGGCGAGGGGCGCAGGCCGGCGGCGCGGTCGGCGACGGCACGGGCCGTGGCGGGCCGCTCGGCCGGGTCGATCCGCAGCATGTCGGTGACCAGCCGGTCCAGTTCGGGCCCCACGTCGTCGTTGAAGGCGCGGGGCGGCCGGAGCGGCCGGGTGAACCGCTCCAGGGAGAAGGACTGCACCGGGTCGCCGCCGTCGTACGGGAAGTGCCCGGTGAGCAGGAAGTACACGATGGTGCCGAGGGCCCAGACGTCCCCGGGGCAGCCGTAGCCCTTGCCGCGGCGCAGCACCTCGGGCGGCATGTAGGCGACCGTGCCCTGGGCGCTGGCCGCCATGGTGCCGGGGTCGGTCTCCTTGGCGAGGCCGAAGTCGCTCACCTTCACGCGCAGCCCGGTCTCGTCGTAGCCGACGAGGACGTTGGCGAGGGACAGGTCGCGGTGGACGATCGGATGCGGGCGTTCATGGGCGACGGCGAGTCCCTCGGCGGCCTGCCGGAGCACGGCGGTCACCTCGCCGACGGGCACCACGCCCGCATGGGAGTCCATCAGCCGCTCCAGGCTGCCGCCCGCCACGTACTCCATGGTGATGTAGCCGCGCACGCCCTCGGAGGTCTGCACGGTGCCGGCGTCGAAGACCCGGATGATGTTGGGGTGTCCCAGGGTGGACAGGATCCGGGCCTCGTCGAGCATCCGGGACGTCGCCTCCAGCGAGGCCACGTGCTTGAACAGCTTCAGCGCCTGCCAGCCGAGGATGTGGTGCCGTACCCGGTACACCTCGGCGAAGGCGCCCTCCCCCAGCCGGCGGTCCACGACGAGTGCCGAGTTGATCCGCTGCCCCTGCCGGAGCAGGGCGCTGCCCACGCCCGTCGCCGTGTCCCGCGTGCCGTCGAGCACGTGCGCACGCACCTCCCCCCACTGGTGGTACCGCCCGCGACGACGCCGGTCCGGCGCGGCGGGCCGCGCCCTGCCGCGGCGCGGGCCGCAATGCTAGGAAGACCCCGCCGGGACCGGTCCCGGCGCCCGGGGCGCCTGACGTCCACGTCGCCCGGTCGGGCCGGCGCCCCCGGCCGGCCGACCGTTCCGGGGCGCGAACCCGCGCGGCCCGGTCACCGGCGCGGGCCACACTCCTCTGTCCGGTGCCGCGCGGCCTTGCCGCCTCGGCCGAGCGGCCACGGAGTGGCGGCCCGGCCCGTGCCGTCCTCGGCCGATCGGCGGCTGCCGCCGTCTCGCGCCCGGCGCGCGCCGCGGGTCCGGCCCGTGATCCGCTTCACACCCGCGCGAGGGCAGGCCTGGGCCTTACAGGGCGTAAAGCGACCGAAGAATGGATATGGGTCATACGGCGAAACGCGGGGAGTGTCCGACGTGCCCGGATGGACGGCGGACACGTCGGGCACAGGGGAAGGAGTGCGCATGGACGACCGGCCCTTGTATCTCGAACCGCGGCTGGAGCCACGGCTGAGGTCGCTCGTGGCGGCGCACGGCACGCTGCACTCGCTCACCGACGCGCTCGGCTCGCCCCTGCACGTGGTGGTGCCGGACCAGATCGCCGAGAACCTGGACCGGTTCCGGTCGGTGTACCGCGCGCACCGTCTGTCGGGGCAGGTCTTCTACGCCCACAAGGCCAACCGGTCCAGCGCGCTGCTGCGCCGGCTCGCCGCCACGGTCGCGGGCGTGGACGTCGCGTCACTGGGCGAGTTGCAGCACGCGCTGGGGGCCGGTTTCACCGCCGACCGGATCACGGCCACGGGTCCGAAGAACCCCGAGTTCCTGTGGCTCGCGGCCCGTACGGGGGTCACGGTCGGCGTGGACTCCGCCGGCGAGCTGGACCAGCTCGCCGCGCTGGTCCGCAAGCACGCGCTCGCCCGGGTGCGGGTGCTGCTGCGGCTGTCGGGGTTCGAGACGTCGGGGGTGAGGGTGCTGAGCCGGCGCAGCCGTTTCGGCACGCCCGTACGGGAGTCGGAGCGGCTGCTGGAGGCGGTCGAGCGGCACGGCGACGTGGTCGAGCTGACCGGTGCGGCCTTCCACCTGGACACGACGAGCGTCACGGAGAAGGCGACCGCCCTCGAAGGGTGCTTGGCCGCCCTGGAGTTGTGCCGGAGCCGGGGGCTGCGGCCGCGGGCCGTGGACGTGGGCGGCGGCTTCGGCGTCAGCTACCTCGCCGAGCGCGAGCAGTGGGAGGCGTACACGACCGGGCTCACGAACGCCGTGCTCGGCCGGCGCCCGCCGCTGACCTGGGGCGGGCACGGCTACGGGCTGCGCAACGAGTCCGGCACCCTACGCGGGAGCCTCGGCCTCTACCCCGCCCACCGGTCCGTCGCCGGCGCGGCCTACCTGGACGAGCTGCTGACCCAGCCCGCCCCCTCACTGGGCGGCCGTCCGCTGGCCGCGCTGCTGCTGGAGCACCTGTACGACCTGTACACCGAGCCGGGCCGGGCCCTGCTGGACCAGTGCGGGCTGACGCTGGCGAAGGTGCTGGAGGTCCGCGACCAGGGGCCCGGTGAGGCACTGCTCGTGCGGCTGGCGGCGAAGGCGGACGACATCGCCCTGGAGGACCACGGCGTGCTGGTGGACCCGGTCGTCGTCCCCGCGCGGGGAGCCGGGCCCGGCGAGGGGCCCGTCGCCGTCCACCTCTTCGGCGGCCTGTGCCTGGAGACCGACCTGATCACCCGGCGCACGGTGTTCCTGCCGCGCCGCCCGGCCCCCGGCGACCTGCTGGCCTTCGCCAACACCGCCGGCTACGCCATGGACTTCCACGCCACCCGCGCCCAGCACCAGCCGGCCGCCCGCAAGGTCGCCGCCTGGCAGGACGGCGAGGAGTGGCGCTGGTGCCTGGACGACCAGTTCTGGCCGATCACGCCCTCGAGGGGAGCCCAGTGAGGTACGACAGCATCACCGAGGCGATAGGCAACACCCCTCTGGTGCGGATAGACCCAGCGGTGCACGGCCTGCGCAACATCGATCTGTACGCCAAGCTCGAAATGCTCAACCCCTTCGGCTCGGTCAAGGACCGGGCCGCCTGGAACATGGCCCGTCCGCTGCTGCCCGAGGCGGTCGAACAGGGCAGCCAGGTGGTGGAGTTGTCCAGCGGCAACACCGCGAAGGCCCTGGCGGTCGTCGCGGGCATGCACGGCCTGGGCTTCAAGAGCGTCACCAACCGGATGCGGGTCCCGGAGATCAAGGACCTGCTGCTGCTGCTCGGCGCGGAGATCGAGGAGCTGCCGGGCCAGAGCGAGTGCCTGGACCCGACCGCGACGGACGACCCGCTGACCCTGTTCCACCGGACCCTGTCGGCGTCCGGCGGCGCCTATCTGCACACCGACCAGTACTTCAACCCGCGCAACACCGAGGCCCATCTCACGGGCACCGGCCCGGAGATCGTCAAGGACCTGGACGGCCGGGTCCCGGACTGGTTCGTGGCCTGCGTGGGCACGGCCGGCTCCTCCACGGGCGTGGCCCGCGCGCTGCGGGAGGAGGACCCGTCGGTGCGGGTGGTCGGGCTGGTCGCGGCCAAGTCCGACTTCATCCCCGGGATCCGCACCATCGACGAGGTGCAGGAGGTCGGCCTGTTCGACCCGGAGACGTACGACACGATGGAGTCGGTGAGCGCCGACGAGGCGATCGAGGGCATGCTGACCCTGAACCGCCGCTGCGGCATCCTGGGCGGACCCACCGGAGGGGCCGCCTACTTCGGGGCGATCCGCCATCTGCGGCCTCTGGACGAGGAGTTGACCGAGCGGCGGACGGCGGTGTTCATCGTCTGCGACCGCGTCGAGAGCTATCTGAGCTACGTCCGCCAGCGGCGGCCCGACCTGCTGGGCCGGCCGCCCCGGAAGAACTCGCCGGCCGACCTCTCGGCGGCGGAGGTCGGCCGGGCCCCGTCGGTCACGGTGGCCGAGGCCCGGCGCTGGATCGACACCGAGCAGCCGCTCGTGGTCGACCTGCGCAGTCCGTACGCGTACGCGGCGCTGCACATCGACGGGTCGGTCAACATCGTCGACGAGCTGTTCGCCGAACTCGTCCGGGGCGGCCTGCCGTTCAGCCGGAGCCGGCCGGTGCTGCTGGCGTGCCCGGTGGGCGAGCAGTCCGCCCGGTACGCGGCGCTGCTCACGCGGATGGGCCACCCGGACGTGCGCAGCCTCACCGGCGGCATCATCGCCTGGCGGGACGCGGGCGCGCCCCTGGTGCGGGACTGACCGCCATGACCGCACCCGTGACCGGCGACGACCTGCACCCGTGGCAGCAGGCGCTGCGCGCCCAGTTCCCCATCGTCACCCAGCACCCCGAGCTGGCCTACCTGGACAGCGCGGCCACGGCGCAGAAGCCGCAGGCCGTCCTGGACGCCGTGCAGAGCTACCTCACGACGTCCAACGCCAACGCCGCGCGCGGCACCTATCCGTGGGCCAACCGGACCACGGAGCTGGTCGAGCGGACCCGTGAGCGCGTCGCCCGGTTCCTCGGGGACACCGAACCGGACCGCTCCGCCGTGCACTTCACCAGCGGCACGACCGAGGGGCTGCGCGTGATCGCCCGCGACTGGCTGCCGGGCTTCCTGCGCGACGGCGACGAGATCGTCGTGCCGGACGCCGACCACCAGGCCAACATCACGCCCTGGCTGGAGGCGCAGCAGCTGCTGGCCCGGCAGGGCGTGCACGTGCGGGTCGTGCCGATGCCGTACCAGAGCGGTTCCGGGGACTACGACCACCGGGCGCTGGCCGAACGGGCGGGGCCGCGCACGCGGTTCGTCGCCACCACCCATGTGCACCACGTGTACGGCGGCGACATGAACGTGCAGCGGATCCGCCGGGCCGTGGGCCCGGACGCGGTGATCTGTCTGGACGCGGCGCAGAGCGTGGGTCATCTGCCGGTCTCGGTCGCCGAGTTGGACGTCGACTTCGTGGTCTTCTCCGGGCACAAGGCCCTGGCCCTGCCGGGGTCGGGGGCGGTGTGGGCCCGGCAGGAGCGGGGCCCCGCGTTCGTGCCCGGCGGGTGGAGCGGCACCCCGAACACCGTGGGCATCGCCTCCCTGGAGGCGGCGTTGGACTGGCTGGACGCCGCCGGGGTCGAGCGCATCGAGCGCTGGACGGCCGACCTCGCCTCCCGGCTCACCGACGGGCTGCGCCGGCTGGACGCCTACGAGGTCCTCGGCTGCCCGCTCAGTCTGGCCGCCGACTCGACCGTGCAGCGGCGCCAGGGCATCGTGACGCTGCGGCACCACGCCATCGACTCGGGCGATCTGGGCTTCATCCTGTTCAGCCACGGTTTTATGGTCCGCTCCGACCACCACTGCCAGGGCGACGCGGGCGAGAAGACCGGTTCGGTGCGGGTGAGTCTGCACGTGTACAACACCGTTGAGGAGGTCGACCGGTTGCTGTCGGTTCTCGCGTCACTCTCGTGACTCCGCCCATGAGGCGTAATGAGAACCGTTTCCACCTGTAGGCTCGGAGGAGCAAGAACCAGGTGCGAGACGACGAGGTGGCGCGACCGGATGGGGCTGAGTCTGGCGACGGCGGAGCGATGGGTGGAGCGCTGGGAGCTCCAGCAGCAGCGGTACGCCGTCGACCGCGAGGAGCGGTTCACGGTGATCGCCGATGTCGTCGAACACGTCACGGCGGGGCGTGCGGCCCGGCCGCTCGTGGTCGACCTGGGCTGCGGACCCGGCTCGCTCGCCGCCCGGCTGGTCAGGCGGCTGCCGCAGGCGGAGATCGTGGCGGTGGACCGGGACCCCCTCCTGCTGGAGCTGGGCCGCACCCACCACCCGGACGCGGCCCGTTACGTCGACGCGGAGATCGGCGCGCCGGGCTGGACCCGGGCGCTGGGTCTGGACCGGCCCCTGGACGCGGCCGTCTCCACGACGGCCCTGCACTACCTCGACCGGGACACCCTGCTGCGCACCTACCGGCAGCTCGCCGCGCTGCTGCGGCCGGGCGGCGTCCTCGTCAACGGCGATCATCTCCCGCAGGACGAAACAGGCCCGGCCGGGATCGCTTCCCATGTCGGGCAGCGCCGGGCCGACCGGCAGCGGGCGTTCGCCCATGAGGACTGGGGGTCCTGGTGGGCCGCCGTCGCCGACGACCCGGAACTGGCCGACCTCCTCGCCGAGCGCCGCGACCGCGAGGCGTCCCCGGACACCGGCACCCCCGCCGAACTCCCCCTCTCCGCCCATCTGGACCTGCTCCGGCAGGCGGGCTTCCGCAAGGCGGGCCCGGTCTGGCAGTACGGCGACAGCTGTGTCGCCGTGGCGGTCCGCTAGCGCGGCGTTCACCCGTGCGCCCCCGCCGGATGGCGGGGCGCGGCGGGCCCCCGGACAATACATGCAGGAATCGCTATATGTTAATGTCGCCATGCGCGTCCCGGCCAAAGAACCGCGGGACGTCACGAGCACACGCAAGGAGCCCCCATGACCACCGCCGAGCACCTCACCCACCAGGACCACGCGCACACCCACGGCGACGACTGCGGCCACGTCGCCTTCCCCCACGGCGACCACACGGACTACGCCCACGACGGCCACATCCACCGGGTCCACGAGGACCACGTCGACGAGTGCGCGAACGGCGGTCACACGGTGCACCAGAACCACGACCACCAGCACGGCGACGACTGCGGCCACCTGGCCGTGCGCCACGGCGACCACACCGACTACGTCCACGACGGCCACCGGCACGCCGCCCACGAGGGACACTGGGACGACCACTGACGGGGCTTCACCCCGACAGGGCGGAACCGATTTGGAAATCGTTGTCATATGCTAATGTGTGCATATGACAACGACGCCCTCTCCCCCGACGGACGACCCGGACCGGACGCTGCAAGCGGCCAGTGAGCTGCTGCGCGCCCTGGCCTCGCCCGTACGGCTGGGCATCGTGCGCGAGTTGTCCGTCGGGGGGAAGTACGTCCACGAACTGGTGACGGCCCTGGGCGTGAGCCAGCCCCTCGTCTCCCAGCACCTGCGGGTGCTGCGCACCTCCCGGATCGTCACCGCCCGCCGTGAGGCCCGCGAGACGCGGTACACCCTCACCGACGACCACGTGGCGCACATCGTGCTGGACGCCATCCGGCACGCCCAGGAGTAGCCCGCCCTCAGGACAGGCTGTCCCAGTGGACCGTGCGGTCGCACCAGCGCTCGAGCAGCGTGCGGTCGTGGCCGACGGCCAGCAGGGCCGCGCCGGTCGCGGCCCGGTAGTCCTCGACGGCCGCCACCAGCGCGGCGGCCGTCGAGGCGTCGAGCATGGCGGTCATCTCGTCGCACACCAGCAGGCGGGGGCGCAGCACCAGGGCGCGGGCGAGGCAGGCGCGTTGCAGCTGGCCGTCGCTGACCTCGTGCGGCCGCCTGGTCAGCAGGTCCGGGGTGAGGCCGACGGCCGGGGCCAGCTCGGCGACGCGGTCCGGGACGTCCTTGCCGCGGCCGGTGGCGCGCAGGGGCTCGGCGATCAGGTCGGTGAGCGGCAGCCGGGGGTCCGCGGAGAGCCTGGCCTGCTGGAAGACGACCCCGAAGGCGGTGCGCAGCTCGCGCGGAGCGCGGTGGCGCCAGCGCCGTACGGGTTCGCCGTCGAGGAGCAGGGTGCCGGAGTCGGGCCGGTGCAGCAGCGCGGCGACGCGGGCCAGGGTGGACTTGCCGCAGCCGCTCGGGCCGAGCAGGCCGACGGACTCGCCCGCCGCCACGGCCAGGCAGACGCCCCGGACGACCGGGGCGTTCGCGGTGTATCCGGCGGTGATGGAGCGCAGTTCAAGCACGGACGTCCTCCGGCACGTGCGGGTGGTGGCAGGCGACCGTGCCGGGCGGCGGCTGGGTGGCGCAGGTGTCGGTGGCCCGGTCGCAGCGGGCGGCGAAGGCGCAGCCGTCGGGGAGGTCGCCGAGTTCGGGCGGCATGCCGGGGACGGGCGTGAAGGCGCGGTCGGGCAGGGCTTGGAGCAGGCCGCGGCTGTAGGGGTGGCGGGGGCCGGGCGCGCCGAAGAAGGCGGTGGCGTCGGCGAGTTCGACGATCCGGCCCGCGTACATGACCGCGACCCGGTCGGCGACCCGTTCGGCGGCGGCCAGGTCGTGGGTGATCATCAGCAGGGCCCGTCCGCCGGGGTTCGCCGTGCTCGGTTCGTCGACGTGCCGCCGGAGTTCGTCGACCGTACGGTCCACCAGCTCGCGGTCGAGCCCGGTGGTCGGCTCGTCGGCGAGCAGCAGGGGCGCGTCGCCGACCAGGGCGAGAGCGGTGGCGGCACGCTGGGCGAGGCCTCCGGACAGCTCGTGGGGGTGCCGGTCGAGGTGGTCCGCCGGGAACGCGGCCCGTGCGGCGGCGGCCTCGGCGGCGGCGCGCAGGGCGGCGCGTGACCGGGTCGCGGTCAGCGCGGCGACGGTCTCCTCCAGTTGGGAGCGGACGGTGCGCACGGGCGTGAGGTGGGCGGCCGGGCTCTGCGGCACGAGGCCGACGAGCCGGCCCCGTACGGTACGGGCGAGGGTCCGCTCGTCGGCGGCGAGTAGGTCCAGGTCGCCGAGCAGGGCCGAGCCGGCGGTCTGCGCGTTGCCGGGGAGCAGCCCGAGCAGGGCGGAGGCCAGCACGGACTTGCCGCAGCCGCTCTCCCCGATCAGCGCCAGGCACTCCCCGGCCGCCACGTCGAACCGGGCACCGGTGACGGCCGCGACCCGCCGCCCGCCGGGCATGAGGAACCGTACGGACAGGCCCCGGACGGACAGCACGGGAGCCAGGGGATCGATACCGGCGCTCACAGCATCAGCTCCGATCGGTGACGGGGATGGAGCCGCTCCCGCCACGCCCCCGCGAGACCGGCGATGGCCAGGGTCGGGACGATGAGGAACAGGCCCGGGAAGAGGGTCGGCCACCACTGGCCGGCGAGCAGGGAGCCGCGGGCGGTCTGGATCAGGGTGCCGAGGCTCGCCGTGTGCGTGGGCAGTCCGAGACCGAGGAAGGACAGCGCCGACTCGTGCCACATGGCGTGCGGCACCATCAGGACGGCCGCGAGGGCCGCTTGGGGAAGCACGGCGGGCAGGAGGTGCCGTACGGCCACCCGCCACCGGGACGCCCCGCCGGACACGGCGGCGTCGACGTACGGCCGCGACCGCAGCGACAGCATCTCGGCGCGGACGATCCGCGCGGTGGACAGCCAGTGGGTGAGCGCCACGGAGATCACCACGGGCCAGACCCCGGGCCGGAACATCGCGACGATGAAGATGCCGAGCAGCAGGTGCGGCACGGCGGAGAACGTGTCGACCACCCGCATCAGCGCACGGTCGGCCCAGCCGCCCAGGGCCCCGGCCGCCGCGCCCACGGCCGTGCCGACCAGGGTCGCCGTCAGCGCCGCGGCCACCCCGACGAGCAGCGACACGCGCAGTCCGTAGACGCAGCGCAGCAGCAGGTCACGGCCGACGTCGTCGGTGCCGAAGGGGTGTGCCCACGAGGGCGGTTGCAGCTTGGCCGCGAGGTCGACGGCCTGCTGGTCGAGCTGGACCAGCGGCGGTACGAGCAGCACGGCCAGGACGGTCGCGGCCACCAGCACCGCGGAGGTGCGTACGCGCAGGGCGCGGGTGGAGCGGCGCTGCGGGCCGTACGACCGCCACTCGGTCTCCGCCGGGGCGCCTACGGGCGCCGGTGCGTCACATGTCACTGAGCTTCACCCTCGGGTCGAACAGTCCGTAGAGCAGGTCGGCGAGCAGGTTGCCGGCGAGGACGGCGGCGGTGGCCAGGGTCGTCAGGGCGGCGAGCAGCGGGAAGTCGACGGCGGTGGCCGCCTCGACGGTGGCCGCGGCGATGCCCGGCCAGCTGAAGACGCTCTCCACCAGCAGCGCCCCGGTGATGAGTTCGGGCACGCGGGAGCCGATGAGCGTGAGCACCGGCAGCAGTCCGGAGCGCAGGGCGTGCCCGAGCAGGACGGTGCGTTCGCTCAGGCCTCGCGCCCGGGCTCCGCGTACGGGGTCCTCGGCGAGGGCGTCGCCGACGCCCTGGCGCACGTACAGCGTGAACCACGGCAGTTGGGACACCGCGAGGACGCCCGCGGGCAGCACGAGGTGGCTGGTGACCTGCCCGAGGCTGACGTGTTCGCTGCCGGTGTCGGTCAGGCCGCCCGCCGGCAGGACGTCCCACCGGAGGGCGAACAGCCAGACGGCGAGCAGCGCGATCCAGAAGACCGGGGCCGCCTCCAGGGTGTAGGCGAGGGAGGTGACGGCCCGGTCGGCGGCCGAGCCGGGGCGGCGCGCGGCGAGCACGCCGAGCAGCGTGCCCAGCAGCACGGCGACGGCGAAGGCGACCGCGCAGAGCAGCGCGGACCACACGAGCCGTTCGCCGATCACCTGGGCGACCGGCTGCCGCAGCACGGTGGAGTGGCCGAGGTCGCCGGTGAGCGCGGAGGTCAGCCAGTCCCACCAGCGGACGGCGAACGGCCGGTCCACGCCGAGGTTCTCGCGCAGCCGGTCCAGGGTCTCCTGGTCGGCGCCGAGCGCGGCGGTGCCGGCGTAGGCCTTGACGGGGTCGAAGGGGGAGGCGGCGGCGATGGCGAACACGCCGAACGTGACGACGAGCAGGACGGGGACGGCGAACAGCGCCCGCCGTCCCGCCAGCCGTGCCATCGCTCCCCAGGGCGGGCGGGTCACTGCTTCGGCTGCCAGTCCTCGATGTTCCACCAGGGGCCGCTGGCGAAGCCGTGCTCGTGCGGCTCCAGCTGGGTGGTCAGGCCGTCCCAGCGGTCGGCCAGCACGTAGAGGTGGTCGATGTGGGTGAGGAAGGTGTAGCCGGGGTCCTGGACCAGGGCGCGCTGCAGCGTGTCGTAGGCGGCCTTGCGTGCGGCCGGGTCCTGGCTGCGGCGGCCGGTGTCGAGGGCGCGGTCCACGGCCGGGTTGTCGTAGCGGGCCATGTTGTTGAAGCCGTCGCCGGCGAGGGAGGAGTGCAGCAGGGTGTAGAGGCCGAAGTCGGGGTCGCCGGTGCTGCCGAAACCGGCGAGGACGGCGGTGTCCTTCATGCGCGGCTCGATGACCTCCCAGGTGGCGCTCTCCACCTTCACCTCGATGCCGGCCTTCTTGGCGTCGGAGGCGTAGGCGAGGGCGTGGTCCTGGCGGACCTTGTCGCCGGAGGGGTAGAGGAGGCTGAGGGAGGCGCGCTTGCCGTCCTTGGCGCGGATGCCGTCCTCGCCGGGCTTCCAGCCGGCCTCGTCCAGGATCCGGCCGGCCTTGCCGAGGTCCTTGGCGCGCTCGATGTCCTCGGTGAAGGCGGGGTCGTCGACGGGCAGCGGCCCGTAGGCCGGGCGGCCCGCGCCGTCGAGGATCTTGTCGACCATGGCCCGGCGGTCCACGGCGGCGTCCAGTGCCCGGCGGATGGCGCGGTCGCCGGTGACCCGGTGCGCGGTGGGCAGGGTGACGGCCCGGAAGTCGTAGGAGCGTGCCTCGTAGGTGCGTGTGGCGTCGTCGCCCTTGAAGGTGGCGGCGAGGTTGGGCGGCAGGACCGCGCCGTCGAGGTCGCCGGAGCGCAGCCGGGTGGCGCGGACGTCGTCGTCGGCGATGACCGCCATGGTGAAGGTCTTCACCTTCGGCTTGCCGCCCCAGTAGCGGGGGTTGGCCTTGAAGGTGAGCTTCTCGCCCTTGCTCCACGTGCTGAGGACGTACGGCCCGGTGCCGACCGGCTTGGTGTTGAAGGAGCCGGTGTTGGGGTCCTGCTTCCCGGCCACGTGCTCGGGGACGATGGGCAGGACCGTGCGGGCGGCGAAGGGGGCGTAGGGGTACTTGAGGGTGAAGACGACCTTGTCGTCACCGCTCGCCCGGACCTCCTTCACGGCGTCCAGCTCGCTCTTGAAGGTGTTGTTGGTCTTCGGGTCGAGGACGGTCCGGTAGGTGTAGACGACGTCGTCGGCCGTGAGGGGCTCGCCGTCGCTGAACTCGACGCCGTCGCGCAGGGTGTAGGTGTAGGTGCGGCCGCCGTCGGTGATCTCGGGGAGCGCGGCCGCCAGCGCGGGCTTCAGCTTCAGATCGGCGTCGTGGGCGAGCAGCCCGTCGAAGATCTTGGAGTTGCCGTCCTTGCCGTAGCCGAGGAGCGGGCTGAGGGTGTCGGGCTCGGAGGCCACGCCGATCACCACGGATCCGGCGGACTTGGCGTCGCCCGGCCCGCCGCTGCCGGGAGCGGAGCAGGCGGTGACCGCCGCGGCCAGCGCCGCCGTGGCGGCGGCCCCTCGTATCCGACGGGTCGACATGTGACCTCACACCCTTGTTGCTCTAGTCAGGTTGTTGCATAGACCTCGCAATTAAACAGTCAAGGAGGCGGATCGCGCACCATCGCGATGGGAAAGGCCCAGGTCGTCGGGGAGGCCGGGACCGGCGGAACCCTCGTATCCGGGGTGTCCGCCGGTCCGTTCGGGCCCTGGCTCAGCTCTGGGTCAGGGTGATGTCCTGCCCCGAGGTCGCGTGGAAGCTGGGCAGCGGCAGGCCGCTGAAGGTGCGCAGCTCCATCAGGGTTGCTTCCACGTGGGCCGCGCCGGGCGTGAGCGCGCCGGGCATGGGACGGCCCGTGTTCACCCAGCGGTGCACCGCCCCGTCGCACACGGCCCGGGTGCCGCCGATGCCGTAGCGGGTGGTGGAGACGCCCTGGCTCACGGAGGAGCTGACGAAGACGGGGCCGCTGGAGCCGACGCAGCGGTAGGTGCCGGACAGGGTGACGGTGCCGTCGGCGGCGATCCGGCCGACCGCGTCGACCGTCACGGACTCGGACGGGGCGAGGAGCGACGCGGCGGCGGGTGGCGCGCCCGCGCCGGTCAGCAGGAGCAGCGCGGCAACGGCCGCCGCGCCGAGGAGGGGACGTACACGCATGAGGGGAACCTCCCGGAAGGAGTGAGATGGCGGTTTCCACTCGTACCGGCCCTCCGGGCCGCCGTCCGTGACCCTCACCCCTTCGGTGGCGAGTCCGCCGCCCCCCCCCTACGGCAGCACCGCGAACCCGTCCAGTTCCACCAGCGCCTCCTCGTCCCACAGCCGGACGACCTGGACGACCGCCATGGCCGGGTAGTCCCGGCCGGCCAGCCGGCGCCACAGCCGGCCCAGTTCGCGCGCGTGGGCGCGGTACGCCTGGACGTCCGTGGCGTAGACGGTGACGCGGGCGAGGTCGGCGGGGCTGCCGCCGGCCGCGGTGAGGGCGGCCAGCAGATTGGCGAGGGCCTTCTCGAACTGCTCGGGCAGGGTCCGGCCCACCACCTTGCCGTCGGCGTCGAGGGCGGTCTGCCCCGCCAGGAACACCACGCGGGAGCCGGAGGCGACGACGGCGTGGGAGAAGCCGGCCGGCGGGGAGAGGCCGGGCGGGTTGACGCGCTCGGTGGTCACCGGGCCTCCTGGCGGGCGTACAACTCCTTGGCGATGATGCCGCGCTGGACCTCGCTGGCGCCCTCGTAGATGCGCGGGGCGCGCACTTCGCGGTAGAGGTGTTCGAGCAGCTGACCGCGTTGCAGCGCGCGGGCGCCGTGCAGCTGGACGGCCGTGTCGACGACGTACTGGGCGGTCTCGGTGGCGAGCAGTTTCGCCATGGCGGAGCGCCCGGGCACGTCCGGGGCGCCCGTGTCGTACGCGGTCGCCGCCGCGTAAACCATCAGGCGGGCCGCCTCTGTGCGCAGGGCCATCTCGGCGACCTGGTGGGCGACGGCCTGGAGGTCGCGCAGCTTGCCGCCGAAGGCGTCGCGGCGGGCGGTGTGGGCGAGGGTCGCGTCGAGGGCCGCCTGTGCCATGCCGACGGCGAAGGCGCCGACGCTGGGCCGGAACAGGTTGAGCGTGCCCATGGCGACCCGGAAGCCGCGGTCGACCTCGCCCAGCACGTCGTCGGCCGTCACCGGTACGCCGTCGAAGTCGAGGGCGCCGACGGGGTGCGGCGCGAGCATGTCGAGCCCGCGGCCGGTCAGCCCCGGGCGGTCGGCGGGCAGGAGGAACGCCGTGACCCCGCGGGCGCCGGCGCCCGGGGTGGTCCGCGCGAAGACGGTGTAGAAGTCCGCCTCGGGGGCGTTGGAGATCCAGCACTTCTCGCCGGTGAGGCGCCAGCGGGCGTCGCCGTCGGGGTGGGCGGTGCCGTCCGGGTGGGCGGTCAGCTCCAGGGCCGCCGCGTCCGAGCCCGCCCCGGGCTCGCTCAGGGCGAAGGCCGCGACGGCCGTGCCGTCGCTCACCGCGGGGAGCCAGCGGGCGCGTTGGGCGTCGGTGCCGTGGGCGTGCACCGGGTGGGCGCCGAGGCCCTGGAGGGCCAGGGCCGTCTCCGCCTCCGTGCAGGCCTGGGCCAGGGACTCGCGCATCAGGCACAGGTCGAGCGCGCCCGAGGTGAACAGGCGCCCGAGCAGGCCCAGTCGGCCCAGTTCGGCGACCAGGGCCCGGTTCACCCGGCCCGGCTCGCCCTTCTCGGCCAGGGGGCGCAGCCGCTCCGCGGCCAGGGCGCGCAGCTCGGCGCACCAGGCGAGTTGTGCCGGTTCGAGCGAGAATGCGGTCATCGCCGGTCCCTTCTGCGCCGCCCTGCGTCCGGCCGGGCCACTCCGAGGTTATCGCGGACCGTTGACTGCCGTCACCAACACGATACGCTCCAGGGGCGAGCCCACCACGCCAAGGGGGCGAACCGTATGAATCCACGGGACACGGCGCACGTCGACACCTTCACCCGCGACCATCTGCCACCCCCGGACCAATGGCCCGAACTCCGCTTCGACCTGCCGGAGCTGCGCTACCCCGAACGGCTCAACTGCGCCGCCGAACTGCTGACCGGCCAGCCCGGCGACCGCCCCGCCTTCCTCACCCCCACCGGTGAGCCGTGGACGTACGCCGATCTCCGTGCCCGGGTCGACCGCCTCGCCCACCTGCTCACCGGCGAACTCGGCGTCGTCCCCGGCAACCGGGTGCTGCTGCGCGGCCCCACCACCCCCTGGCTCGCCGCCTGCTGGCTGGCGGTGCTGAAGGCGGGGGCCGTCGCGGTCACCGTGCTCGCCCAGCAGCGCCCCCACGAGCTGAGCACCATGTGCGAGATCGCCCGGGTGCGGCACGCGCTGTGCGACATCCGCGCCGTCGACGACCTCGCCAAGGCCGAGATCCCCGGCCTGCGGATCACGACCTACGGCGGTGACGCACCCGACGACCTGCTGCACCGCCCGGCGCCCGAGGCCCCGTTCGAGGCCGTCCCGACGGCGGCCGACGACGTGGCGCTGATCGCCTTCACGTCCGGCACCACCGGCCGCCCCAAGGGCTGCATGCACTTCCACCGGGACGTACTGGCGATCGCCGACACCTTCTCCCGGCACGTGCTGCGGCCCCGCGCCGACGACGTGTTCACGGGCAGTCCCCCGCTCGGCTTCACCTTCGGCCTCGGCGGACTCGTCGTCTTCCCGCTGCGGGCCGGGGCGAGCGCGCTGCTGCTGGAGCAGGCGGGCCCGAGGCACCTGCTGCCGGCCATCGCCCGGCACCGGGTCTCCGTGCTGTTCACCGCCCCGACGGCGTACCGCGCGATGCTCGGCGAGCTCGACGGCCACGACCTGTCGTCCCTGCGCCGCTGCGTCTCGGCCGGCGAGAACCTGCCCGCCGCCACCTGGCGGGCCTGGCACGAACGCACCGGCCTGCGCCTCATCAACGGCATCGGCGCCACCGAGCTGCTGCACATCTTCATCTCCGCCGCCGACGAGCACATCCGCCCGGGCACCACGGGCGTCCCCGTGCCGGGCTGGCAGGCGCGCGTGCAGGACGCGGACGGCGCGCCGGTGCCCGACGGGCGGCCCGGGCTCCTCGCCGTGCGCGGACCGGTCGGCTGCCGCTACCTCGCCGACCCGCGGCAGAGCGTGTACGTGCGCGACGGCTGGAACATCACCGGCGACACCTACGTCCGCGAACCCGACGGCTTCTTCCGGTACGTCGCCCGCGCCGACGACATGATCATCTCGGCCGGGTACAACATCGCGGGCCCCGAGGTCGAGGACGTGCTGCTGCGCCACCCGGACGTGGTGGAGGCGGCGGTCGTCGGGCGGCCCGACGAGGCACGCGGCCAGGTCGTGGTGGCCTTCGCCGTGCTGAAGGAGGGCGCCGCACGGGACGCCGGGGCGCTGCGCGCCTTCGTCAAGGAGGAACTGGCCCCGTACAAGTGCCCACGCGAGATCGTCTTCCTCGACGCGCTGCCGCGCACGGCCACCGGCAAGCTCCAGCGGTTCCGGCTGCGCACCACAGGCGGCCGGGACTGATCCGCACGACCTAAGATGATCAACGTGTCCGACCAGCATGCACCACGGTCTCTCATCGTCACGCTCTACGGCGCGTACGGTCGCTTCGTGCCGGGCCCCGTGCCCGTCGCCGAACTGATCCGGCTGCTGGCCGCGGTCGGCGTCGACGCCCCGTCCGTACGCTCCTCGGTGTCGCGGCTCAAGAGACGCGGACTGCTCGTGCCCGCCCGCACCGCCCAGGGCGCGGCCGGGTACGAACTGTCCCCGGACGCCCGCCAGTTGCTCGACGACGGCGACCGGCGCATCTACGCCACCGCTCCGCCCGAGGACGAGGGCTGGGTGCTCGCGGTGTTCTCCGTGCCGGAGTCGGAGCGGCAGAAGCGGCACGTGCTCCGCTCCCGCCTGTCCGGACTCGGCTTCGGCACGGCCGCCCCGGGCGTGTGGATCGCGCCCGCCCGGCTCTACGAGGAAACCCGGCACACCCTGCAGCGGCTGCGGCTCGACTCGTACGTCGACTTCTTCCGCGGCGACCACCTCGGCTTCGCGCCGACCGCGGAGGCCGTCGCCCGCTGGTGGGACCTGGCCGCGATCGCCAAGGAGCACGAGGCGTTCCTCGACCGCCACGAGCGCGTCCTGCGCGACTGGGAGAAGCGCGAGGACACCCCGCCCGAGGAGGCCTACCGCGACTACCTCCTCGCCCTGGACTCCTGGCGCCACCTCCCCTACACCGACCCGGGCCTGCCCTCCGAGCTGCTCCCCCGGGACTGGCCGGGGGTCCGCTCGTCGGCGGTGTTCCGGGGGCTGCACGAGCGGCTGCGGGAGGCGGGGGCGGAGTTCGTGGGGGTGTGACACCGCCCCCGGGCGCTCGTCGCGTTCAGGTGGAGGGGCATGGCGGAGTGTTCCTGGCCGCCTCCAGGACCGGACGGCCCTGCTGCGCACGGCTGTCGGGGCCGTCAAGGGCCGCGCACAGGGTGGCCTGCCAGGCAGAGGGCGAGAGGCGGAGCGTCCGGGCGCCCTTCTCCGTGACCAGGTGCAGGGTGTCGCCGTTGATGCGGACCGCGTGCAGGTTCTCGTCCCCGCCCTTCAACTGTCCGAGCGGCTCGGCGTCGTCCGGCGAGACCAGGCTGACGCCCGAGCTGACGACGAGGAGCGTCCCGTCCGGCGCGACTCCCAGGAAGCCGGTGGCGTCGTCGATGGCACGGGTCGGCTCCTCCGGGCGCTCCCCGTCCACGTCCCACCACACCACGCGTCGCTCCTCGTCGAACGCGGCGAGCCGGTTCCCATCGGGTGTGAAGACCACCCACCGTTCCACGTCGTCGTCGAGGAACGACCCGTTCGGCAGCGGCCCGCCCTCCAGCCGGGCCACGCGGGTGCCGCGCCGGACGTCCCACAGCTCGATCCTGCCGCTGGCGCGCCAGGGGCCGGTGACCACCGCCACTTGGTGGGGGTGGCCCGGCCTGGTGGTCAGCCGGCCGGTGTTCTGGAACATCCCCCGGCCGGCCGGAGTGTGCTCCAGCCGGACCGGGCCGCCGCTCTGCACCCCGGAGCGCGGGTCCAGCCGGACCAGCGTGTCGCCCAGGCACAGCAGCACGAGGTCGCCGTCGCCCGTCTGCACGATGTCCTGCGGCTGGTTCGCGGTGGGGTCGCCGGACCGGCCGCAATCCCAGGTGACCCCGCGGGAACGCAGGGTGTCGGCGTCGTAGAGGCGGGCGTAGGTGAAGTAGTCCGACCAGACGAGCAGCGCGTCCCCGCCCTTGCGGGTGACCCAGGTCAGGTGCAGCTTCCATCCGTCGATTTCACGCATCTTCCCCGGCAGCGGGGTGTGGCGCGTACGGACTCCCGGCCCGGTGACCTCCAGCCGGCCCGCCCGCAACCGCGCGGTCCGCGAGCCGTCGGGCGAGAGGGCGGCGGCGTCACCGGAACGCGAGAAGAGCTCGTTCGCCACCGCGGACACGGGCTCGGGGCGGGAACGGAGCAGGGTGTCCCCCTCGACGGCCAGGACGGTGCGGGGACCGGAGCCCTCTCCGACGACCCCGAGCGCTCTGGAGCCGTCCCGGCCGGGGAGCGTGAGGGACCAGAAGCGGTCGCGTTCCCTCGGGTCGCGAACCGTCACGCGCCGGTAGTCCCCCGTCTCCCCGGACACGGGAGTGGCATCACGGTAGAGGTGCGTGCCCGTCAGGTCCCGGGAGGTCACACCTCCGGAATAGGTGCGGACCGGCTGCCGCGCCTCGGGATACAGGGAGTACCAGCGGAGACCGTCCGCCACGTCCAGCCAGACGCCCCGGCCGGCCGGCTCCTGGTTCACGGCGGGCTGCGGACCGTAGACGCGGCGGACCCGCTCGCCGGAGGCGGTGTCGTGGAGGTCCAGATAGCGCTGCTCTCCCTTCGCACGGCTGCCGGCGACCGCGACGCGCTCCCCGTCTCCCGGCAGCCACGCCATGGTCGGGTTCTGCTGTTCCACGACCCGCTGGGACACGGGCAGAGCACGGCCGCTGTCCGTGTCCCAGAGCCGGACGAGCGCCTTGCGGCCGTCGTCCTCGGGGCGCGGTTCCTTGAAGGGGAAGAAGTGCAGCAGCCGGGTTCCGTCGTCGGAGAAGTCGACGTGCGGGGACTCGACGCCGCCTCGGGCGGGCAGAGCCGCGGACAACTGCCGCGGGCGGGCTCCGGCCGCGCTCAGGTCCCACAGCAGCACGCTGCCGTCCAGGGTGACCAGCGCGTAGCGGCGGCCGTCGGCGCTGATCGCGTCCCGGAAGTCCTGGACGCGCAGGCCGGCGGGGACGCCCCGGAGCGAAGTGGCCCGGGGACGGCCGTCGACGGCGCCGGTCACCACGGTCGCCGTCAGATCCACGGCACCGTCCCGGCGCGACAGCACCACCACGGTGCGGCCGTCCGGGGACATCGACGACCACTGCGCGCTGCCCGGCCACAGCCCGCTGTGCGAGGACGTCACGTCCGCGGCGCGGACGTACTGCGCGAACAGGGCCTGCTGGGACTGCGGGGTGTGGCGGGCGGTCCAGGCGCCGGCCGCGTAGCGGAACGCGCTGTCCGGCGAACGGTCGGCCACATCGGCGGCGAGCGTGCCCAGTTCGGCGGCGGCAGCCGTGCGCAGCTGTGCCCGGTCCCGCTGGAGGGCGCGGTACGTGCTCACCGCGAGGGTCGACGCCAGCACCGCGAGCACGGTCACCAGAGCGGTCACGCCCCAGAGCCGGCGCAGCCCGCGCCGCTGCCGCCGCCGGCCCGCCTCCAGGTAGGCCCGCTCGGTGTCGGTGAGGTCGTCGGGCCGGTCGGCGAGCCACCGCAGCCCCTCGGCCAGACGGGCCCCGTGCGGCAGGAGCCCGTCGGGGCGGCCCGCGCCGTCCCACTCGGCCGCGTCCCGTGCGGTGCGTTCGTGCCATTCGAGGAAGTCGGCGCCCTCGTGCAGCCAGGCCGCCGGACGCTCCCACTCGCGCAGCAGTGCTTCGTGCACCACCTGCACGGTGCCGGCCTGCTCGCGGGCCGGGCCGGGCCGCCGCTCGACGACGTCCCACACGAGCAGCCGGCGCCCGGCCAGGGCGCGGGCCAGCGCGGCCTGTTCGGGCGACAACTGCCGGATCGGGGCGGCACGCCGGGTGAATCCGCCCTGGCCGTCGGGCCGGGCCAGCTGCTCGAACAGCCTCCGGGCGGTGTCCTCGGCGGCGCCGGTCGAGGCGAGGCAGTCCCGCAGCGCCTCGTCGGCGTACTCGGCCAGCGCCTTGACGACACCACCTGTGCGTTCGTAGGCGGCGTGGGTCATGGTGTGCGCCTTGCGCTGCTCCCACAGCCGCGTCAGGGCGAACTGCAACAGGGGCAGGCACCCCGGTTCGTCCACGGCGTCGGAGACCAGACGCTGTGCCAGTCCCTCCTCCAGACGCAGGCCGGCGACGGCCCGTACCGGTTCCCGCACGGCCCGGGTCAGGGCTTCGGCGGTCATCGGCGCGAGGAACCGCACGGCACCCTCCAGCCGGGCGGAGGTGTCGGCGGCGGTGAGGGCCTCCAGCGTGGCGGAGCGCGCGGTCAGCACGACGCGCAGCCCGCCGCCCTGGGCCGGGTCCGGGGCCTGGGCCAGCGCCGACAGGGCTCGGAAGGCCCGCAGTGCTCCGTGCGGTGCGGCCGCTGCGTACTCCTCGAACTGGTCCAGGAGCAACACGGCACCGCGCGCGCCGAGTTCATGGGTGAGCCGGCCGCGCAGCACCCGCCGCTCGGCCTCGCCGCCGGCGCAGGCGTCCCGCACGGCCTCGAAGCGGTCGCGCCGGGCGGCGTCGTCCGGTACGGCGTCGTGCCAGGCCGCCGCGACCGCTTCGGCGACCCAGGCGTCGGCGTCCTCGGCCGGTGCCCCGGCCGCGTCGGCGGGCTCCGGCACCCGCAGGGCCCAGGGCGTCCCCCGGGTGCGGACCGCCGCCAGCAGGCCTGCCCGGAGCAAGGAGGACTTGCCGCTGCCGGAAGGGCCGACGAGGACGGTGACGGGTCGGGTCTCCAGCGCCCGCACCAGTGCGCCCACCTCGTCCTCACGGCCGTGGAAGTACCGTGCGTGTTCGCTCTCGAACCGGGCCAGGCCCCGGAACGGGCACGGCAGCGCGTCGGGGTCGGTCAGCCGGTCCGCGGCCAGCAGATACGCGGTGTCGCTGACCGGCCCTCTGCCCCGCGTGGTGAGCATGCCGACGACGGCCTCTTCCCCCGGGTCCCAGACGGCGGCGCCGCTGAACCCCGGGCCGATGCGGACGCCCGGTGCGGTCAGGTCGAGCTGGATGAGGTCGGCGCGCTGCCGGCCGCGCAGGGTGCCGGTCGCGTTCACTCCGCGCGAGACCTGAGGGGGGAAGCCGAACGCGCGGATGTCCCGGTTCCACTCGTCTTCGGAGCCGTCCGCGAGGGGCAGCGGCTCCGTCCCGTCCACCGTCGCGCTCAGGCGCAGGTGCGCGACGTCGTCCTCGGGCCACCAGGACTCCACCACGGCGGCCACCCGTGGGCCCGGTTCGGCACCGGCGAGCAGCGGGAAGTCGACCACGACCGGCTGCACGGGGCGGCTGCCGTCCGGCTCGGCCACGACGTGGGCGCACGTGCACAGCAGGTCGTCGTCGAGGAGGAAGCCCGCGCCGACCGGTTCGCCGTCCGGGGCGAACACCCGGGCGGCGCCGCGTTCGTACCGTGCCCGGCGCGGCAGGGAGCTAGCCGGCATCGGTGGTTCCGGCGACGCTCGTGGCGTCCCACTCGACACCGACGGTGAAGTGCGCCTCGGCCGCGGTGCGGGCGACGACCACGCCGGCCTCGGCGGTCACCTTGACCCCGAACTCCAGCGTGATCCGGTCCGGCCGGCGAGGCATGGAGCGCAGGGAGTCCACGATGTCCGAGACCGCCGGGCGGATCCGGTCGACGGCGCCGCGCAGGGTGTCGGCCGCGCTCGCCACGTCGTCCGCCGGGCGCGGCCGGCGGATGGGTTCGTAGGGGTCCTCGGCCACGGGGCGCGGCGAAGCCGGTTCGGTGGTCTCGACGCGCAGCAGCGAGCCGTCGTCGAGTCGGATGCTGGTGATGGCCGTCATCGGTGACTGTGTGTCCTCTGATGTCGTAGTGAACGAACGACGACAGAGCGTAGTCAATCGTGGGACAACACGTGACCGAAGTTCCGCCTCGGGGCGGGGAGTTCCGCCGGAACCCGCCGTCAGCTCACAGGCTCAGCCGCGGCTTGGGCGCGTCCGTGCGGCCCGTGCGGGGGCGGCGGCTGCCCGCGCGGTACGGGGTCGGCCAGGTCGCGCCGGGGCCCGTGTAGCCCTGCTCGGCCGCCGCGTGCAGGGTCCAGTGCGGGTCGTAGAGGTGCGGGCGGGCCAGGGCGCACAGGTCCGTGCGGCCGGCCAGGATCAGGGAGTTGACGTCGTCCCAGGAGGAGATCGCGCCGACCGCGATCACGGGGACGCCGGTGGCGTTGCGGATGCGGTCCGCGAACGGCGTCTGGTACGACCGTCCGTACTCGGGCCGCTCGTCCGCCACGACCTGCCCCGTCGACACGTCGATCGCGTCGGCGCCGTGCGCGGCGAAGGCCCGGGCGATCTCCACGGCCTCCTCGGCGGTCGTCCCGCCCTCGGCCCAGTCGGTCGCGGAGAGGCGGACCGTCATGGGCCGCTCCCCCGGCCAGACGTTCCGTACGGCGTCGAAGACCTCGAGCGGGAAGCGGAGCCGCTTCTCCAGGGTGCCGCCGTAGGCGTCGGTGCGGCGGTTGGTCAGCGGGGAGAGGAAGCCGGAGAGCAGGTAGCCGTGGGCGCAGTGCAGTTCGAGCAGGTCGAAACCGGCCCGCGCGGCACGCACGGCGGCGGCCGCGAACTGCTCACGGATGTCGGTGAGCTGGGCACGGGACAGCGCGCGGGGGGTCTGGCTGAACCGCTGGTACGGCAGTGCCGACGCGGCCACGAGCGGCCAGTTGCCCTCCTCCAGCGGCTCGTCCATGCCCTCCCACATCCGTTTCGTCGAGCCCTTGCGGCCGCTGTGGCCGAGTTGCACGCCGATCGCGGTGCCCGGGGCCTGCGCGTGCACGAAGCCGGTGATCCGCTTCCAGGCCTCGGCCTGCCGGCCGGTGTAGAGGCCGGCGCAGCCGGGCGTGATCCTGCCCTCCTCGCTGACGCACACCATCTCCGTCATCACCAGCCCGGCCCCGCCCAGCGCCCGCGCGCCCAGATGGACGAGGTGGAAGTCGCCGGGGACGCCGTCGACCGCCGAGTACATGTCCATGGGTGAGACGACGACCCGGTTGCGCAGGGTCAGGCCGCGCAGCCGGAACGGGGTGAACATGGGCGGTGTGCCGGGCGGGCAGCCGAACTCGCGCTCCACGGCCTCCGTGAAGCGCGCGTCGCGCAGGCGGAGGTTGTCGTGGGTGACGCGGCGGCTGCGGGTGAGCAGGTTGAAGGCGAACTGGCGGGGCGGCTGGTCCAGGTAGAGGGCGAGGTTCTCGAACCACTCCAGGCTGGCCCGTGCCGCGCGCTGCGTGGAGGCGACGACCGGGCGCCGCTCCGCCTCGTAGGCGGCCAGGGCCTCGGGCAGGGAGTCCTGCTCCGCCAGGCAGGCCGCGAGCGCCAGGGCGTCCTCGACGGCCAGTTTGGTGCCGGAGCCGATGGAGAAGTGGGCGGTGTGGGCGGCGTCGCCGAGGAGGACGACGTTGCGGTGCGACCAGCGCTCGTTGACGACCGTGCGGAACGTCGTCCACACCGAGTTGTTCGACTTCAGGGGGCGGCCGTGGAGCGCCTCGGCGAAGATCTTGGCGCAGCGTTCGATGGACTCCGCTTCGCCGAGTTCGTCGAAACCGGCCGCGCGCCAGACCTCTTCGCGCATCTCGACGATCACGGTGGAGGCGTCCGGCGCGTAGGGGTAGGCGTGGAGTTGCATCACGCCGTGCTCGGTCTCGGCGATCTCGAAGCGGAAGGAGCCGAGGGCGAAGTCGGCGGCGAGCCAGATGTAGCGGCAGCGGTGGGTGGTCAGGCGGGGGCGGAACGCGTCCGCGTACCTCTCGCGGGTGGTGCTGTGGACGCCGTCCGCGGCGATGACCAGGTCGTGGGTCCGCGGGAGGTCGTCGGGGGCCTCGGTGCGGAAGCGGAGGTCCACGCCGAGTTCCCGGCAGCGGGTGTGGAGGATCTCCAGCAGGCGGTGGCGGCCCAGCGCGGCGAATCCGTGGCCGCCGGAGGTGTGGCGTACGCCGCGGTGGGCGATGTCGATGTCGTCCCAGCGGACGAAGTCCCTGCGGAGGGCCTCGTAGACCGTGGGGTCGGCGTGTTCGATGCCGCCGAGGGTCTCGTCGGAGAGGACCACGCCGAAGCCGAAGGTGTCGTCGGGGGCGTTGCGTTCCCAGACGGTGATGTCGCGGGTGGGGTCGAGGCGTTTGAGGAGGGCGGCGGCGTAGAGGCCGCCGGGGCCTCCGCCGATGATTGCGACGCGTAGGGGGTGGCTGTTGTCGGTGGGCGACTGCGGGTGCGTTGTGGCTTGTCGCGCAGTTCCCCGCGCCCCTGAAGGACGAGCACTCACCGTCCGCTCCACTTCGGAGGGCGCTTTTCTGTGAATGCCGCGTGGAACTCGGCGTAGTCCGCGCTGTTCATCAACAGTGCCTGCGTCGAGGCGTCCAGTTCCACCGATGCCGCCAGGGGCATGTCCAGTTCCGCCGTGAGGAGGGCCTTCGTCTGGGCGTAGGCCAGGGCCGGGCCCGCGGCCAGGCGGTGGGCCAGTTGGCGTGCTGCCTCGTCGGCGTGGCCCTCCTCCGTCAGTTCGCTGATCAGGCCGATGCGCTCGGCCTCCGGGGCGCGGACCGGGTCGCCCAGCATCAGCAGGCGGGTCGCGTGGCCCAGGCCGACGACCCGGGGCAGCAGGTACGCCGCGCCCATGTCGCCGCCGGAGAGGCCGACGCGGGTGAAGAGGAAGGCGAAGCGGGTGGTGGGGTCGGCGACGCGGAAGTCGGCGGCCAGAGCGAGGACCGCTCCGGCGCCGGCCGCCACGCCGTGCAGCGAGGCGATCACCGGGAACGGGCACTCGCGGAGCGCGCGGACCACCTGGCCGGTCATCCGGTTGAAGTCGAGGAGCTGGGCGGTGTCCATGGCGAGCGTGGCGCCGATGATCTCGTCGACGTCGCCGCCGGAGCAGAAGCCGCGGCCCTCGCCGGCCAGTACCAGGGCCCGTACGGACCGCTCCCGGGACAGCTCCGCGAGCAGGTCGCGCAGGTCGGCGTAGGCGCCGAAGGTGAGGGCGTTGAGCTTGGCGGGGCGGGCCAGGGTGACGGTCGCGACGCCGTCGGCGACCTCGACGCGCAGATGCTCCCAGCTCGGGGTGGGGGCGGCGGAGCCGGTGAAGGGACTCATGACGGGCGGCCTCCTCGGGCGGGCACTGCCTCACTGAGCTCTACCCCACGAAGCTATCACTCATTCGTGACTGTCGTCATGAGTGCGCGATAGGCCGTCCGGGTAGGACTCCGGTGTGGATCCGGGCGCGACCCGGGCCGGTCACATCCGTCACAGATCGTCCACATCGGCGTAACGGCGGGAGCAGCTGTGCGCGGCACCGCGTTCACCTGGGTAAGCCGTCGGCAAGGGGCGAAGGTGCCCCCGACGGTGCCCCTCGGACGCCTCGGAAGAGTGGCGCCGTACCATTCATCAGGTTGAAAGCAGGACGTCCTGCTCCATGAACGGACCCGCCTTGTACGAACTCCCCTCAGCCCCCGCCTCCTGGCGCATCGCGCTGCCGCACACCGCGGCGGCGGTGCCGGTGGCCCGTGCCCTGGTCCGTACGGCGCTGACCGAGTTGGAGCACGGGGCGGACTGCGACACCGCCGAGCTGCTCACGGCGGAGCTGGTGGCGAACGCCGTGGAGCACACCTCGGGCGAGACGCCGATAGAGCTGGTCGTGGAGCTGAT
The DNA here is from genome assembly GCF_003330845.1 of Streptomyces sp. Go-475. Classification (GTDB taxonomy): domain Bacteria; phylum Actinomycetota; class Actinomycetes; order Streptomycetales; family Streptomycetaceae; genus Streptomyces. The sequence goes on along the minus strand of NZ_CP026121.1, from coordinate 6,615,674 downwards.
GCCGTCGGGCTGCCAGGTCGAGGTGCACGACACCGACCCGGCGCCGCCCGGCGACCTCACCTGTCCGGCCGGCGGGCCGCCCGACCCCTGGCAGGAGCACGGGCGCGGTCTGCTGCTGATCCGCACCCTCAGCTCCTCCTGCGGCCACCGGCCCACCGAGTCCGGCAAGGCCGTGTGGTTCAGACTGCCTGTGGTGCCGGCTCAGCGGCGTCCGTCGGCGTGAGGCGGGCGAGCCGGGAGTTCCGCCGCCCGTAGAGCAGGTACAGCGCGACGCCGGCCGCCAGGAACACGGCGAACCGGAGCCAGGCCGCCGCGCCCGTCTCGTACATCAGGTACAGGCAGAAGCCGACGCCGAGCAGCGGGGTGACCGGGTAGAGCGGCACGCGGAAGGTGCGGGCGAGGCCCGGTTCGCGGCGGCGCAGGGCGATGACCGCGACGTTGACGGCGGCCATGGCGGCGAGCGTGCCGATGGTGCACAGGCTGACCACCGCGTCCAGCGGCGCGAACGCCGCGGGGAGCGCGAAGACGACCGCCACGATCAGGGTGCCGGCGACCGGCGTCGAGGTCCTCGGCGAGACCTTCTCGAAGACGCGCGGGACGAGCCCGTCACGGGACATCGACATGAGGATCCGGGTCTGGCCGTACATCACGGCGAGCACCACCGAGGCGATGGCGACGACCGCGCCGAAGGCGATCACGCCGCCGCCGACGGTCGAGCCGGTGACCTGGTTGACGACGTGGGAGAGGGCAGCGGGCCGGCCGCCGACGGCGTCGCCGCCGATGGCGCCGATGGCGGCGAGGGCGACCGCGCAGTAGAGCAGCGTGACCAGGCCGATGCAGACGAGGATCGCGACGGGGATGTCCCGGCGGGGGTTCTTCGCCTCCTCGCCGGCCGTGGTGATCGCGTCGAAGCCGATGTACGAGAAGAAGGCGGCGGTGGTGCCCGCGCCGACGCCGGCCAGGCCCTCCGGCGAGAACGGCGTGAGGTTGCCGTCCTCGAAGGCGGTGAGGCCGATCGCCACGAAGGCCACGAGCACGGCGAGCTTGAGGACGGCCATCGCGGCCGTGGCCCGGGCGCTGTCGCGCACCCCGCGCACCAGGAGCACGGCGGCCAGGGCGATGACGATCACGGCCGGGAGGTTGACCAGCCCGCCCTCGGCCGGACCGGCCGACAGGGCCGCGGGGAGCCGCAGCCCGACGAGGCTGTCGAGCAGTTCGTCGACGTACTGGCTCCAGCCGACCGCCACGGCCGACACCGACACGCCGTACTCCAGCAGCAGGCACCAGCCGACGAGGAAGGCCGTGCCCTCGCCGAGTCCGGCGTAGGCGAAGGAGTACGAGGAGCCGGAGACCGGGATCGCGCCGCCCAGCTCGGCGAAGGCGAACGCGGTGAGGACGCAGGTGAGCGCGGCCAGGACGAAGGAGACGACGACGGCCGGACCGGCCTGGGCGACCGAGTCGGACAGGCCGACGAAGATGCCGGTGCCGACGATCGCGCCGACGCCGAAGCAGACGAGCTGGAAGAGGCCCATCGTGCGCTTCAGGCCGTGGCCCTCACGGTCGGCGCCGGATTCGGCCACCAGGAGCTGGGGCGACTTGTAGCGAGGCATGCGGGTGGTGCTCGTTCCTGGTGGTGCGGGGATGCGACGGGTGCGTCGCGCGGGCGGCCGCGGAGAAGGGGTGGTTCCGGGCCGCCGGTCAGCATAAGGCCTGTTCAGGCCAGGGTCGCCACCATGATCGCCTTGATGGTGTGCATGCGGTTCTCCGCCTCGTCGAAGACCACCGAGTGGGCCGACTCGAAGACCTCGTCGGAGACCTCCAGGTACTCCAGGCCGTGCGAGGCGTGGATCTCGCGGCCGACCTTGGTGCCGAGGTCGTGGAAGGCGGGCAGGCAGTGCAGGAACTTCACGTCCGGGTTGCCGGTGGCGCGCAGGACGTCCATGGTCACGGCGTACGGGGCGAGGGCGGTGATGCGCTCGTCCCAGACCTCCTTCGGCTCGCCCATGGAGACCCACACGTCGGTGGCGACGAAGTCGGCGCCGCGGACGCCCTCGTCCAGGGTCTCGGTGAGGGTGATCCGGGCGCCGCTGCTCTCGGCGAGGGCACGCGCCCGGTCGACGACCTCCTCCGCCGGCCAGTAGGCCTTCGGGGCGACGAGACGGACGTCCATGCCGAGCAGGGCGCCGGTGACCAGGTAGGAGTTGCCCATGTTGAAGCGGGCGTCGCCCAGGTAGGCGAAGGAGATCTCCGTCAGCGGCTTGGCGCAGTGCTCGGTCATGGTGAGCACGTCGGCGAGCATCTGGGTGGGGTGCCAGTCGTCGGTGAGGCCGTTGTAGACGGGGACCCCGGCGAACGCCGCCAGCTCCTCGACCTTCTGGTGGCTGTCGCCCCGGTACTCGATCGCGTCGTACATCCGGCCCAGCACCCGCGCGGTGTCCTTGACCGACTCCTTGTGGCCGATCTGCGAGCCGGAGGGGTCGAGGTACGTCGTCGAGGCGCCCTGGTCGGCGGCCGCGACCTCGAAGGCGCAGCGGGTGCGGGTGGAGGTCTTCTCGAAGATCAGGGCGATGTTCCGGCCGCGCAGGCACTGCTCCTCGGTCCCGGCCTTCTTGGCGGCCTTCAGCTCGGCGGCCAGCTCGACCAGACCGCGGAACTCCTCCTGCGTGAAGTCCAGCTCCTTGAGGAAGTGGCGGCCGGCGAGGGCGGTCGGGACTGTCGCCATGGGGGCGCTCCAGGGATACGGGGACACAGACTCCTGGAATACTATACGAAACTCAGCATGGATATACGGGGTCGCGGTCGGTGACCTATACCGCCTCCCGTTCGACGGGGCAGCTCATGCAGCGCGGCCCGCCCCTGCCCCGCCCCAGCTCGCTGCCCGGGATCTCTATCACTTCGATGCCCTGTTTGCGCAGGTGGGTGTTGGTGGTGGCGTTCCGCTCGTAGGCGACCACGACGCCCGGTTCGACGGCCAGGACGTTGCAGCCGTCGTCCCACTGCTCGCGCTCGGCCGCGTGCACGTCCTGGGTGGCGGTCAGCACCCGGATCTCGTTCAGGCCGAGCGCGGCGGCGATCGCGCGGTGCATGTGCTCCGGCGGATGGTCGGTGACCTTCAGCTCCTTCTCGCCGACGCCCGGCTCGATGGTGTACGAGCGGAGCATGCCGAGGCCCGCGTACTGGGTGAAGGTGTCGCCGTCGACCATCGTCATCACGGTGTCGAGGTGCATGAAGGCGCGCCGCTTCGGCATGTCCAGGGCCACGATCGTCTCGGCGGAACCGGCCGCGAACAGCTTGTGCGCGAGCATCTCGACGGCCTGGGGCGTGGTCCGCTCGCTCATGCCGATGAGCACCGCGCCGTTGCCGATGACCAGCACGTCCCCGCCCTCGATGGTCGACGGGTAGTCGGCCTGCCCCTCGGACCAGACGTGGAAGTCCTCGTCCCGGAACAGCGGGTGGTGCCGGTAGATCGCCTCGAAGTGCACGGTCTCGCGCTGCCGGGCGGGCCAGCGCATGGCGTTGATGGAGACGCCGCCGTAGATCCAGGCGGAGGTGTCGCGGGTGAAGAGGTGGTTGGGCAGGGGTCCCAGCAGGAAGTCGTCCAGCTCCATGACGTGGAAGCGCACGGAGGCCGGCTCCGGGTGCACGTCCAGGAACTCGCGTTTCGTCATGCCGCCGACCAGCACCTCGGCCAGCTCCCGGGCGGGCAGCGTCTCGAAGGCGGCTCTGAGGTGGTCGGTGGCGAGGGGGCCGTACTCCTTCTCGTCGAAGACCCGGTCCAGGACGAGGGACCTGGCCGCCGGGACCTCGAGCGTCTCGGCCAGCAGGTCACCGAAGAGGTGGACGGTGACGCCCCGGTCGCGCAGCACGTCGGCGAACCCGTCGTGCTCGGCGCGGGCCCTGCGCACCCACAGCACGTCGTCGAAGAGGAGCGAGGTCTTGTTGCTGGGGGTGAGCCTTTTGAGCTCGAGATCGGGCCGGTGCAGGATGACACGGCGCAGCCGCCCGGCCTCGGAGTGGACGTGGTATGCCATGCCTCCATCCTGACCACCGCAGGCCGACTTGACTCGCTTGTCGCCCGTTTCCGCCGACTCTTGTTCGCGTCTGCGTGACGACAATGGGCCGCTTTCGGGTCATCCGCTCGGCAGCGGCTGGAGCAGCTCCGGCCGCGCCAGCATGCGCCGCGTCTCCCGCCCCGGGGCGAGAACGGACCGGGCGACGATCCAGCCGGCCAGGGCGTGCGGCTCGGCCGGGTCGGCGGCCAGCTGCCCGGCGTAGCGGGCGAGCGCGGCGGCCGCGTCCCCGGCGGCGAGGTGCTCGTCGGCGGTGTGCGGGGCGACGGGCCGGACGGCGAAGGCGTGGGTGCGGACGTCGGGCCAGGAGGCGCGGTCGGGGCGGAAGCGGGGGCCGTCCGACGGTGACTCCCCCACGGGGTCGACGTTGCGCAGCCGCCACTCGGTGCGGTGCAGCGCGGCCGCCGCCCGGGCCCGGGCGAGGGCGGGGCGCGGGACCGGCTCGCGCAGCCAGCCGTCGAGGGTACGGGCGAGGCCCGACACGAGGGCCCGGCCCTGCGGGGTGAGTCGGCCCTCCGCCAGCAGGGTGCGCACGACCAGCCGGCTCTGCAGCCGGCGCAGCGCGAAGTGGTACCCGGCGGTGTCGGCCGCCCGTTCGTCCGTCGCCACGGCCAGGCGGTCCCGCCAGAAGCCCGCGACGCCGGTGAAGGCGTAGGCGCCGTGCAGCAGTCCGGTGAGGTGCCGGGGGTCGGGCCGCCAGGGGGCGTAGTAGCGCTCCTGCCGGTCGTCGTCGAGCAGCGGGAAGAGGTGGAGGAGGGCGGCGAGCTTGCTGTGCTGGAACTCGTGCACCAGCGTCTCGGCGAGGGCCAGGGCGGACGAGGGGCGGGCGATCACCATCGCCCCGAAGGAGTCACCGCTGGAGGCGGAGACCAGGACGGTGGGCGGGGCGGGCGGCAGGGTGCCGGTGCGGCCCCAGGGCACCACGGCCCGGACGGCGCCGGGGTCGAACCGGCCCGGCCCGTCGCCGCCCGGCGCGGCGAGCAGGGCGGCGGCCTCCTCGAACAGCCGCTGCCAGGCCTCGGCTTCGGCCTGGTCCAGCCGTGCGGGCGGGAGCGGATCGTCCAGGTCGCGGTAGGGGTCGAGGTCGTCCAGGGGGATGGCGACGGGGCCGGTGGGGGTCCGGTGAGTGAGGGTGCGCAGGGGCAGCCACGTCGGGGTGGGGGCCTCCGGTGCCGGCAAGGGGTGGGGGGCCGGGCGCAGTGTCACCGACACGGTGCCGCCGTCGCGGCCCGGGCCGGAGAGGGTGAGTTCACCGCCCCTGGTGCGCGCCCGACCGGTCGTCAGTCCCGCTGCCGGTTCGGTGAGCCGGGCCAGTCCCAGTCCCGGTAAGGGCAGGGCGCCGTCGGTCAGGGGCACCCGGAGGTCCGCCCGGGTGCCGGCGTGCAGGGACGCCGCTACGGCCAGGGTGCACAGGTGCCCGGCCTCGGCCCACAGCGGCGGGCCCGACGCCGTGCCGTGCAGCCGGCGGAGCAGGTGGGCGATCCAGCCGCCGGTCGCCGGGGCGAGCAGCAGCCGGTCGACCGGTCCGGGCGCGGCCGCGGCGGCGTCCTTGAGGACACCCCAGGCGTCGGCCGCCGGACTCAGCGGCGTGCGCAGCGCGTCGAGACCGTCCAGCAGGGTCCGCAGGAGCAGCAACCGACGCGCCCGCTCGGCCCGTTCGAGGAAGGCGACGGCCTCCGCGGAGCCGCCTCCCGCGGCCAGTTCCGCGAAGATCCGCTCGGGCATGCGGAACGGGGCGGGGCGCGGCTCGCTGGGCATGCGGGACCTCCGGTCGGGGGTGCGGGCGTAAGGGGCCCCGGCGGGTCTTCGCGGCCAGGGGAGGCCCGCCTGCCGTCGGGGAGTGAGGGCTATTCGGCCCGGGCGGTCCCCTCGTTGCCCCCCTTTATGCTGTCGCGTGCGCGCAGGACCTCGCCGAGGAGACGGGCGGAGGGGGGCAGCGGGGCGAGACCGTCCACCGCGGTCAGGGGCAACCCCGCCAGGTCGGCAAGATCCGACTCCCAGACGTCGGTACCCGCAGCGGTGGCCTGCTCACGAACGGCGGCTCCGGCGTGGCACAGAGCGGGCGGCTGGTCCAAGATGCTCCCCCTTCTCGCACGGGGGCACGCGTCGCCCCGTGCCCGTGTCCTTTTCCATCATGGCCATTCCTGCCCGGGTCGAAAACCGTACGATCACGCCACTCGATCACTTCTGATCGCCCGGGCGTTGCAGCGAGGCGGCGAACTCGCCCAGAGCAGCGCTGAGTTGCTTCCTGAGGTCCGGGTCGTCGTCGAGGGCGACCACGGCGTCGAACAGGTCCCACAGTGCCCGCGGCCGACGCCGGGCGAGCCCGTTGAGGATGCCGACGACATCCGTACGCGCCTTGGGGTGACGGGACAGCGTGGCAGTGACCCGCGGGTCCAAGGAGGCGACCACGGCCTGCCGTTCGACGGGATCCTGCATCAGCGGATAGGCGAGGAGGGCGTCCACGGCCCGCTGCAGCGGTGACGCCGGACGCGCCCCGGCGTCCGCCCGCGCCGGCGCCACGATGTCGGTGCGCTCGGGGCTCTGCAGCCGAATCTCCGGATACTGCAGAGTACGTCCCGCTTCCCTGAGGGCCGCGATACGTGCCCGTACGGCCGGAAACAGTCCCTCCGGATCGGGCGGCGCGGGCAGGACGGCGGCCCGGTCGGTGAGCAGCCCGAGCAGGATCTCGGAGAACAGCCCCGTACCGCGCTCGGGGTCGTTGGCGGCGGTCCGCCCCCGCCCGGCCGCCCGCAGCAGTGTCTGCCGGTGGGCGAGGTTGCGCCGCCCCGCCGGCAGGGCGTCCGGCGGCAGCGGCTCCCGCAGGGCGAGGTCCTCCTCGAAGGTCTCGCAGGCGTCCACGATCCAGAACTGCTCGCCGAACGAGGGCACGGCGTCCCCGGCGTACCGGTCGAGCGCGGAGTCCAGGTCGATGCCCAGCTTGTCGGCGGCACTGGCGTCGGCGCAGAACAACCGCAGGTGCCCGGCCCGGTCGAGGACGCCGTGTCCGCCCCACCACACCCAGAGGACGTCGCCCTGCTCCAGGGGCAGTTCCCGCACGAGGACGCGGCGCAGGGTGGCGTGGTCGGCGGGCCGGTGGGCGACCTCGGGGACGTACGGCGGGAGCGGGGCGAGGTGGAGCCGGAGCTGCGCGTCGGGCACCCCGGCCGCCCGCAGCAACCGGTGGAAGGCGACGGCGTCCCGGGCCGGGCCGGGCAGGTCCCAGCCGGGCCCGGCGTCGTACCGCTCGACGCCGACGATCAGCGCGTGCACCCGGGCGGGGTTCACGGCAGCCGCTCCACGATGTGCCGGTACACCTCGGGGTTCGTCCAGTAGGCGCTGTGGGCGGCCGGGAAGGGCTGGCGGCTGTCGACCGGGACGTCCGTGACGCGCCCGGGGAACAGGCCCGCGCCGAGGTAGGAGAGCAGGTCGCGGCGGTCGTACAGGTTCAGCCAGTCCGGCACGTGCGGCGGGAGCGGGGCGGGGTGTTCCAGGGACGGCAGCGATCCGGACTCGTAGAGGAAGGGGCCCTGGGAGCCCGCCGTCACCAGGAGCCGGACCTGGGGCAGGGGGGCGGAGACCAGCGTGTCCAGGGCGATGATGCCGCCCAGGCTGTGGCCTACGAGGGTGACGGGCGGCTCCAGGCCGCGCACCAGGTCGCGCAGGCCGGCGCGGGCCGCCTCGCCGCGGCTGAGGTAGCGCAGGATGTCGCCGGCGGCGGGGTGCGCGGCCTCGGTGAGGGCGCGCCGACGGCGCACGACGGCACGCGATGCCGCGGAACCCGCCACACGCAGCACCAGGGAGCGCACCCCGCGTTCCGTGCCCCGGGGCGGTGCACCGAGTGCCTCGGCGAGCCGGTCGGCGACGGCGTCACGGCTGTCGCCGACCGGGACGAGCGGGGCGTCGGAGTCCAGGGCCTCGGCGATCACCCGGGCGGTCAGGCTGCGGGCGGCGAGGGCCGCGAGGTCGTCGTGGGCGAGGGCCGCCGCGGCCGGGGCGAGCAGCGGATGGGCGGCCAGGTCCGCGGCGGCGCGGGCCAGCCCGGGGCCCAACTCGGCGGCGGGGGCGTCGCCTTGGGCCGCGAGGGCGGCCAGTCGGGCCCGGACCGCCTGATCCGGGGGCAGGGAACCGGGCGCCCGCTCGGTGACCTGCGGCGTTCCGGCCGCGGCCAGGGCGAGTTCGGCGTACGGGTCGGCGTAGAGGGCGGCCCAGGCGGCGGCGGTCTCCTCCTCGCCGTCGGGCCCGGTGAGCGCTCGGGACGTGCCGCCGGGCTCGGCGGGGAGGCTGACCCCGCCCGCCGCGAGCGTGGCGCCGTGCGTGCCGCCCCAGTAGTACGGCACGATGCGAAGTCCGCCGCGCAGGGCGGTCAGTCCGGCCGCCACGCGCCCCGCAAGCTTCGAGAAGCCTGGTTCGCGCACCCCTGTTCCATGGATGAAGACGACCGTCGCCATGTGCCCCCCGTGACACCGGTACAGAGTTGTGTACGACTGCCGATACACCGTCAAGTTACCAGTACCATAAGGAGGTTGGGGTTCGAGCACACATGCGAGAACCCGTCGACGGCCGGCTGGACGGCCATGACAACTGGACACAGGGGGACGCAGTGAGCGCTGACGCGGTGGTCACGCATTTCCTGTTCGCCTCGGCCCTGATCCTGGCGGTCGGCCATGGCGCCGGCTGGCTGGCCCAGCGGCTGAAGCAGCCCTACATCGTGGGCCAGTTGACGGCGGGCATCGCCCTGGGCCCCTCGCTGCTCGGCAGTACGGCGCCGGACGCCTACGCCCTGCTGTTCCCCGACGAGATCGACACCGCGCTGACCGGCCTCGCGCAGTTCGCCCTGGTGGTCTTCCTGTTCGCGGTGGGCTACGAGCTGGACCTGAAGATCCTGGGCGACCGGGCGCGCACGGCGGTGACGGTGGCGCTGGCGGCGTTCGTCGTCCCGATGGCGGTGGGCAGCGGCTGCGCGCTGCTGTTCCGGGAGCAGCTGCGGGCGCTGGACATGCCCGGGCTCACGGTCGGCATGGTGCTGTTCGCCGGGGTCGCCCTGTCGATAACGGCCGTACCGGTGCTGACGGCCATCGTGCGGGAGAACGGCCTGGCCGACTCGGTGCCGGGCGTCCTCGCGGTGTCCGCCGCCGGACTGCTCGACGTGATCGGGTGGACGGTGCTGGCCGGGACGATGCTGGACAGCGACAGCGGACACGACGCGCTGGGCTGGCAGTGGCGGGCCCTCGCCGCGGCGGCTTTCGCGGCGGTGATGCTGTTGGCGGCCCGGCCGCTGCTGCGCAGGCTGCTGTGGCGGACCCGCATGGAGCCGTCCCTGCGGCTGGCGCTGCTCATCGGCTTCGCCTGCGCGTCGGCGTCCGTGACGCAGTTCCTCGGGCTGCACGCCATCTGCGGGGCGCTGCTCGCGGGAATCGTCTGCCCCCGCGAGGACAACGGCACGCTGGACCCGGACCTGCTGCGGCCGCTGCACGTCGTCAGCTCGCTCCTGGTGCCCTACTTCTTCGTCTTCTCGGGGCAGTCCGTCGCGCTGAACGGCATGACCGCCACGGGATGGCTCACCCTGCTGGTGGTGACGGTGCTGGCGGTCACCACGAAGGTCGCCAGCGGCACGGTCGCGGCCCGGCTGGGCGGGCTGGACCGCGACGACGCGCGGACCGTCGGTGTCCTGCTGAGCGCCCGCGGCCTGACGGAGCTGATCGCCCTCAACGCGGGTCTGCAGGCGGGCCTGGTGAGCAAGCCCCTCTACACGGTGCTGGTCTTCATGGCGCTGGCCACGACGCTGCTCACCCAGCCCCTGCTCCTCCTGGTCCGCCGCCCGGCCGCGCGCGAGGCGAGCCGCACCGAGGAGGTTCCCGCGCCCCGGCCCCCTACGGAGGCCTTCCCGAAACCGGCCGACGGCACCTCCACCACGCCCGTGGTGGACGCGGGCTGACCGCCCCCCGGGGTGGCACACGGCGCCACCCCGGCCGGGGGCCACCGCTACAGCGGCATCGGGGCCATGTCGCACTCGATACGGCGGCGCTGGCGGGCCGCGAGGAGCCAGGGGTGGTCGGCGCGCACCACGCGGGCGAACCCGTCCGTCGCCTTGCGCTGGAGCTCGTCGGCCTCCGCCCCGCGCCCCAGGCCCCGCAGGTCGAGCCCGAGGTTCGCCATGCAGGAGAGCGTCAGCGGGTGCTCCTCGCCGGCCACCTCGGCGAGCAGCGGCAGATTGGCCTGGTCGATCTCGTGCGCCCGCTCGAAGTCGACCCGCGCGTAGGCGGTGTTGGCCTGGCCGATGGCGACCGTCAGCGTGGTGACGTGCTGTGCTCCCACTCCGTCCGCGAGCCGGCTCGCCGCGTCGTCCTCCAGCTCCTGCGCCTGGTCCAGGGCACCGAGCGTACGCAGTGTGGTGGCCAGGTTCGCCTTGGTCAGCAGCGTGTACGCGTGGTTCTCGCCCAGGCGCTGCTCGAACCGCCGCAGCGTCACCTCGGCCAGCTGGCGGGAGCTTTCGAGGTCGCCGGCCAGCCGCTGGTCGACGGACACGTTGGTCGCCGACGACATGGCGTCGAAGTGGTCCGGGCCGTAGCGGGCGACGAAGCGCCGCAGCGTCTCCTCCGAGAGCTTGGCCGCCTCGGTGTACGCCCCGTCACGGCGCCGGCAGACCGCGAGGTTCCGGGCGATGCGCAGCGTGAGCGGGTGCTCCTCGCCGAGTTCACTGCGGGCCCGGCGGTACGCGTCCTCCTGGAAGTCGCGGGCGCCGGGGTAGTCCCCGCTCTCGCGCATGTCGATGGAGAGGGCGTTGAGGGTGTTGAGGGTGAAGAAACTGGCCGGGCCGAACAGCAGCTCACGCTGCTGGGCGTTCTCCTGGTCGAGCGGCAGGGCCTCCCGGAACCGGCCGCACAGCCGCAGGGCGACGCCCCAGGAGTGGGTGGCGCGCAGGGTCATCGGATCGTCCGGCCCGAACAGGGACCGGGCCAGCTCGGTGGCCTCCTGGGTCAGGGCCCGGGCCTCGTCGAACCGGCCCTGGTAGCCGTGGGCGTCAGCCATCTCGCACAGCGAGTCGATCAGGTTCTCCGGGTCGACGTCGGTGCGCCGGGAGATCTCCAGGGCCTTCTCGGTGAGCGGGATGGACTCGGGGACCTGGCCGATCTGCCGGAGCAGGAAGCCGAGGCTCTTCATCATCCGGATGACGTGGATGTCCTCCTCGCCCGAGGCCGCGAGCCAGGCGCTCCAGGCCTGGCGGGCCAGGTCGGCGGCGCCCACGTGGTCTCCCCAGTAGTAGAGGAACCACACGGTGTCGAAGACCAGCTCCCGCACATAGGTGTCGGTGCTGCTCACGGCCTGGGAGGTGAGCACGTGCGGCAGCAGCGCCTGGTAGGCCCGCCATTCCAGCGACGAGCCGTAGGGGCCGGGCTTCGCGGCCGACAGCAGCTGGTGGGCGGCGTCCCGCATCCGCTCCCGCTCTTCGGCGCTCAGCTTGGCCAGGAGCACGGTCTGGAGCAGACGGTGCATCTGGAGGGTGTCGGACCGCGGGTCGACCTTGACCAGGGAGAACTGGCTGAGATCGCGGACGGCGCGGTTCAGTTTGATCGACTCGCGCAGCAGCGGGTCGACCTCGGGCGTGACGTTGACCCCGCGGCTGCCGCGCAGCATCGCCCGGGGAATGGGCTCGGGGGCCATGCTGGCGCAGATGTCGAGCAGCTGCCGGGCGCCGGGGTTGTTCTGCTGGATCCGCTCCAGCGAGATGTCCCAGGCGGCGGCGACGGAGACCGGGTAGTCGGGAGCCGGGTCGAGTTCCAGGATCTCGGGGCTGCGCTGCGCCAGCAGATCGAGGTACTCGTCGACCTGCATGCCGGTGACCGCCCGCCAGGCGCCCGCCTGCTCCACCGCGAGCGGCAGGTCGCCCAGCGCCTCGGCCAGCCGGTCGGCGTCCTCGGTGGACAGGTCGGGCGACCGCTTCTGGAGGAGCTCGATCGACTCCTCGCGCTCGAACACGTTGACGGGCAACGACGTGGCCACCCGCTCCCAGGCGCGGTTCCGGGAGGTGACGATGACCTTGCCCGGTCCGTTCGTCGGGAAGTACTGGCGCACCGCTTCGACGTCCTCCGCGTTGTCGAACACCAGCAGCCAGTTGTCGTACGGCGTTCCGGTGCGCAGGGCCTCCAGGACGGCCGGGACGGCCGTGTTGGCGGCGGGTGCGCCGAGGCTGTCCTGTCCGGTCGGGGCGACGCCCAGCTGTGCCGCCAGCTGGGCCAGGGCGGCGAGGATGAGGCTCTCGCGCTCGGCGGGGATCCAGCAGATCACCCGGTAGTCGTGCTGGTGGGTGTAGACGTACTCCAGTGCCAGCTGAGACTTGCCGACGCCGCCGAGGCCGTGCAGGGCGTTGGGCAGCACCGCCGCCGTGTCCTGGGCCCCCAGCTGCTCCTCCACGGCACTCAGCAGCGCCTGCCGGCCGACGAACGAGGTGTTCCGCAGGGGCACGTTCACCAGGAGGGCGGGCGTTGCGGTCGTGGTGCTCGGCATGAGGGGCTCAGCCTCCGAGGGATCTTGTGGGACGGCGTCGGTTACCAGGGGTGGCACGGGTGGTTCTCCAGGTTCTTCGGGTCCGTTCGACGGAGGCAGACTTCCCGTTCCGTCGGACAATCCCCAAGGAGCCGCGCGGTTCACCTCAGAGGGTGCAGCTCCGGACATTCCCGAACTCACTCGTTCGGCGGCACCGGGCCCGCGGGCCCGGGAGAGTCCGGGCTCGATCCGGCGGGCCCGCTCGGAGTACGGCCCCGAGAGCGCCCGCATCACGGCCAGCTCGCTGCGCACCCAGCCCCGCTCGGAGGGGTCGGGCAGCGTCGCGCCCAGGGGGTCGCGCAGGGCGGCGCGCAGCGCGACCCCCCGGGCGCCCGCGGCGGGCAGCTCACCCACCAGGCTGACGGTGTGGGCGAGTTGGCTGCGGGTGGTGGTGGCGAGCAGTTCCTCGCGGACTCCGTCGGCGAACTCGGGGTGCCCCTCGCCGCCGCTGTCCCAGTCGATCAGCCCGCCCATCAGGATCTCGGCGAGGTGGTCCGGGCCGGTCTCCGGCATCGTGCGCCGGCGCAGCTGCTCGACGAGGTCGAACTCGAAGGGGATGGCGGCCAGTTGGGTGGCGAGCCGGCGCGCGGCCGGGGTGGCGAGCGTGAAGAAGCGGCGCACGGCGGCCTTGGCGGCGCGCGGGAAGCGCGGGGCGCGCAGGCCGGGCGCGGGAGAGCCCTTGGTGAGGGTGCCGGCCAGGACGACCGGCAGGGCGCGGCGCACACCGCGCTCCCCGGTGACCAGATCCGCCCAGGCCGCGAGGGAGCCGGGCTTCAGGGAGAGCACCGGCACGGGGACCGAGCCGTCGCCCGCGTCGGGCAGCGGCCGCAGGGGGTCGGGCCCGCCGGGCGGCGCCCAGTGCTCCAGCCCGTCGTTGGCGGCGCCGAACCCACCGGCCTCCAGGACGGCCGGATACGGGTAGAGCGAGGTGCGGTGGCGCAGGTGCGGCGGCAGCAGATGGACCAGGGCGGTGGGGCCGGCGTGGGCGAGACGGCCGAGCAGGTCGTCGGCGGCGGGCGCGGCCCAGCCGTGCGCGAGCCCGTCGGTGACGACGAGGAAGACCCGGTCGCCGCGGCCGTCGAGGAGTTCGGCGGGGTCGGCGGCGGCCCGGCCGGTGGTCCAGCGCAGGGTGGCGGTCCCGGTGCGCGGCACGTGGACCCGGACCGTGCGCACGGCACGGAAGGCGCCGCTGTGCTCGGCGGCCTGGGCGAGGCGGGCGGTGGACTCGTCCCAGATGCGCAGGGTGGGGGCGTCGTCGACGAGCAGGACCAGGTCGAAGGCGGCGGTGCGGGCGGGCCGCAGGAAGGGCATCCACATGCCGTCCACGACTCCCTGTTCGGCGGTGGTCTCCTCGTCCAGTTCCAGGGTGTCGCGGGAGGGCACGCGCCGGGCCAGCTGGTGCAGGGCGCGGGCGAACAGGGCGGTGGTGCGGGCCGGGGCCTGCCGCGGGCGGTCGTCGGCGGGCAGCAGCGGCTGTCCGAGGCGCAGGGTGAAACGGCCTTCGGCGTCGGGTAACAGGCGGGCCGCGGCGGCGGCTTCGCCGGGCAGCGCGGGGGCCGCCCACTGCCGCGGCCGGTCGTCGGCGCCCTCCGGCGGGGCCGGGGTGCCGGGCGTGGCGGGCGGCTGCGGGAGGTGTACGGCGTCGGGGGCGTTGTCGGCGGGGCCGGGCCTGCCGGCCGGGGGCGTGTCCGGTGGGTCCGCCGGATCCGCCGGGTCCGCCGGGTTGGCGTCCTGGACGCCCGGTGGGCGTACGGGAGTCGGGGCCGGGCGCTCGGCCGTCAGGGCGGGCGCGCGGTCCTGGCCGGGTGCGGCCGGGCCGCCGTGGCGGTTCCAGTACGCGGCGAGCCAGACCGCGTCGGCGACGTCCTGCCAGCGCGGGACGGGCTGTTCCAGGGCGCCCGGGACCGTTGCTCCGTGCTCTGCCGCCTGGTCGGCGGACTCGGGGAACGCCGAAGGGGGCGACGACCCCGAAACGGGGAATCCGTCGCCGAGCCCGGATGCGTGCTCCCTGGGATAGCCCTTCATTCAGCGGCCCTTCGCGAGGTCGCGTAGGAGCATTTCCACGAGCTTACGCCCGTCACCATCCGCCTGGAAACCACCCGCGGTAGTCATCTGGACCGCGTTCAGCAACTGGTCCAGGGAGTGGGTGCCGCCGGCCTGGACGCGCTGGACGAACAGGTCGACCAGGTCTTCCGTGCCCCGCGGGCGGGTTCCGAGGTGCCCCTCGACCATGGCCAGGAGTTGCTCCCGGGTGGGCGTGCGCATCTCCAGCGGCAGGCAGCGCCGGCGGAAGGCCGCGGGGAACTCGCGCTCTCCGTTGCTGGTGATCACCACGACCGGGAACTCCCGGCACTCGACCCGCCCGTCGCGCACCTCGGCGCGGCCCCCGGGGTCGCTGGTGTGGACGCGCGCGGTGTCCGCGGCGTCGCGCACCAGCTCCGGGACGTCATAGCTTCCGTTCTCCAGGACGTGCAGCAGGTCGTTCGGCAGGTCGATGTCGCTCTTGTCGAGCTCGTCGACGAGAAGCACACGGGGACGATCGTAGGGCAGCAGCGCCGTCCCCAGGGGGCCCAGTGTGATGAAGTCGCCCAGAACCGGGGGAAGTTGACGAGGATTTTGAGGTAGCGCCATGTTGACGCCCTCGGCGGGCACGGCATCGTCCGGCACGGCGTCGCCCGGCTCCGCGTCGTCCGGCACCGCCTCGCCCGGCTCCGGCTCCCAGGCCTCCGCCTGGCGCAGCCCGGCCCGCCACGCGGCGATGGCCTGGGCCCGGCCCATCGCGTCGTGGGCGTAGAGGCCGTCGCGCAGGGTGGTGCGGCTGACGATGTTCCATTCGAGGACCCGGCCCAGGCCGAGCTCGCGGGAGATGAGGTAGGCCAGGGTGGACTTGCCGACGCCGGGCGGACCCGTGATCAGCAGGGGGCGGCGCAGCAGCAGCGCGGCGTTGACGACGTCGATCTCTTCCTCGCCCAGCTGCGGGGTCACGTCGCCGGGGCCCAGGCGGCGCAGCGCGGCCTGGGGGTCGGCCGGCGGCACGGGCCGGGGCGGGTCGCCGCGGAACATGCGCCAGGGCGGCGGGGCGGGCAGTGCGGGCGGGACGGCGGGGGCGCTGCCCGTGCCGTGGAAGATCCGCCAGCCGTTCGGGGCCGTCTGCTCCTGCGCGCTCATGCCGGTGCCTCCTCGCTGGCGAGATCGCCTGGGTCGGTGGGCTGGAAGTCGACGGGACGCGTCGGATCGTCCCAGAAAAAACCGATGTGTCTGCCGAGGAGTTCGCCGGGCCCCCGGCCCTCGCTCTCGGCGTTCCTGCGCAGCAGGTGGACGGCGACCGGGATCCTCGCCGGTGTGGGCGCCGCGGCGAACAGGGCGGTCACCACTTCGCGGCGCTCCTCGCGGAAGACACCTCTGCGGTCCCAGATGGCGAGCCCTATCCCTTCCGCTATGGCGGCCTTGAGGGCCTCCAGTGCCAGAACGTCGGTCGGGGCGTCGAGCACCACCGCCGTGTGTCTGGGTTCCCCGGCGAGCCCGGCCTGCCACGCGCCGAGCCGGACGCCGTCCGGTTCGCGCCAGCCGTGCACCAGTACGCCGTGTTCGCGCAGGGTGCGCCAGCGCTCCCGCCACTGGTCCCGGACCAGGGCGTCGTCCGTGCGCATCCGCTCCAGACTGCGCAGGTGCACCCCGTACTTCAGGCTGAGCGGCAGTGGCTGTCCGTCGCCGATGCGGAAGGTCAGGCCCGCCACATCGTGGTTGAGGAGGTCGTACGGAAGGATGAACTCGATGTACGGCGGTGGCTGGCTGCGTCCACTCGTGTCGGGGTCGAGGGGCGCCGACCAGAGGCGGGCGCCCTGCCGTAACGCGCCCTGCACGGCCGTGCCGAGTTCGTCGAGGGTGGTCGTGGCGGGCTCGCCGGGCTGGGGGTCCCAGCGGCCGGGGACGGTGTTGAGCCAGGGGCGGACGACGATCTCGCCGGTGCCGTCGCGGGCGGGTTCGACGGCGACGACCAGGCAGCGCGGGATGTCCGGATCGCTCGTCACCGCGCCGCGCGCCCGCCGGCGTTCCTCCAGGGGCGCGGTCAGCCCCGCGCGGCGGGCCCAGTCGTCGACCCAGCCGGACAGGGCGGCGCGGTGCCCCGGGGCGGCGGCGAGCCGGGCGGCGTGGTCGATCAGCAGGACGGCGGGGGGAAGTCCGTCCGGCTGCGCGTTCCGGTCCAGGAGGTGGGCGAGGAGTTGCTCCGGGGTGAGTCCGGTGGGCAGGTCGAGGCCGTTGAGTTCCTCCACCAGGGCGTCACGCAGCCGGGCCGCCGGGAGTTCGCCCTGGGCGAGGACGGCGCGGGCGCCGGTCTCGTCGCCGCGGGAGAGAGGGCCCTCCAGGGCGGGCGGCGGGGCGGGCGCGAGCCACTGGTCGAGCAGCCGGTCGAGTTCGTCGCCCGCCATGTCCCCTTCGAGGATCCGCACCACCTCGACCAGTACGCGCTCGCCGCCCGGCATGTTCAGCGCCGCCCGCACCAGCAGCACCACGTCCTCGCGCAACTTCACGCCGCGCAAGTCGACCTGACGGCCCAGCAGGTCGCCCAGGACGGCACCGAAGTGCAGCCGCCCGTGCGCGTCCTCCATGCAGCCCAGATCGCACAGGGCGTTGGTCAGCCGCCCCAACAGCAGCCGTAAGCCGTCCCCGCGCCCGGACCCGCTCCGGGGTTCACCGAACCCCACGTGTGTCTCCACCGACTTTCCCCCTGAGCCGGTACACCTGCCTGACCGACCAGCGAAGTTAGCACGGCAACCAGCGGTTAACCAGGGACGAATGAGATCGGGCGACATGGTGGTACACACGTCCTAGACCCGGCGGTGCGGGCCGGGGCTCACAGCCGCGGGTCCACCGGCTCCGATTCCAGGGCCAGTACTCCGAACACCGCCTCGTGCACCCGCCACAGCGGCTCGCCCTCGGCCAGTCGGTCCAGGGCCTCCAGGCCGAGCGCGTACTCGCGGATCGCCAGGGACCGCTTGTGGTTGAGGAACCGGGAGCGCAGGCGGGCGAGGTTCTCCGGGCGGGTGTACTCGGGGCCGTAGATGATCCGCAGGTACTCCCGGCCGCGGCACTTGATGCCCGGCTGGACCAGGCGGCCCTGGCCGTCGCGGACGAGCGCGCCGACCGGTTTGACGACCATGCCCTCGCCGCCGCGGCCGGTCATCTCCAGCCACCAGTCGACGCCGGAGCGGACCGACTCGGGGTCGGCGGTGTCGACGTAGAGGCGGCGGGTGGTCTGGAGCAGGCCGCTGCCGTCGTGCTCGACGAGCCGGTCGAGCAGGGCGAGCTGCTCGTCGTGCGGCAGGCCGGCCAGGCTGCGGCCCTGGACCGCGAGGATCTGGAACGGCGCCAGGCGGACGCCGTCCAGGCCGTCGGTGGTCCAGCAGTAGCGGCGGTAGGCGTCGGTGAACGCGGCGGCGTCGGCCGCGCGTTCGCCGGTGCGGGCCAGCAGGCCGGACACGTCCACGCCCCGGTCCGCCGCGCCCCGCAGGGCGGCCAGCGCCTCCGGGAGCACCGCGCCGGACGCGGCGCCCACGGCGGCGTACTGGGAGCGCAGCAGCCCGGACGCCTTCAGGGACCAGGGCATCAGCTCGGCGTCCAGCAGCAGCCAGTCCGTCTCCAGCTCGTCCCACAGGCCGGCCTCGCCGATCGCCGTGCGCACCCGGTCGAGGATCTCCTCGGTGAGGGCGTCGTCGTCGAGGAACGGGCGGCCGGTACGGGTGTAGAGGGAGCCCGTGGGTCCGTCCACGCCGAAGCGCTTGCGGGCCGCCTCGGCGTCGCGGCACACCAGGGCCACCGCCCGCGAGCCCATGTGCTTCTCCTCGCACACGACCCGCGCGACACCGTCCGCCGCGTACTGGGCGAAGGCCTCGGCCGGGTGCTCCAGGAAGTGTTCATCAGCGGCTCCGCCGCGGGCGTCGACGTGACTCGTGGCGGTCGGGGCCATGGTCGGCGGGAGGTACGGCAGCAGCCGCGGGTCGACCGCGAAGCGGCTCATGACCTCCAGGGCCGCCGCCGCGTTCTCCTCGCGGATCGAGATCCGGCCCTGGTGCCGGGTCTCCACGACCCGGCGGCCCCGCACGTCGGCCAGGTCCAGCGGGCGGCCGTCCTGCCCGCCGGGTGCCTCGCTGCGCAGCGGCTTCAGCGGCTCGTACCAGACCCGCTCGGCCGGTACGTCGACCAGCTCGCGCTCCGGCCAGCGCAGCGCGGTGAGCTTGCCGCCGAAGACGGCACCGGTGTCCAGGCAGATGGTGTTGTTGAGCCAGGTGGCCTCCGGGACCGGGGTGTGGCCGTAGACGACCGCCGCCCGGCCGCGGTACTCCTCCGCCCACGGGTAGCGCACGGGCAGGCCGAACTCGTCGGTCTCGCCGGTCGTGTCGCCGTAGAGGGCGTGGCTGCGGACGCGGCCGGAGGTGCGGCCGTGGTACTTCTCGGGCAGACCGGCGTGGCAGACGACCAGCCGGCCGCCGTCCAGGACGTAGTGGCTGACGAGCCCGTCGAGGAACTCCCGCACCTCGGCGTGGAACTCCTCGCTCTCGCCCGCCATCTGCTCGATGGTCTCCGCGAGGCCGTGGGTGTGCTGGACCTTGCGGCCGCGCAGGTAGCGGCCGTACTTGTTCTCGTGGTTGCCGGGCACGCACAGGGCGTTGCCGGACTTCACCATGGACATCACGCGGCGCAGCACGCCCGGGCTGTCGGGGCCGCGGTCGACGAGGTCGCCGACGAAGACGGCCGTGCGGCCCTCGGGGTGGACGCCGTCGGTGTAGCCCAGCTTGCCGAGCAGGGCCTCCAGTTCGGCGGCGCAGCCGTGGATGTCGCCGATGATGTCGAACGGGCCGGTGAGGTGGGTCAGGTCGTTGAAGCGCTTCTCGGTGACGACCGTGGCCTGCTCGACCTGCTCGACGCCGCGCAGGACGTGCACCTTGCGGAAGCCCTCGCGCTCCAGGTGCCTCAGGGAGCGGCGGAGTTCGCGGGTGTGGCGCTGGATGACCCGGCGGGGCATGTCGGCTCGGTCGGTGCGGGCCGCGTTGCGCTCGGCGCACACCTCCTCGGGCACGTCGAGCACGATGGCGATGGGCAGCACGTCGTACCGCCGGGCCAGGTCGATCAGCTGGCGGCGGGCCTCGGACTGCACGCTGGTCGCGTCCACGACCGTGCGGCGGCCGGCGGCCAGGCGCTTGCCCGCTATGTAGTGCAGGACGTCGAAGGCGTCCTTGGTGGCGCCCTGGTCGTTCTCGTCGTCCGAGACCAGGCCGCGGCAGAAGTCGGAGGAGATGACCTCGGTGGGCTTGAAGTGCCGGCGGGCGAAGGTGGACTTGCCGGAGCCGGAGGCGCCGATCAGCACCACCAGGGACAGGTCGGTGACGGGCAGCACGCGCCCCTGCGTCTCGTCGGTCATGCCGCCTTCGCCTCCTTCGGGGTGGTGATCGTGAACACGGCCATCTGGGTGGGCGGTCCCACCTCGGGGTCGTCGGGTCCCACGGGCTCGAACGCGACCGTGTAGCCGTGGCGTTCGGCCACCGCCCGGGCCCAGGTCCGGAATTCGGCGCGGGTCCATTCGAAGCGGTGGTCGCCGTGCCGGACGTGGCCGGCCGGGAGGCTCTCCCAGCGCACGTTGTACTCGACGTTCGGGGTCGTCACGAGGACCGTGCGCGGGCGGGCCGAGCCGAACACGGCGTACTCCAGGGCGGGCAGCCGGGGCAGGTCGAGGTGCTCGATGACCTCGCTCAGCACGGCGGCGTCGTAGCCCTTGAGCCGGCCGTCGGTGTACGCGAGCGAGCCCTGGAAGAGCGTGACGCGGGAGGCCTGCCGCTCGCCCATGCGGTCCAGCTTGAGCCGCCGGGAGGCGATGGTGAGCGCGCGCATCGACACGTCGACGCCGACGATCTCGGTGAACGCCGGGTCCTTGAGCAGCGTCTGCACCAACTGGCCCTGGCCGCAGCCGAGGTCGAGCACCCGGGCGGCTCCGGACCGCCGCAGCGCGGTGACGATCGCCTCGCGGCGTCGCACGGCCAGCGGGGTGGGCTTCTCCTCGGTCTCGGTCTCCGCCTCGACCGCGTTGTCGATCTCCTCGACCTCGCTGTCGTCGGCCTCGGCGAGCCGCACCAGCTCCAGGCGTTCCGTCGCCGCGCGGGTCAGCGACCAGCGGCGCGCGAGGTAGCGGCTGGTGATGAGCTTCTGCTCCGGGTGGCCGGGCAGCCAGCCCTCACCGGCGCGCAGCAGCTTGTCGACCTCGTCGGGGGCGACCCAGTAGTGCTTGGCGTCGTCCAGGACCGGCAGGAGGACGTACAGGTGGCGCAGCGCCTCGGCGAGGGTGAGCGCGCCGGACTCGAGGACGAGGCGCACGTACCGCGAGTCGCCCCACTCGGGGAACTCGGTGTCCAGCGGGACGGGTTCCGCGGTGACCGCCCAGCCGAGCGGCTCGAACAGCTTCCGGACGAGGTCGGGGCCGCCGCGGGCGGGCAGCGCGGGCACCTCGATCCGCAGGGGCCTGGCCTGGCCGGGCAGTTCCGGCCGGGCGTTGCAGACGCCCTTCATCGCGCTGGAGAAGACGGTGCTCAGCGCCACGGCGAGCAGGGAGGAGGCCGCGTACGGGCGGTCGTTGACGTACTGCGCCAGGGCCGCGTCCGGGGCGCCGCCGCGCCCCTTGCCCTTGCCGCGCCGCACCAGTGCCACCGCGTCCACCTCCAGCAGCAGCGCCGCCGTGCAGCGCCCGGCGTCCGCCTCGGGGTAGAGGACGTGGGCCGTGCCGTAGGAGGTGGAGAACGCCTGGGCCTTGTCGGGATGCTTGTGCAGCAGGTAGCCGAGGTCGGTCGCGGGGCGCTCTGGGGTGCCGGTGGTGGTGAGGGTCAGGAACACGGTGGGTCGACCTCGATCAGTGGTCTGAACTGCGGATACGGCCCACCGTACCGAGCGGGCACCGACAGCACCCGGGAATTTTCGCTAGCCTCCCGATCGACCGGGCGTTCGAGGGGGATTCGGATGAGCGCCCACGCGGGCACAGATGCGGAGGCCTCACGTGACAGACGCCGGGACCAGCGCGGGACACATCGACACCGGCAAGCCCCATTCGGCACGCATGTACGACTACTACCTGGGCGGGAAGGACAACTACCCGGTCGACGCGGAGGCGGCCGAGCAAGTGATATCCCTCTTCCCCGCCGCCCGGGAGATGGCGCGGACCAACCGCCTGTTCATGCACCGCGCCTCCCGGCTGCTGGCCGAGCGGGGCGTCCGGCAGTTCCTCGACATCGGCACCGGCATACCGACCGAGCCGAACCTCCACCAGATCGTCCAGGCGGTCGCCCCGCAGGCCCGGGTGGTGTACGCCGACAACGATCCGATCGTCCTCCGGCACGCCCAGGCCCTGCTGCACAGCGCGCCGGAGGGAAAGACCGCCTACGTCCACGGCGACGTGCGGGAACCCGGCGAGATCATCGCGGCGGCACGGGAGACCCTCGACTTCACTCGGCCGATCGCGCTGTCCCTCGTGGCCCTGCTGCACCTGATCGGGGACGAGGACGAGCCCCGCCGGATCGTCCGCGAGCTCCTCGAAACCCTGCCGTCCGGCAGCTACTTGACGCTGTCCCACGCGACGGGCGACTTCGATCCGGAGACCTGGGAGCGTGTCGTCGAGGTCTACCGCAAGGGCGGGACGGCGGCGCAGGTGCGCAGCCGCGCCGAGTTCACCGAGTTCTTCACGGGTCTCGAACTGGTGGAGCCCGGCGTGGTGCCGGCCGCACGGTGGCACCCCGAGCTCGGCGATGGGCGGGAGGGCGGGGGCGACGGCCAGGACGAGGAGATGCCCCTCTACGTGGCGGTCGGCCGCAAGCCGTGACGGCCGGTCCGGTCCGGCGGATCGGGGCTCCGGGGCCCGATCCGCCGGACGGTCGTGTCACGCGGCTGCGGCCGTCAGGGTTCAGCGGTCGGCCCCGGCCGTCACGACAGCTGCGACTGCACCTGGGAGGAGATCAGCTCCAGGTGGTCCAGGTCGTCGAGGTCGAGGACCTGGAGGTAGATGCGGCCGGAGCCGATCTCGGCGTAGCGGCCGATCTTGTCGACGACCTCGACCGGGGAGCCGGCCAGGCCGTTGAGCTTCAGCTCGTCGACCTGGCGGCCGATCGCGTCGGCCCGGCGGGCGACCTCCGCATCATCGCGGCCGACGCAGACGACGAGGGCGTTGGAGTACGTCAGCTCGTCGCCGCGGCCCGCCTCCTCGGCGGCGGCGCGCACCCGGCCGAACTGGCGCTCGCTGTCCTCGACGGAGGCGAACGGCATGTTGAACTCGTCGGCGTACCGCGCGGCGAGGCGCGGCGTGCGGGTCGGGCCGTGGCCGCCGACGAGGACGGGGATCTTCGCCTGCGCGGGCTTGGGCAGCGCGGGCGAGTCCGTGAGGTCGTAGTAGGTGCCGTGGAAGTCGAAGGTCTTGCCGGCTTCCGTCGCCCACAGGCCGGTGACGATCTCCAGCTGCTCCTCGAGCCGGGCGAACTTCTCCTTGGGGAAGGGGATGCCGTAGGCCTTGTGCTCCTCCTCGAACCAGCCGGCGCCGAGACCGAGCTCGACGCGGCCGCCGGACATCTGGTCGACCTGGGCGACCTGGATGGCGAGCACGCCGGGCAGCCGGAAGGTGCCGGCGGTCATCAGGGTGCCGAGGCGGATGCGCTTGGTCTCGCGGGCGAGGCCGGCCAGGGTGATCCAGGCGTCGGTGGGGCCGGGCAGGCCGTCCACGTTGCCCATGCGGAGATAGTGGTCAGAGCGGAAGAATGCGTCGAATCCGAGGTCTTCGGTGGCCTTGGCCACGGTGAGCAGGGTGTCGTAGGTGGCGCCCTGCTGGGGCTCGGTGAAGATGCGAAGATCCATGGTTCCATCCTGCACGCCGGACCCCGGCACGACGAGATCGGTCCCCCGTCCCACCCTGTCTCCGGTCGGGTGAAATTACGTCAATACCGCGCGTCCCGCGTGACCGGGCCAGTGACCGGCCCCGGTGGTGATCGTTGGCTCGGGCGGAGCCGGAGCCCCCGGCTTCCGCACCGGCCCTGACCGCCGGAGCGTCACCCGCGTCGGCCTCCCCGGGGGGCCAGGGGCCGAGGAGGCCGTCATGTCCGAAGAGACCGTGCCGCAGCAGGGCGGGACCGGGCAGCCGAAAGGGCTGTTGCAGCAGATGGAGGAGCTGATGGCGGCGTTGAACGCGGATCTCTCCGACCTTCAGTCGGAAGCGGGTTTTCCTCCCGCGGAATGCAGGGCGGATCAGCCCGGGCCGGAGTAGCCGCACGCCGACAGGGCGGGCCTGAGACCGCCGTAGCTGACAAGCGAAGGGATCCGTCATCCCGCCTCCCGCTCCGGTAACGCCTGCTCCCGGTCGGCGAGTCTGCGGAGCATCTCCAGCACGCGGTCACGGGACTCGTCCGCCGCGTCGATGGCCTCCATGCACTGCCAGTACGTGCCCTCGTCGGCCGCGGCGCAGGCCAGGCCGACGAGGGCGATGCCGACCTCGCCGAGGAGTCCGCCGAGGTACATCAGCGTGTGGCGGGCGTCGCCCAACTCCGTGAGCTGGCCCGCCCGCAGCTCACCGGGGGCCAGTTCGGGCGGGTCGAGGACACCGCAGCCCCGGCCCGCCAGCTCCGTCAACCCCAGCGCCTCGCCGCGCAGTTCGGGCGGGCCGGCGACCGCGAGGCGACTTCCTATCGCCTGCGCGAGGGCCTGTGCCTGCCACACCTCGGCCATGACCTCCCGCACCTCGCCGCCCGCGGCCAGGGACCGCCTGCTCGTCACGATGAGCCGCACCGCGTCCATGCGCTGCCCCCGTCTTGTCCGACGCGCCCCGCGCGTCCGCCTGCCCGAACTCCCTTGTTCACTACCCAGAGTGAAGGACTGTGAGACGAAAAGCCAGAGGAAGACGGAAATTAGCGGACAACAATTCGGATTCGGGCCGCGTTTTGGTTACGCAGCGTACAAGTGGACTTTGCGGCTCCCGACGGCCGGACGCCGGGCTAGGGAGCCGGGAATCTCCGCTCGTTCCGGTCGATCTTCGCGTCCAGCGCGGCCAGCGGGTCGATGCCGAGCACCTCGCACAGTTGCAGGAGGTACGCGAGCACGTCGGCGACCTCGTCGGTGACGCGGTGCGCGGTGTCCGGGTCGGACATGACCCGGGCCGACTCCTCGGGCGTCAACCACTGGAAGATCTCGACGAGTTCGGACGCCTCCACACTGAGGGCGGCGACCAGGTTCTTGGGGGTGTGGTACTGCTGCCAGTTCCGCGCGGCGGCGAAGTCGGCCAGCCGGCGTTGCAGTTTCGCCACGTCCAGGGGATCAGTCACGGTTCAGGTGTACCACCGTGACTCCCTCGGCCCCGGCGGCCCAGGAGGCGTCGCTCACCGCGCCGACGAGCCGGATGTGCCCCCGCTCGCACATCCGGGCCGCGAGGCCCAGCAGTTCCCGCCGCTGCCGCGGGTCCAGTGCGCGGTCGAAGCCGTCGGCGAGGACGGTGAGCGTCTGGAGCGCGGCGGGCACCTCGCCCGCCGGGTCGACCTCCAGGACACCGGGTCCGGTGAGCAGGACCAGGGCCAGCGCGAGATAGCGGAGTTCACCGTCACCCAGCCGCCCCAGGTCCGTCCGCACACCGTCACCGCGGTCGAGCGCCGCCCGGACGGCACCGATGCCGTCCGCCCCGGCGAGCACGTCCGCCACCGGCCCGGCGCAGCCCGCCCGTACCGCCGTCACGAAGAGCGTGTGCCGTCGGCCGCACTCGGCGCGGATGCGCCACAGCACCTCGGCGAGGTTGCCGCAGTCGCCGAGCAGGCGGCCGGGGCCCGCCGGTACGGGGCCGCGCATCCGGTCGGGTTCGGGGTCGCAGGCGAAGACGGAGCGCAGGGCGACGACCATCTGCTCGGCGGCGGCCAGCACCCTGCGCTGCCCGGGCGTCCGGCCGGCCACGCGCAACGGCAGCAAGGGGGTGCCGAGCCGGTCGTCGGGCAGCGGGCCGCGGGTCACCGGGGTGGGTCCGGCCGTGTGCCAGGCGGCCTGCACGGCGCGCTTCCCCGGGTCGCGCAGGGCGGTCTCCAGGAGGACCACTCCCCCGGTCGTCAACCGCTCGCCCACCACGCGCAGTTCGGGCTCGGCCTGCACGGCCACGTCGAGCCGGACCGGCCCGGCGGGTCCGTCCGCCGTGCAGCCGATGCGGAAGCCGCGGCGGCGCTGCGCGTCGGGCCGGGCCCGCTCCGGCACGCAGGCGACGGGGTCGGGGAACGCCTCGCCGAGCCCGGCGCCGCCCCCGAGCCGGGCGAGGGCCTCGTACGCCCGCAGTGCGCTGGTCTTGCCGGAGCCGCTGGGACCGGCGAGGAGGGTGAGCCGCCCCAGGGGGAGCACGGCGCGGCGGAGGCCGGCGAAGGCGGCCAGGCGCAGTTCCGTGACGCGGGGGCGGTCGGGGTGCGCGAGGGCGGCGGGAGCGGAGGGCTCGGTCATGTCCGGACGGTAGGACCCGCAAACGGGACGAACCGTTCCGTCTCCACCGCGTTCCTACGATCGAGCGACCGCTCCGGCTCGGTTGCCTGACGTCGGCGCCCGTCTCAGACCCCGGGCACCCCGACCCCCTCCATCAGCCCCGTCACCTCGGTCCCGGCCGGGGTCAGCAGGAACACGTTGCGGTCCACTCGGTGCATGCCGCTCGCCAGGCCGAAGACCACGCCCGTGCTGAAGTCGAGGACCCGCTTGGCGACCTCCGTCTCCGCGCCGGTCAGGTCGAGCAGGACCGGGACGCCCGCCATCAGGGTCTCGGCGACGTCGCGCGCGTCGGCGAAGACGTTCACGCGCAGGACGACGAAGCGGCGCCGCGCCTCCGTCTCGGCCTCGGGTATGGAACGGTGGTCGACGGAGGACGGCCAGGCGTCCCGGCCCCGCAGCGGCACGACCTGGGCGAGCCCCTCCCACTGTTCGTCGGTGACATCGTGGCTGTTCACCGGCATGCTCCGTCCTGGCTCGCACTGGCTGTCTGCATCGGCCAATTCTTGCGCAGAGTCACCCGTTCGGCCCAACAGCGACACGCTCCGCGACCTCGATGCACCTCACAACGGCCGGAACGTTGCTGTGTGACGGGCGTAACCCCTCAAGATCCGGCGAAGTGACAACGGTGTAACGGGCGGTCCGTACCGTCGAAGGCATGACCACGACCCACGGAACCCGGCAGGAGACGCGGCAGGTGCGCACCGTCTGCTCGTACTGCGGTGTGGGCTGCGGCCTCGTGCTCGACGTCGGGACGGGACCGGACGGGCGGCGCACGGTGCTGAAGGCGTCCGGCGACAAGGCGCACCCGGCGAACGCGGGCCGGCTGTGCACCAAGGGCGCGACCACGGCCCACATGCTCGCCGCGCCGGGGCGGCTGACCTCCGCGCTGGTGCGGGACGACCGGGGCGAGGAGGCGGTCCCGGCGCCGGTGGCCGACGCGATCGCCGAGACGGCCGCGCGGCTGCGGTCGATCGTCGACGAGCACGGGCCGGACGCGGTCGCCTTCTACGTGTCCGGGCAGATGAGCCTGGAGGCGCAGTACCTCGCGAACAAGTTGGCCAAGGGGTTCGTGCGGACGAACCAGATCGAGTCGAACTCGCGGCTGTGCATGGCGAGCGCGGGCACCGGCTACAAGCTGTCGCTGGGGGCGGACGGTCCGCCCGGCTCGTACGAGGACTTCGACCGGGCGGATCTCTTCCTCGTCATCGGGTCGAACATGGCCGACTGCCATCCGATCCTCTTCCTGCGGATGATGGAGCGCGTCAAGGCGGGCGCCAAGCTGATCGTCGTCGATCCGCGGCGGACGGCCACTGCCGCCAAGGCCGACCTGTTCCTTCAGGTCAGGCCGGGCACCGACCTCGCGCTGCTGAACGGCCTGCTGCACCTGCTGCACGCGGACGGGCACACCGACGAGGAGTTCGTCGCCGCACACACCGAGGGCTGGGAGGCCCTGCCCGGCTTCCTCGCCGACTACACCCCGGCGGCGGTCGCCGAGATCACCGGGCTCGCCGAGGACGACCTGCGCGAGGCGGCCCGGCTGATCGGTGCGGCCGGCCGGCGGTGGATGAGCTGCTGGACCATGGGGCTCAACCAGTCCACGCACGGCACCTGGAACACGAACGCCCTGGTCAACCTGCATCTGGCGACGGGGGCGATCTGCCGTCCGGGCGCCGGGCCGTTCTCCCTCACCGGCCAGCCCAACGCCATGGGCGGGCGCGAGATGGGCTACATGGGGCCGGGTCTGCCGGGGCAGCGGTCGGTGCTCGTGGCCGAGGAGCGGGCGTTCACCGAGGAGGTGTGGGGGCTGCCGCCCGGGACGCTGCGGGCCGACGGTGTCGGCCAGGGCACCGTGGAGATGTTCCGGAAGATGGCCGACGGCGAGATCAAGGCCTGCTGGATCATCTGCACCAACCCGGTCGCCTCGGTCGCCAACCGCCGTACGGTCATCGAGGGGCTGGAGGCCGCCGAGTTCGTGGTCACGCAGGACGTGTTCGCGGACACCGAGACGAACGCGTACGCCGATGTCGTCCTGCCGGGCGCGATGTGGACCGAGGCGGAGGGCGTCTTCGTCAACAGCGAGCGCAACCTCACGCTGACCTCCCCGGCCGCGGACCCGCCCGGGGAGGCGATGGCCGACTGGCGGATCATCGCGGAGATCGCGTGCGCGATGGGGTACGAGAAGGGCTTCTCGTACGACAGTGCCGAGCAGGTCTTCGAGGAGATCCGCCGGTTCCGGAACCCGAAGACCGGGTGGGACCTGAGCGGGGTGTCCTACGAGCGGCTGCGCGAGACGCCCGTGCAGTGGCCGGCCGCGCGGACGGACGGGCCCGCGCGCAACCCGATCCGGTACGTCGGCGAGGACGGGCTGCGCTTCCCGACGGCCTCCGGGCGGGCGGCCTTCTTCGCGCGCCCGCACCTGCCCGCCGCCGAGCTGCCGGACGACGACTATCCGTTCGTGCTGAACACCGGCCGGGTGCAGCACCAGTGGCACACGCTGACGAAGACCGGGAGGGTCGCCAAGCTCAACAAGCTGAACTCCGGGCCGTTCGTGGAGCTGCATCCCGAGGACGCCTCGGGGCTCGGTGTCGACGGGGGCGATCTCGTCGAGGTCGCCTCGCGGCGCGGGCGGGCCGTGCTGCCGGCGGTGGTGACGGACCGGGTGCGGCCGGGGTGCTGCTTCGCGCCGTTCCACTGGAACGACCTGTTCGGCGAGTACCTGAGCATCAACGCGGTGACCAGTGACGCGGTGGATCCGCTGTCGTTCCAGCCGGAGTTCAAGGTGTGCGCCGTGTCGCTGGCGAAGGTGGCGACGCCCGTGCGCGACGACCCGGCGGAGGCCGTGCGCGAGGACACGGTGGAGGCGCTGACGCCGACGGCCGTCACGCCCGGTGGCCCCGACCCCTTCGGTCTCGAACCGTCCCCTCCCCCGGTGCTGTCCGCCCAGGAGCGCCAGTACCTCACCGGTTTCCTCGCCGGGCTCGGCTCGGGCGCGCCGGGCGTTCCGGTGCTCCCGCCGGACGCGCCCTTCTCGCCCGAGCACGCCCTGTGGGTGAACGGCGTCCTCGCCGGCATGTACTCGCGCTCGGCGCCGCCCGCCGCCCCCGCGAAGGAGGCCGCCGGCCGTGAGGTCGTCGTGCTGTGGGCCTCGCAGACGGGCACCGCCGAGGAGTTCGCCGCCGCCACCGCCGAGCGGCTGGCCGCGACCGGGCACCGTACGACCCTGATCGGCATGGACGAGGCCGATGTCGGGAAGCTCCCCCGCACGGCGGACCTGATCTTCATCACCAGCACCTTCGGCGACGGCGACGCGCCCGACAACGGCTCGGGCTTCTGGGACGCGCTCTCCGGCGACCGGGCCCCGCGGCTGGACGGGGTGCGGTACGCGGTGCTCGCCTTCGGCGACTCCTCGTACGACGACTTCTGCGGGCACGGGCGGCGGCTGGACGCGCGGCTCGACGAGCTGGGCGGGGTGCGGCTGGCCCCGCGCACGGACTGCGAGCCGGACTACGAGCCCTCCGCCAAGCAGTGGCTCGACCAGGTGCTGTCGGCGCTGGGCGGCACCGCCACCCGGAAGCCGGAGCCGGCGGGCCGGGCCAAACCCCCGGTCGGCACGGCCCGGCTCGTCGGCAACCGGCTGCTCAGCAAGCCGGGCGCGGGCAAGGAGGTGCGGCGGTTCACCCTCGACACGAGCGGCACGGACCTGACGTACGAGGCCGGGGACGCGCTCGGCGTGCGGCCGGTCAACGCGCCCGCGCTGGTGGAGGAGTGGCTCGCGGTGACGGGCCTGGACGCCTCGACGGCCGTGCCGGTGGACGGAGTCGGCGACGTCCCGTTCGGCGAGGCCCTGCACCGGCACCTGGACATCACGCGGATCACCCCCGACCTGCTCCGCTTCGTCGCCGAGCGCGCCCGGGACGACCATGAGCTGCGCAGGCTGCTGCGGCCCGACAACAAGGACGGCCTGGCGCAGTGGAGCTGGGGGCGGCAGGCCGTGGACGTGGTCGCCGAGTACGCGGTGCGGGCGGGCGCGGCGGAGTGGGCCGGGGTGCTCAGGAAGCTCCAGCCGCGGCTGTACTCCATCTCGTCCAGCCCGCTGGTGGACCCGCGGCTGGTGTCCCTGACGGTGTCCGTGGTGCGGTACGAGAACCTGCGCGGGCGGATGCGCGGCGGGGTCTGCTCGCCGTTCCTCGCCGACGCCGAGCCGGACACGGAGGTGCCGGTGTTCGTGCAGCGCTCGCCGCACTTCCGGCCCCCGGGCGACGCCTCCACGCCGATGGTCATGGTCGGGCCCGGCACCGGCGTCGCGCCCTTCGTCGGCTTCCTCCAGGAGCGGCGGGCGCTCGGGCACCGGGCCCCCAACTGGCTGTTCTTCGGCGAACAGCACCGCGCGACGGACTTCTACTACGAGGACGAGCTGACCGCCCTGCTCGACGAGGGCGTCCTGACCCGGCTGGACACCGCCTTCTCCCGCGACCAGCGCAACAAGGTGTACGTGCAGGACCGGATGCGCGAGCACGGGCCGGAACTGTGGCACTGGCTGCGCGACGGGGCCCGCTTCTACGTCTGCGGTGACGCCTCCCGCATGGCCAAGGACGTGGACCGGGCGCTGCGGGACATCGCGGTGGCGCACGGCGGGATGAGCGAGGCGGAGGCCGCCGCGTACGTGAAGCAACTCGCGGCGGACAAGCGGTACCTGCGGGACGTGTACTGACCACCGGGGCCGCCCGGGCCACCGAGGCCACCGGGTCCTTTACTGGCCTCACACCGGACTCTTCACCTCCGTCCGGGCCCCGCTCACCGGCGGCGATTAGCGTCCTGCGGCGTGTACTCGGCAGAAACGACACTGGTGGTGCCCGGCCCGCGCACGCAGTCGGCGGTGTCCGCGGCGCCGCCTCCCCCGGCCCAGTGGCACCGTGTCCTGACCCTGCTCGCCGACATCAGTCTGCTGATCGGTACGCGCTCGGTGTGGACGTCGGCGGCCAGTCACCGGCCGGCCGTGGCCGCGGTGATCTCGGTGTGCTACGCGTCGATCCTGGCGTGCGGGGTGCTGGCCCTGGTCGTCCGCCGGGCCCGGTCGCTGGCCCGGGTGGACCTGTGCGTGCTGGTGACGGGCGTGACGCTCGTCCTGTGCGCGTGGGTGATGCTGCACAACGGCTCCGACGAGGCCCTGCTGACCACCCAGGCGGCACGCGAACTGGCCGCGGGACGCCCGGTGTACGGGCAGCCCTGGCCCTGGCTCTTCGGCCACGGCGTGGCCCTGACCCCGACGGTGACCGGCGGCTACGACCTCACCTACGGCTATCCGCCGCTGGCGCCGCTGCTGGCCGCGCCACTGCTGTGGCTGGGTCACGGAGGGACTCCGGCGACGGCGGTGAGCACGGGCGCGCTGATCACCGGGACGGTCGTGCTGTGGCGGATGCTGCCGGCGCCGTGGCGGTCGGCGGCGACCATGGTGTGCCTGGGCTTCGGGATGCTGCCGTCGTACGGGCGGCTCGGCTACCCGGCGATCGTGGCGCTGGCCCTGCTGGTGCCGGTGGTGGTGCGCTGGCCGCGGACGGGTGAGGGAGGCGGGCTCGGGGCGGCGGGTCTGGCCCGGGCCGCGTGCCTGGGGGCGGCGTGCGCGGCGCAGCAGCTGCGCCTGGTTCCTGGCGCCGTTCCTGCTGGCCGGGATCTACGCCGTGCGGCGCGGTGAACTGGGCGGGCGGGCGGCGGCGCTGGTGGTGCTGCGGTTCGCCGGTGCCGCGGCGACGGTGTGGCTGCTGATCAACGCGTACTTCCTCGTGAGCGAGCCGGGCACCTGGCTGAGGGGGATCGCCCTGCCGCTGACGCAGGGCGCGGTGCTGCACGGCCAGGGCGTGGTCGACGTCTCGCTGTACCTGACGAACGGCAGCGACCGGCTCGACTGGTACTCCCGCGCGAGCCTGCTGCTGTTCGCCGGTCTGCTCGCGCTGTTCGTGCTGTTCGTACGGCGGCTGGGCCCGGCCGCGACGGTCCTGCCCTGGTGCGCCTTCTACCTGGCGACCCGGTCGCAGGACGGCTACTACCTGATGATGACGCCGCTGTGGCTGGCGGCGGCGGTGACCGCTCCGGCGTCGGCGTTCGCCCGGGCGTGGCAGCCGCGCCCGCGTCCGCTGTCGGGGCAGCGGCGCCGTCCGGCCCGTTTCGCCGCGGCGGCGCTGCTGCTGGCGCCCGCCCTGACCTGCGCGGTGGTGGCGGCGACGGGCACACCGCCCCTGCGCATGCAGGTCACGGCGGCCCGGCACCCCACCCCGGGGACGGTCTCCCGGCTCACCCTCCAGGTGACCAACACGGCCGGCACGGCCCTCGCCCCGCACTTCACCCTGACCCTGGGCCAGGGCATGGACCCGTACTGGCGGATCGTCCGGGGTCCGCGCACCCTGCCCGCGCACAGCACCGCCCGGTACGAACTCCGGCCGCCCTCGGGACGGTTCCGGCTGCCCGGGCCGCATGCCCGGATCCGCCTGCGGGCGTTCACGGCCTCGCCGCAGACGCTGTCGAGCGCGGATGTGCAGGGGGAGGTGCGCCGGCCGGGCTGAGGGGGTCAGGCCGTGGCCCGGGTGAAGCGGAGGGTGGCGGTGACCGTGGTCCGGCCGCGGATCATGCCCAGCTGGTTCCAGCCCATGCCGAACTGATCCCGGTCCACGCTGAACTCGGTGTCCAGGGTGAGGCCGGTGGCGTCCGAGTCCGTCAGGCGGGCGGTCAGGGACAGCGGCCTGCTGATGCCGCGCACGGTCAGCTGGCCGACGACGTGCACCTGGTCGCCGTCGCGGAGCTCGGCGCTGCGGGCCGCGAAGGTGATCCGGGGGTGGTGGTCGGCGTCGAAGAAGTCGGCGCCCCTCAGGTGGGTGTCGCGCTTGGCGTTGCCGGTGTCGAGGGAGGCGACCTCGAAGGTCAGGGTGCCGACGGCGGACCCGTCGGGCCGGACCTCGCCGGTGCCGCCGAGCGCGCCGAAGGTGCCTTTGACGTTGACGAGGCCCCACATGGTCCTGTGCTGGACGCCGACGGTCGAGGCGGTCGCGTCGAGCTGCCACAGTCCGGTTTCCACGGCGACGGTCATGGTCTTCTCCCACTCATCTGTCGTCCAAATTTGGATGACTGTTTCGGATGACCGCACGCTAGCCGCTCGTCCAAAATTGGACAACCCCCTTCTTCAAATTTGGACAACGGGTACGCTTGAGCACATGGCCGCCTCTCCGGAACACCCAGCCGACCAGCCCGAATGCCCCTCGGGAGGCGGCGGGCTGCTGCCCGCCGAGCTGCGCGCCTGGATGCTGCTGCTCGCCGCGACCGGGGCCGTGGAGCAGCGGCTGCGCGCGGTCGTGAAGGAGACGCTGGACGTCTCGCACGACGAGTTCCTGGTCCTGTGCCTGCTCGCGGAGCAGCCCGAGGGCGGTCTGCGCATGACGCGCGTCGCGGAGCTGCTGGGCCGCCCGAAGACCCGCCTCACCTACCAGATCGCCTGCCTCCAGCACGCCGGCCTCGTCACCCGCCGGTCGGTGTGCGGGGACAAGCGCGGCGTGGAGGTCGCCCTCACGGACAAGGCCCGCCGCCTGCTCACCGAGGCCTCCGGCCCGCTCGCCGAGACGGTCACGCAGGCCCTTCCCTGCTTCATGGGGCCGGACCAGCGCGCGGCCCTGTTCGGACTGGTACCGGACCTGGCGGAGGAGTCCCGCAAGGACTGAGGCCGGGTTCGCCGGAACGCCGCCGGGGGTACCCGGCGCCTGCTCGTCCCCCCACAGCAGGAGGCCTCCATGGTCGCGTCCGACCTGCCCGACCCCGTCGTACGTCACCCGCTGGGCGGACCGCCCGCCGACCCCGGGGCACTCGCGCAGGCGCTGCGCGAACGGGTCGACGGCGAGGTGCGGTTCGACGCCGGGAGCCGGGCCGCGTACGCGACGGACGCCTCCAACTTCCGCCAGACGCCGATCGGCGTGGTGCTGCCGCGTACGCCCGAGGCCGCGGCCGAGGCGGTGGCCGTGGCGCGGGAGCACGGGGCGCCGGTGCTGTCCCGCGGCGGCGGGACGAGCCTGGCCGGGCAGTGCGCCAACACGGCCGTGGTGATCGACTGGTCGAAGTACTGCCACCGGCTGGAGTCCGTCGACACCGAACGCCGCACCTGCGTCGTGCAGCCCGGCATCGTCCTGGACGAACTCAACCGGCAGCTCGCGCCGACCGGGCTGCGCTACGGCCCCGAGCCCGCCACCCACCCCAACTGCACGATCGGCGGCATGATCGGCAACAACTCCTGCGGCGCCACCGCCCAGGCGCACGGCAAGGTCGTCGACAACATCGCCCGCCTGGAGGTGCTGCTCTACGACGGCACCCGCTTCTGGTGCGGCGAGACCAGCGACGAGGAGTACGCCCGGATCGAGCGGCAGGGGGACCTGCGGGCGGCCGTGTACCGGCAGTTGCGGGAACTGCGGGACACCTACGGCGACGAGATCCGCCGGCGCTTCCCCCGCATCCCGCGCCGGGTCTCCGGCTACAACCTCGACTCCCTGCTGCCGGAACACCACTTCGACGTGGCCGGGCTGCTGGTGGGCAGCGAGTCGACGCTCGTCACCGTGCTGCGGGCCGAGCTGGAACTCGTGCCGGTCGTGCGGGAACGCACCCTCGTGGTGCTGGGGTTCCCGCGGATCGACCGGGCCGCCGAGGCCGTGCCGGACATCCTGCCGCACGAGCCGATCGCCCTGGAGGGCGTCGACGACCGGCTGATCCACGACCAGCGGCTCAAGCACCTCAACCCCGAGGCCCTCGGCGAACTCCCCGACGGGCGGGCCTTCCTGATGGTGCAGTTCGGCGCCGACACCGTCGAGGAGGCGGACGAGCGGGCCCACCGGATGCTGGACGCGCTGCACGAGACCGAGCACGCCCCCGAGGTGGCGTTCCTCGACGACCCCGTCCACGAGCGGGAGCTGTGGCAGGTGAGGGAGTCCGGCCTCGGCGCCACCGCGCACGTGCCGCACCGCCCCGACACCTTCGAGGGCTGGGAGGACTCGGCCGTGCCCCCGGAGCGGCTCGGTGAGTACCTGCGCCGGCTGCGCGGGCTGTACGAGGAGTTCGGCTACCTCAGCGACACCGGGCCCAGCCTGTACGGCCACTTCGGGCAGGGCTGCGTGCACACCCGGATCCCCTTCGACCTGTACACCGCCGACGGGGTGGCCGCCTACCGGCGGTTCATGGAGCGGGCGGCCGATCTGGTCGCCGAGTTCGGCGGCTCGTTCTCCGGGGAGCACGGCGACGGGCAGAGCCGGGGCGAACTGCTGCCCCGGATGTTCGGCGAGGAACTGGTGACGGCGTTCGGACGGCTGAAGGCCGTCTTCGACCCGCTGAACCGGATGAACCCCGGGAAGGTCGTGGCGCCGTACGGGCTGGACGAGAACCTGCGCCTGGGCGGCGACTGGGCGCCGCGGCGGGACGGGCGCGACACGCACTTCCGCTTCCCGTACGACGGCGGCTCCTTCGCCGAGGCGGCGAACCGCTGCGTCGGTGTCGGCAAGTGCCGGCAGCTCACCCACGAGGGCGGCTCGGTGATGTGCCCCTCGTACCAGGTGACACGGGAGGAGGAGCACTCCACGCGCGGACGCGCCCGGCTGCTGTTCGAGATGCTCGACGGGCACGGCGACAGCGCGATCCGCGACGGCTGGCGCTCCGAGGAGGTCAAGGACGCCCTCGACCTGTGCCTCGCGTGCAAGGGCTGCAAGAAGGACTGCCCGGCCGATGTCGACATGGCCACCTACAAGGCGGAGTTCCTGTCCCACCACTACGCGGGCCGGCCCTGGCGCCGTCCCCGCTCCGACCTGTCGATGGGCTGGCTGCCCGCCCTCGCCCAGGCGGTCGGGCGCACCCGGCTCGGCCCCGCCGTCAACGCGCTCACCCACACCCCGCCCCTGTCGAAGGCGGCGGTCGCCGTCGCGGGCGTGGCGGACCGGGAAGTGCCCCTGTTCGCCGGGCAGACGCTCCAGCAGTGGTTCCGGAAGCACGAGCCCTCGGGCGACGGGCGGCGCGGGACGGTCCTGCTGTGGCCGGACACCTTCACCAACCACTTCCACCCGCACATCGGCCGGGCCGCCGTCGCCCTGCTGGAGCACGCGGGCTGGCGGGTCGAGCTGCCCGCCGAGCCGCTGTGCTGCGGCCTGACCTGGATCTCCACCGGGCAGCTCGGCACCGCCGAACGCGTCCTCACCCGGACCGTGCGCAGGCTCGCCGGGCACGTCCGGCCGGGGGGTCTCGTGGTCGCGCTGGAGCCGAGCTGCACGGCCGTGTTCCGCTCCGACGCGGCCGAGCTGTTCCCGGGCGACCGGGACGTACGGCGGCTGCGTGAGCAGACGGTGACGCTCGCCGAACTGCTCACCGAGCACTCCCCCGGCTACGAGCCCCCGCGGGTGCCCGACCGGTCCGCGCGGGCGCTGGCGCAGGTGCACTGCCACCAGCACGCCGTACTGGGCTGGGACGCCGACCGGGAGCTGCTGCGGCGGGCCGGGGTCGACGCGGAGCGGCTGGAGTCGGGCTGCTGCGGGCTGGCCGGCGACTTCGGCTTCCAACGCGGCCACCTCGACGTCAGCGAGGCGTGCGCGGAACAGGTGCTGCTGCCGCGGCTGCGCGCCGAGGACCCGGAGACGGTCGTCCTCGCCGACGGCTTCAGCTGCCGTACGCAGATCCACGAGCTCGACAGCGGCGGACACGAGGGCGTGCACCTCGCGGAACTGCTGGCCGCCGCGCTCCCCGGCGCCCCGGGCAGCGCGTACGGCGTCGCGCCGGACGCCCGCCCCGCGTCCCCCGGGCGGCTGGGCCGGGGCCTCGCGCTCGCCGGGGCCGGGGTGGCCGCCGCGGGTGCCGCCGCCGGGCTGGTGCGGGGGCTGCGCCGCTGAGCCGCCACGCGCCGGGCGGCGTTCTCTACACCGTCGTAGAATCCGGGAACACGGGCGCGACGCCGAGCGTTGACCCGGAGACACACCCACGCATAAGGAGCCACTTCTTGTCCGCCAGATCGACGGACCCCCCGGGGCACAGTCCCGGACCACCTCGCCACGGCACCAGTGATCGCGGCACACGGCGGGGTGGTGTCGGATGAGTGCCGCCGAAGCCCTGTTGGGCCTGCTCGCCGTGTTCGTGCTGACCGCTGGCACCGGCTACTTCGTCGCCCAGGAGTTCGCCTACGTCTCCGCGGACCGGCTCACCCTCGCGCGCGAGGCCGAGGCCGGGGACCGCAGAGCCGCCCGTGCCCTCAGGGTGCTGGAGCGGCTGTCGTTCATGCTGTCGGGCGCGCAGCTCGGCATCACCGTCACCGGGCTGGTCGTCGGCTTCATCGCCGAGCCGTCGGTGTCCGCGCTGCTGCGGCCCGCCCTGTCCGGGATCGGCCTGCCCGACGCGGCCGTCAGCGGCGTGTCCGTGGTGCTGGCCTTCGTGCTGGCCACGGTCGTGCAGATGGTGCTGGGCGAGCTGGCGCCGAAGAACCTCGCCATCGCCGTGCCCGAGCGGCTGGCGAAGGCCCTGGCCCCGTCCACGCTGGCGTATCTGAAGGTCGTCGGCCCCGTCGTGCACGTTTTCGACAGCGCGGCGAACAAGCTGCTGCGCAGGGTCGGGATCGAGCCGGTCGAGGAGCTGCACCACGGCGCCACGCTGGAGGAGCTGGGCCATCTGATCGGCGAGTCCCACGAGCAGGGCGCGCTGCCCGAGGACACCGCCGCGCTGCTGGACCACGCGCTGGAGTTCTCCGAGCGCACCCTCGACGAGGTGATGGTGCCGCGCGCCGACGCCGTCTTCGTCCGCAGGGACGCGGACGCCGAGGAGGCGATCGGCCTGATCGCCCGGCACGGCCACTCCAACTACCCCGTCCTCGGCGACCACCCGGACGACATCGCGGGCGTGCTGGGCGTGCGCGAGCTGACGGCGCTGCCCGCCGCGCGGCTCGCCGGCGCCACAGCGGGCGAGGTGGCCCGCCGTCCGCTGCTCCTGCCGGACACGCTCGCGCTGCCCGACGCGGTGACGCGAATGCGGGAGCACGACGACGAGTTCGCGGTCGTCCTCGACGAGCACGGCGGCGTCGCCGGCATCGTCACCTACGAGGACATCGCCGAGGAGCTGGTCGGCGACATCGCGGACGAGTCCGACACGGTCACCGTGCTCGCCGTCGCGGACGGCGACGGCTGGCTGGTGGACGCCGGCCGCCGGCTGGACGAGGTGGCCGAGGCCACCGGGGTCCGGCTGCCGGAGGATGACGACTACGACACCGTGGCCGGACTGGTCGTGGACCGGCTCGGCCGCTTCCCGACGGTCGGCGACCGGGTCACGGTCGGCCTGCCCGAGGGCGGCCGGGCCGTGATCGACGTGCGCACGCTCGACCGGCACGTGGCCGACCGCGTCCGCGTCGCCGTGCTCGCGGACGCCGAAGCCGAGGAGATGGCGTGAGTTTCCCGACGGCGGTCTTCGTGACCGTGCTGCTGCTCATCGGCAGCGGCTTCTTCGTGGCGGCCGAGTTCGCGCTCGTCGCCGCCAAGCGGCACCGCATGGAGAAGGCGG
Organism: Streptomyces sp. Go-475; assembly: GCF_003330845.1. GTDB lineage: Bacteria > Actinomycetota > Actinomycetes > Streptomycetales > Streptomycetaceae > Streptomyces. Next base: position 6,576,993 of record NZ_CP026121.1, on the reverse strand, counting down.
CGGCCGAGGGGCGGCGCGGCGCCGGCGCGGCCCTGGCCGGCATGCGCGAGCTGTCGCTGATGCTGGCCGGCGCCCAGCTCGGCATCACCGTGTGCACGCTGGGCCTCGGCTCGGTGTCCAAGCCGGCCATCTCGCACGAACTCGACCCGCTGCTGCACAAGCTGGGCCTGCCCGCCGCCGTGTCCTACGGCGTCGCGTTCGCCGTGGCGATGGTCGTGGTGGTGTTCCTGCACATGGTGGTCGGCGAGATGGCCCCCAAGTCCTGGGCCATCGCCCACCCCGAGCGCTCGGCGATGCTGCTGTCCCCGCCGTTCCGGGCGGTGGTGCGGGCCGTGCGGCCGCTGATCCGGCTGCTCAACGCGGTGAGCAACGCGCTGGTACGGCTGTGCCGGGTGGCCCCGCGCGACGAACTGGCCTCGGTGCACAACCGGGAGCAGCTGACGCACCTGGTGGAGGAGTCGGAGCGGCTGGGCCTGATCAGCGCGACCGACTCGGAGCTGCTGACCCGCTCGCTGACCGAGCCGGAGACACCGGTGGCCGCGCTGCGGATCCCGGCCGGCGAGATCACCTGGGTGGAGGGCGGCTCGGACATCGAGGCGCTGCTGCGGACGGCCGCCGCGCACGACCGCACCCGGCTGCTCGTCCGGGAGAACGGCGTCGTCCTCGGCTCGGTCCACGCCCGGGACGCCCTGGTCGCCCGGGCCCGGGGGCGTGCCGGGACCGCGCGGGAACTGGCCCGGCCCGTGCCCGCGCTGACGGAGGACACCACCGTCGCCGACGCCATCGAGGTGCTGCGCCGACGCCGGTCCTCCCTGGCCGTCGTCCGCGACAGCGCCGGCCGCCTCACCGGCCTGGTCACCCTGGACGACCTGCTGGCGCGCCTGCTACAGCCGTCCGCGACGACCTGACCGGGCAGGGCACGCCTACGGGACGGCCCGGCCGGGTCCCTACGGTCCGGCCGGGCATCCCCACGGGGCGGCCGGGCGGGGCGGCGCGGCGGCATCCAACATCCAGCACATCTGCACAGCGCGGGTCGGCGGGCGGTGGGCGGAACAGATCCGCCGCTCCGTTCCCCGCGCGGTGCGGGGAGTTGGCGCCGAAGTGCCCGCTTCCTGAAACGGAGCGCAAGAGTCCGGCGTGCGGCCGGACGACGGGCCGTGTGAAGAAATCGGGGTGGCGCGTGACCTCGTGGTCACAGAGGTGAAGGCATTCCCGGAAAGGCACCGTGCGCGGCCGGAACGCGGCTGGCCGTCTTCCCGGGTAAGTGCTTTGATCTTGCGCACGGCGGAGCCGCCGGTGCGGAATCCCGGTTCTGCAATCCGGCGACCCCCCACGCTCGCCGCTCTTGCGAGATATTCACGTGAAGGGAAACACCCCCATGAACCTCACCCCTCGGGTCGACACCGCCGAGCTGTCCGACGCCGACCTGGAGCTCGTCTCCGGCGGCAACGCGGGCGTCGGCGCCTCCGCGAACCTGGTGGGCGGCCTGTCCGCCGGCCTGGTCGAGCCGCTGACGGCCGAGGCCTGCGCCGACCTCCAGGCGGTTCTGTCGCCGGCGGGCGCGGCGGCGAGCGGGAGCGCCGGCGTTCACACGACCTCCCTCTGAGACGTCGTCCCGAAGGGCCCCGGGAATTCCCCGGGGCCCTTCGCGTTGGCCGTTCGTCCTCCCCGCGGTCGCAATAGGGGGAATTCGCGAAGCACGTGACGGAATTCTGGACACCACGGGGGCGGGTAACACCACGGCAGGGCATGGCGCAGACTTACACGGGCCCCCCAGACCCCTGCTGTGAAGCGATAGGACCAACCCTGTGAAACCCGACGTGACCCGGAACGAAGAACTGCCGATCTACGAGAGCCTCATCCGTGAACGCGGTGACGTCGTGGAGGAGGCCCGTGTGGTGGCCGAAGAGACGCAGCACCAGATGACCCAGGCCCTGAACGGGCACGTCGCGCCGCCGAGCGAGCCCGAGGCCCACTGACCCCGGCGCTCGCTCCGCCTCACCGCCTTCCCTCCGCGAAGGCCCACGGCATCGCCGGTTCCGTCACGCAGCGGAACACCCGCCGTACGGACGGCGTGCACAGCGCGGTCATCACCCCGGCGGCCACGGCGGTGACGAGGAGCACACCGGCGGGCCGGCCGACCCAGGCCGGCTCGTACCAGCCCCAGTGCTTGGCGGCCTGGGCGACGAAGCCGTGCAGCAGATAGCCGTACAGCGTGCCCGCGCCCAGGGCGGTGAACCACGTCCGGCGCCCCGGCACCCAGGCGAGGAAGCAGGCCACCAGGACCGCCGAGCAGCCGAAGGCGGCCAGCGTCATCAGGGGCCCGTACCAGGAGGGGGCGGCCAGCTCCCGGGCGCTGTTCGCGTGGAAGAACCAGGCGTAGTCCATCCGCGGCACGGCCCAGTACGCCACGCCCAGCGCGCAGAGGGCCACCGGCACGGCGAGGATCCGTGCGGTGCGCTGTCTCACCAGCCGGAAGTGCTCGGGCCGCAGCAGCAGGCCGAGCACGAAGTACGGCAGGAACTGCAGGGTGCGCTGCAGGTCGAGGTCGGGGCCGAGGGACGGCGTGAGCGTCGCCAGCGCCGCGATACCGAGGGCGACCGGCAGCGGCCACCGCACGAGCCGCCACACCGGCGTCGTCAGCCGCCAGACGAACAGCGCCGCCAGGAACCAGGTCAGGTACAGCGGGTCCAGCAGGCTGACCGGCCGGTCGGGGTCCTGGCTGGTCCACCGGGTGAACAGGGAGTACGCCGTCTCGAACACCACGTACGGGACGACGACGCCGGTGACCAGGCGTCTCAGCCGTGCGGGGCTGCCGTCGAAGGTGCGCGAGAAGTAGCCGGAGATGATGATGAACGCCGGCATGTGGAAGGCGTAGACGAGCATGTAGAGGGCCGTGACGGTCCTGTTGCCCGCTCGCAGCGGCTCCCAGGCGTGCCCGACGGCCACCAGCACGATCGCCAGGTACTTGGCGTTGTCGAAGAAGGCGTCCCGCTGCCGGGGCGGGCGGCCCGGTGCGTCCCGCTCCCCGGTCCGCGGCGCCCGGGCCGCTCCGGCCGCCGGGCGGGCCGTGGCCACCGTGTCACTCACGGGCCCTCCCGGGGGTCCTCGAAGCGGCTGTGCCTCGTCCGGCCTGGGGTAAGGGGGTGGCGTCTGCGCAGAACATCGCCCGCACCCTAATCACAGGGCGACGCCCTGGTTCAACTCGTAAGGGACGGGACCGGCTTCGGGTCATGCCCGGGTATACGTGCCGAGGCGGTCGATCGTCTCCCGGAGGGCGAGCGTGAAGGGGTGCCGCGGCTCGGTCAGGACCCGCCGGGCCGGGCCCTGTTCGACGATTTCGCCGCCGTCCAGGACGGCGATGCGGTGGGCGAGGGCCGCCGTGGCCGGGTCGTGGGTGATGAGGACCAGGGCGAGGTCGCCGCGGTCGCGGACCAGGGCGGCGAGCAGGTCGAGGATGCCGCGGCGGGTGACGGTGTCGAGGCCGGAGGTGATCTCGTCGCAGACCAGGACCCGGGGGTGGGCGAGGAGGGCGCGGGCGAGGGCGGCGCGCTGGAGTTCGCCGCCGGAGAGCTGGCCGGGGCGCCGCCGGGCCAGTTCCTCCGGCAGGCCGAGCCGGGCGAGGGTGGCCGACGCCTCGTCCGTCGCCGCCCGCTCCTCGGTGCCCCGCAGCCGTACCGCCGTGCGGGCCACCTGGTGCAGGACGGGCCGGTGCTCGTCGAAGGCGGCGCGGGCGTCCTGGAAGACGTACTGCACGGCGGCCAGTCGGTCCCGGCCGCGGTGGCGCAGGCTGCGCGGCAGGGGCGTGCCGTCGAGGAGGATCTCGCCGTCGTGGTGGCGGTGCAGGCCGGCGAGGCAGCGGCCGAGGGTGGTCTTGCCGCTGCCGGAGCGGCCGACCACGGCCAGGCACTCGCCGGGGTGGAGCGCCAGGTGCGGGACGCGCAGGACCGTGGTCCGGCGGTCGTGCACGGCGGTCAGGTGCTGTACCTCCAGGGTGGGTCGGCCGGTGTCGGCGGGTGCCTCTTCCCGCGGCGCCGCGGGCTGTTCGGCGAGCAGCCGGCGGGTCCACTCGTGGCGGGGTGCCTCCCACAGCCGTGCCACGGGGCCCGACTCGACGACCCGTCCCGCGCGCAGGACGAGGACCTCGTCGGCGAGGTCCCGGACCACGTCGAGGTCGTGGCTGAGCAGCACGACCGCGATGCCGCGGGCCGCGAGCGCCGCGAGCTGGTCGACGATGCCGCTCTTGGTGACCGGGTCCTGGCCGGTGGTGGGTTCGTCGGCGACGACGACCCGGGCGCCGAGGAGGAGGGCCTGGGCCAGGACGACGCGTTGCTGCTGGCCGCCGGAGAGCTGGTGCGGGTAGCGGCGCAGCAGCGGTTCGGCGTCCGGGAGCCGGGCGTCGGACAGGGCCCGCAGGACCAGTTCCCGGGCCGCCGCGCGGCGTTCGGACCGGGGCAGGTGGCGTACCCGGGGACGGGCGAGGTCGTCGAGGAGGGCGCTGACGCGGCGGGCCGGGTTGAGGACGGCTGCCGGGTGCTGGGGCACGTAGCCCACCCGGCCGTCGGCGGGCCGGCGCACCTCGCCCGTGACCCGGGCGCCGGGCGGGTACTCCCCCAGCAGCGCCAGGCCGGTGGTGGTCTTGCCGCTGCCGGAGGCGCCGACCAGGGCGGTCACCGTGCCGGGGAGCACGCGCAGGTCCACCCCGTCGACGATCGGCCGGCCGTCGATCTCGACGCGGAGGCCGTGGAGCGCGGCGACCGGCTCCGGCGGGGTGGTCGGGTCCGTCTCGTCGTTCACGGCCGCCGTCCCTTCCTTCTCGGGCTCTTCTCCAGGGCGGCGTCGAAGAGCAGGTTGGTGCCCGTCGTCAGGGCGACGATCAGCAGGGCGGGCACGACCACGGCCCAGGGCTGGACGAAGAGGCCCGTGCGGTTGCGGTCGACCATGACCGCCCAGTCGGCGGCGTCCGGGGCGACCCCCACCCCGAGGAACGCGGCCGTCGACACCAGGTACAGCACACCGGTCAGGCGGATGCCGGCGTCGGCGGCCAGGGTGCGCAGGGCCGAGCGGCCGACGTAGCCGACGGCGACGCGCCACCACGACTCGCCCTGCATGCGCAGTGCCTCCACGGCGGGCCGGGCCGCCGCCTCGGCCGCCGCGGCCCGGACGATCCGGGCGGCGTCGGGCACGTTCACCAGCGCGACGAGCAGCGCGAGCCCCACGGCCCCCGGCGAGAACACGGACGCCACCAGCAGCACGAGCAGCAGCGACGGTACGGCGAGCAGCACGTCCAGCGGCCGCATCAGCAGCTCCTCCAGCCGCCGTGCGTGGGTGACCGCGCTGACGAGTCCGACCGGGAGGGCGACGAGGTAGGCGAGGGCCGTCGCGGCGAGCGCGGTCAGCACGACCGTGCGGCCGCCGTGCAGCACCTGCCGCCAGACGTCCCGGCCCACGAAGTCGGTGCCGAGCCAGTGGCCGCCGCCGAGGGTGAAGGAGGCGGCGCGCGGGCCGGGTGCACCGGCGAACAGGGGCCCGAGGAGGGCGAGGAGCAGCGGCACGGCGACGACCGCAGTGCCGAGGAGCAGCCGGCGCGGGGCCGTCATGCCGCCACCCCCGCCCGGGGCGTCAGCCGGTACGCCACCACGTCCGCGGCCAGGTTCAGGACGACGGTCAGCACGCCGAACACCACGGCGAGCCCCTGCACCACCGGCACGTCCCGTTCGGCGACGGCGTTGAGGAGGACGGTCCCGAGGCCGGGGATCACGAACAACGCCTCCACGACGATGACGCCGCACAGCAGCCAGTCGATGGTGCGGGCGAGCTGCTGCGCGGCCGGGGCCAGGGCGTTGGGCAGGGCGTGGGCGTAGTGGACGCGGGCGCCGGGGACGCCGTAGCGGCGGGCGTGGGCCGCGTACGGCGAGGCGAGCGCGTCGACCATGCCGGCCCGGACGAGGCGGGACAGGGAGCACACGGGGCGGGAGAGCAGGACCAGCACGGGCAGGACGAGCACCGCCGGGTGGCCGACGAGGTCGGTGCCGTAGCCCACCGCCGTGGGCGGCAGCCAGGCCAGTTTCAGCGCGAACACCGTCACCAGCAGCACGCCCAGGGCGAACTCGGGTACGGCGTACACGGCGAGCGTCACGGAGCTGACCAGCCGGTCGATCAGCCGCCCCTCGTGCCGGGCGGCGAGCACGCCGAGGCCGAAGCCGAGCGGGACGAGCAGGGCGAGGGTGAGCGTGGCCAGCAGCAGGCTCGGGCCGAAGCCGTCGGCGATGTACTGGGCCACTGGGCGCCCGGAGGTGAGGGACGTGCCGAGGTCGCCCCGCAGCAGGCCTGCGGCCCAGTCCGCCAGGCGTTCGTGCGCGGGCCGGTCGAGGTCCATGGCCTCGCGGATCGCGGCGATGCGGGCGGGGTCGGGCTGGTCGCCCGCCAGGGCGACGGCGGCGTCGCCCGGGAGGGCCTCGGTGAGGGCGAAGACCAGGAGGACGACGGCGATGGTCTGGACCAGGCCGAGGAGGAGGCGCCGGGCGATGAAGGAGCGGAGAGCGCCGCTCGACGTGCCGCGATGGGCTCTCACGTATCCGCGGCGCCGTCGTGGCTTGTCACGCGGTTCCCCGCGCCCCTTTGGGGCGCTGCTCACGCCAGCCATACCTTGTCGAAGCGCGCCCAGTCGAGGGTGTTGGCCGGGGCCTTGGTCTCCACTCCCCTCACCTTGCGGGACGTGCCGAGGATCCAGTCGGCGAAGCCCCAGATCAGGAAGCCGCCCTCGGTGTAGAGGCGGCGCTGCATCCGCTCGTAGACGGCGGCCCGTTCGGTCTTGTCGCGGGTGGACTGCGCCTGCTGGTAGAGGGCGTCGAAGTCCTTGTGCCGCCACTGGGTGGCGTTGGTGGTGGAGTCGGTGAGGAGGCGCTGGGAGATGTGGGCCTCGATGGGCATGGCGCCGGAGCGGTAGCAGCACAGGGTGCCGCCGTCGAGGATGTCGCTCCAGTAGGAGTCCTTGCTGCCCGTCTTCACGTCGATCGTGACGCCCGCCTTGGCGGCCTGGTCGCGGAAGATGCTCGCGGCCTCGGTGAAGCCGGCGGCGACGGCCGAGGTGTCCAGGGTGACCTTGAGCTTCTCGGCACCGGCCTGCTTGAGCAGGGCGCGGGCGCGGTCGAGGTCCTGCTCGCGCTGGGGCAGTCCGGCGGCGTAGTACTCGTAGCCCTTGCCGAAGAGGTCGTTGCCGACCTCGCCCGCGCCGGACAGGGCGCCGGCGACGAGTTCCCCGCGGTCGGCGATGAGGAAGAACGCCTCCCGGACGCGCTTGTCGTCGAAGGGCGGCCGGTCGGTCTTCATGCAGAACGCCTGCATGGCGCTGTTGCGCAGCCGCACGATCTCGATCTGGCCCCGGCCCTCGTGGGCGCGGGCGGTGGTGGGGTTGAGTTCGTGGGCGTACTCGACCTGGCCCGCGAGGAGGGCGTTGACGCGGGCGGACTCCTCGTTGGCGACGACGAACTCGATCTCGTCGAGGTGCGGGGCGCCGTCCCAGTAGTCCTCGTTGCGGCGGAAGACGGCGGAGCGGCCGGGTGTGAAGGACACGAACCGGAAGGGGCCGGAGCCGATCGGCTTCTTGTCGAAGTCGCCGGCGTGCTCGGGGATGATGTACGCGCCGAACGCGGCCAGGACGTTGGGGAATTCGGCCGTGGGGCGCTTGAGGACGAACTCGACGGTCCGGGCGTTCGTGGCGCGGCTGGCGTCGAGGTCGATGGGTTCCAGGGACGCCTTGGCGCGGAACGCCTGCTTCGGGTCGGCGATGCGGCGGTAGCTGTGCAGGACGTCCTGGGCGGTGACCGGCTTGCCGTCGTGGAAGGTGGCCTCGCGCAGGGTGACCTGCCAGCGGTCGAGGGTCTTGTTGGACTGCCACTTCTCGGCGAGGCGGGGCTGGGCGGAGAGGTCGGCGCCGTAGTCGGCGAGTTTGTCGTAGAGGGCCTTGGCGCGGGCGACGTCGGCGAACAGGTTGGCCAGGTGCGGGTCGAGGGTCTCGCTGGCGCCGCCGCCGGCGAAGGCGGCGCGCAGGCGTCCGCCGCGCTTCGGTGTGCCGCCGCCGGTGCCGGCCTTGTCGTCCGTGCCGCCGCCGCAGCCGACGAGGGTGAGTGCGGCGGCGCCGGTGGTGGCGGCGAGGAAGCCGCGGCGGCGCAGGCCGGGGAAGCGTTCGTCGTACATGTCTGGTCCTTCGGGTCAGTGGGTGAGCGTGCGCGCGACGAGGTGCAGCCGGTCCGCGTCGGTCTTCCGGCCGGGCATCTCGCCCTCGGTCCAGGGGGGTTCGGTGCGGGGGCCGGGGCCGTCGTGGAGTTCCAGCACCTCGAATCCGTGCGCGGCGAGGAGGTGCCGCAGCTCCTGCGGGAAGAGCAGCCGCCAGGCGGAGTGCTGGGTGACGGGCGCTGCTCCGTCGTCGGTGGTCCAGACGCGGGTGCGGCGCAGGAGCTGGGCCGTGCGGTCCACCGTGAGCGTGGTGGTGGACCGGTAGGCCGTGCCCTGCCAGGTGAACTCGTTGACCGCGGGCCGGTCGAGCAGGTCGGTCCGGCCGAGGAAGTAGGCGCCGTTGCGCATCTCGGCGACGAGCAGGCCGCCCGGTGCGAGGGCCTTGTGGCAGGAGGTGAGGAAGCCGTCGAGCTGGTCGTTGGTGTGGCAGTACAGCAGGGAGCTGTCCAGGCAGACGACGGCGTCGAAGGTGCCGAGGTCGAAGCCGTGCAGGTCGGCCCGGACGTACGCGGGGCCGGGATGGTGCGTGCGGGCGTGGGCGAGCATCGCCTCGGAGAGGTCGGCGCCGGTCACCGTGCGGCCGGCCCGGTGCAGCCCGGCGGCGTCGCGGCCGGTGCCGCAGCCCATGTCCAGCACGCGCGGCCCGGCGCCGTGGCGGCGCAGGCAGTCCTCCGTCCACCGGGCGGCCAGCCGCTCGGCGTCGGGGAAGCGGGCCTCGTACAGCGCCGGGTTGTCGGTGAGCAGGTTGCCGCTCTCGGCACCTCCGGTCACGCCTTGCTCCTCTCCCCCGCCGGGGCGGGGACCTCCGGGGCCGGGCTCGCGGGCAGGGCGCCGAGCCGGCGCAGCCAGGCCACGCCGAGCGCGGAGGCGAGACCGAAGCAGGCGCAGCACACCCAGGGCAGCCAGGCGGCGCCCTGCTCACCGGTGTCCATGGCCCAGCCGACGGCGGTGTTGCCGAGGGCCGCGGCGACGCCGGAGACGACGTAGAAGATCCCGAAGTAGGTGCCGGTCAGTTCGGGGCGGCCGAAGCCGGGGATCAGTTCCATCACGAACGGCTGGGCGATCATGACGCCGATGTAGAGGAGCAGGGCGCCGGCCAGGACGGGTACGACGCCCGGCAGGAAGGCCGGCGGCAGGAAGCCCAGTCCCATCACCGTGAGGCCGGCGGCGATCCAACGGCCCCTGCTGCCCCGGGTTTTGAGGCTCCTTGTGATCCGCAGCTGGAGCGCCAGGTTGGCCACCGTGCCGACGAGGAAGACGATGCCCGCCGCGCCGTCCCAGCCGGTGGCTTCCCTCGCCCCGGCCGGCAGCAGCAGGTACAGCTGGTTCTCCAGGGTGAACATGCCGACCATGGCGAGCGCGAAGGCCAGGAACGCGCGGTTGCCGAGCACCTCCCGCCAGTCCCCGAGGACGCTGCCGCCGCTGGGTTCGGCCCTGCGCGCGGGCAGGACGAGGGCCTGCGCGACGGTGAGCACCGCGAAGATGCCGGCCGCGGTCAGCGCGGACGTGCGGAAGTCGACGAGGAGCAGCACGCTGCCCAGCAGCGGCCCGACGAGTGCGCCGGTCGTGGCGAAGACGTTGAACAGCGCGAAGGCCTCCGCCCTGCGCTCGCCCGCCTCCTGCGCGAGGTAGGCCCGCACGGCCGGGTTGAACAGGGCCCCGGCGACGCCGCTGAGCACGGAGGCGGCGAGCAGCACGGCCAGCCCGTCGCCGAGCGCGAACAGCGCGAAGCCGAGGGTGCGCAGGGCGCAGCCGGCGATGATGACGCCGCGCGCGCCGAGCCGGTCGGAGGCGGAGCCGCCGATGATGAACAGGCCCTGCTGGCTGAGGTTGCGCACACCGAGGACGACACCGACGACGGCCGCCGACAGGCCGAGGTTCTCGGTGAGGTGGGTGGCGAGGTAGGGGATGAGCAGGTAGAAGCCGGTGTTGACGCCGAGCTGGTTGACCAGCAGCAGCCGTACGGCGAGCGGGAAGCGCTTCATCTCATGCCACGTCTTCACGCGCCGCCACCTCCTCGACGCCCAGTCCGGGAAGGCCGCTGGTGCGTACGGTGCCGTCGGTGCCGCCGATCCCGGTCCACGGGTCGTGGGCGAGCAGCAGGTGCCCGTCGAGGTCGGTCCAGCGGGCCCGGTCGGCGAGGTGGACGGCCGGGGCCAGTCCGAGGGTGCTGGCGGTGAGGCAGCCGAGCATCAGCGCGGTGCCGCTGCCCTCGGTCAACTGGGCGATGCGCAGGGCGGCGTGCACCCCGCCGCATTTGGCGAGTTTGACGTTGACGCCGTGGACGCGTCCGGCGAGGCGGCGGACGTCCTCCAGGTTCACAGCGTCCTCGTCGGCGATGACGGGCAGCGGTGCGCGCCGCGCGAGGGCGGCCAGGGCCTCCGGGTCGCCGGGGGCGAGGGGCTGCTCGACGGCCTCCACGCCGAGGTCGGCGAAGCGCGGCAGCAGGGCGTCGGCCTGCGCCGGGGTCCAGGCGCCGTTGGGGTCGAGGAGCAGCCGGGCTCTGGGGGCGGCGTCGCGGATGACGCGGACGCGCTCGATGTCGTCCTCGGGGTCGGGGGCGCCCGCCTTGACCTTGATGACCTCGAAGCCGCGCGCGGCGAGGCCGCGGGCCTGCGCCGCGGCGTGGACCGGGGCCGTGATGCCGATGGTGCGGGCGGTCGCGGCGACGGGCGGCGCGGCGGCGCCGAGGAGGCGGTGCACGGGCAGGCCCGCGCGCTTGCCGGCCAGGTCGAGCAGCGCCGACTCGACGGCGGCGGTGACCGCGGGCGGGGTGTCGCCGCCGGGCAGCTCCCCCGCGCGCAGGGCCTCCAGGGCGCTCTCGGGGTCGGCGAAACGGCTCAGGTCCACGGCCGTGAGGAGCCGGACCAGCGTCTCGGTACCGAGTCCGTAGTACACGCTGGTGACGGCCTCGCCGTGACCGCGCAGTCCGTCGTGCTCGACGGTCAGCCACACGGCGTCGCGTGCGGCCATGGTGGAACGGGAGATGCGCAGCGGCTCGGCGAGGGCGAGGCGTACGGTGCGCAGGCTGGACTTCACGGGCTCTCTTTCCGGAGGGCGGGGGCGGCGAGGGGGTCGCTGACGCGGGTGCAGCGGACCCAGCCGGCGGCCTCCGCCGCGTAGGGGTGCGGGATCTCGACGGGCCGGGTGGCGGCGGTGGCGGGGTCCAGGCCGTGGGCGGTGGTGAAGTCGTCGTCGTAGACCGTGGAGAGGTAGCGGTGCGGGCCGTCGGGGAAGACGGTGGCGACGACCGCCCCGGGGTGGACGCGGGCGGCCCAGGCGGCGACCCGGGCGGCGGCGCCGGTGCTCCAGCCGCCGCTGACGAACGCGCCCCGGGCGAGGCGGCGGCAGCTGTCGACGGCCTCGGCGGGGCCGACCCAGTGCACCTCGTCGAAGGCGTCGTAGGCGACGTTGCGCGGGTGGATGCTGCTGCCGAGGCCGCGCATCAGGCGGGGCCGGGCGGGCTGGCCGAAGATGGTGGAGCCGGTGGCGTCGACGCCGATGAGCCGCAGGGCGGGCCAGTGGCGGCGCAGCGGGCCGATGATGCCGGCGCTGTGGCCGCCGGTGCCCACGCTGCACACCAGGATGTCGAGGTGGTCGAGCTGCACGGCGAGTTCGGCGGCCAGGGAGGCGTAGCCGGCGGTGTTGTCGGGGTTGTTGTACTGGTCGGGCCAGTAGGCGCCGGGCAGTTCGGCGAGCAGGTCGCGCAGCAGGGCGAGGCGGGCGGCCTGCCAGCCGCCCTGCTCGGCCGGGCGGTCGGCGATCTCCAGCCGCACGCCGTGGGAGCGCAGCAACTGCCGCATGGACGGCTCCAGTTCGCGGTCGCCGACCAGGACGATCGGATGGCCGAGGGCCTGTCCGGCGAAGGCGAGTCCGATGCCGAGGGTGCCGGAGGTGGACTCCACGACCGGGGCGCCGGGTTGGAGTTCGCCGCGCTCGCGGGCGCCGAGCAGCATCGACACGGCGGCCCGTGCCTTCATGCCGCCCGCCGCGAGCCCTTCGAGCTTGGCCCAGAAGCCGGGGTGGGGGCCGGGCAGGTCGGCGGTGACGCGGGCCAGCGGGGTGCGGCCGAGCAGGGAGAGCAGTTCCCGGCGGGCCTGCGGCCGGAGTGCGGTGGTGGTCATCGGCCGCCTCCGGGACAGGAGCCGCGGTAGCGGTGGACGACCCCGGGGCCGCCGTCGAGCCAGAAGAACGGGTAGGGCTCCGCGCACACCGCGCTCACCCCCTGGCCGAGGAGGCGGGGCAGTACGGCGCTGCCGGTCTGGGCGAACATCACGAGCTGCTTGCCGTGTGCCTGGGCGTGCCGCCGCAGCGGTTCGAAGGTGCCGTTGCCCAGGGTCATGCCGGAGACGAGCAGCGCCTCGCACCCGTCGGCCGCGGCGAGCGCGTCGGTGGCCACCGGCTCGCCCCACTCGGTCGCGCCGCCCTTGAGGTCGCAGGGGACGTAGCGCAGGCCGCGCGAACGCAGCGCTTCCAGCAGGGAGTTGACGACCCCCACCACGAGCACGGTGCCGCCGGGCGGCAGGTCGAGCAGCTCGACGACGGCCTCGGCCCGGGCCCGGGACTTCTCCAGCGACGACCCGGCGGGCAGCGGCACGGGCGCGGCCCCCTGGTCCGGGGTGTGCGGCAGGACGTGCATCAGGTAGGCGTCGAGGGCCGCCACGCGCACCGGCGGCAGCGGGTGCTCCAGCAGCGAGGCCACGTCCGCGCCGACACAGTCCTCGACGGCGCTGTCCGGCAGTGCCCCGGGCTCGACCGCGCAGGAGCCGACGGCTTCGGCGAGGCGCAGGCTGAGGACCTCGTTGCGGTAGCCGGTGCCGCGCCCGGCGTGCCGGACGGCCTGCCGGGTGGTGAAGGCGACGGAGACGCGCAGGGCGGCCGGGTCGGGCCCGAGGGCCCCGTCGCGCACCCGCGTCACGAGGTCGTCGTAGGGCGTGCCGGTGAGGGCGGTGGTCATCGGATCACCAGCCCCGGGCGGAGCCCGTCCAGCAGGGCTTCGACGCGTGCGCGGGCCCCGGGCCCGTCGGCGTCGCCGGCCATGACGTGCCCGAGGTACTCGTTGTTGCTGCCGGCCGCCTTCACCGCCCGGCCGGGCTCGGCGAGTTGGACCTCCAGCACCCCGGGCAGGTCGCGCAGCCCGCTGCCGTCCAGGGCTTCGAGGGTGCCCGAGGTCTCCGGCACCAGGAAGCCGATGGCGGCGCTGCGCAGCCCGGTGTCGGTGTGCCGCAGGTCGGGTGCGCGGCCCAGGGCGACGTCGACGAAGGCGGCGGCCAGGTCGATGCCGGTGACGTGGCGTATGAGCTCGGTGATGCGGTTGCCGGCGGGCCGGGGGTTGACCTCGACCACGCGCGGCCCGGCGGAGGTCAGCTTGATCTCCGTGTGGGCGACGACCCCGTCGGTCAGGCCGAGGGCCTTGAGCGCGGCCAGGGCGGTCTGTTCGGCGGCCTCGGCGTCGGCGGGTGCCAGGGCGGCCGGGAACATGTGGCCCGTCTCGACGAAGGCGGGCGCCCCGCCGACGCTCTTGTCGGTCACGCCCACCACCTGGACGGCGCCCGCGTACGACACCGTCTCGACGCTCACCTCGGGGCCGTCCAGCAGCTCTTCGAGCAGCACCGCGGGTGTGCGCCGCTGTCCGCGGGCGTTGACCGGGAAGTCGGCCAGGGCCCGGTAGGCGGCGGCGAGCTGTGCCTCGTCGTCGACCCGGCGCACGTACATGCCGGCGCACAGGTCGACGGGCTTGACGACGAGCGGGTAGCCGATCTCCCGCGCCGCGCGCGCGAGGTCCGCCCACTCCTCGCGCACGGCGAAGCGCGGGCCCGGGACTCCGGCGTCGTCGAGGACGCGGCGGGTGGCGTCCTTGCGGCAGGCGTTCTCCACCGCCTCCGGGCCGGGGCCGGGCAGTCCGAGACGGCCCGCGATCCGGGCCACCGCGGGCAGGTAGTAGTCGCAGGACGTGACGACCCCGTCGAAGCCGAGCACCTCGTGCAGCCGCTCGACCTCGGGCAGCAGTGCCTCGATGTCGTTGGTGTCGGCGGTGATGACGTTGCGGGCGCCGAGCAGCGGGTGGGCGGTCCCCTCCGGTGCCGAGCGCAGGTAGTGGTGCAGGTCGCGGGTGAGGAAGGTGAACGTGTGCCCGTTCTCCCGGATCGCCCGCGGCAGCAGTCTGCTCATGGAGCCTACCCAGCTCTCGACCACCAACAGATGAGCCACAACTCCCCCTTTTCCACGATGAGTTCGAGGCGTGCGGGCAGCCCGGCGAACCCTCCGGGGGGAGGGCGCCGGGTGTTGCCGCCGGAGACGTTATCGATAATCATTTTCATTGTCACCTGGTTGGGCGAAGATCTTCTGGAGAGACCCCCTTGACCCGTTCCGCACGCCGCGCCGCACTGCTGTGCGCCCTCACGGCCGCCACCACCCTGCTCCCGGCCGCCCCCGTCCAGGCGGCGGAGCCACACTCGCCCCTGCGCTTCACCGCCTGCCCGGACTCCGTCCCCCGGCCGGCCGCTCCGGAGCGCGTGGAGTGCGGGCGGCTCACCGTGCCGCTCGACTGGCGGCAGCCCGGGGGGCCGCGCGTCGAGGTGGCGGTCTCCCGGGTCCGCGCCTCGGGCACGCCCGCCGAACGGCGCGGCATCCTGCTGGTCAACCCGGGCGGCCCGGGCGGCTCCGGACTCCCCTACGCGGTCACCAAGCGGGCGAAACTCCCCGAGAGCGTGCGGCGCGCGTACGACGTGATCGGCTTCGACCCGCGCGGTACCGGACGGAGCACCCCCGTCTCCTGCGGCCCGATGGGCGGCCTCTTCGACAGCCCGGGCGGCGACCCGGTGCCGGTGGGACCCGCGGCGGAGCGGACGTACCTGAGGTCCCTGCGGGCCATGGCGGACGACTGCGCCGCGCACGCGGGCCGTCTGCTGCCGTATCTGTCCACCGAGCAGACGGCGTACGACATGGACGCGATACGCGCGGCCCTCGGCGAACCGAGGACGAGCTTCCTCGGCGTCTCCTACGGCACCTACCTGGGCGCCGCCTACACCGCCCGGTTCCCGCACCGCGTGGGCCGGATGGTGCTGGACAGCGTCGTCGGCCCGTGGGACTGGTACGACTTCGACGTCCGGCAGAGCCGGGCGCTGCTGCGCCAGCGCGACACCTTCTTCGCCTGGGCCGCCGGGCACTTCGGGCTGGGAGAGACACCGGCCGAGGTGCGCGCCTCGTACCTGCGCGTGCGCCGCGGGCTCGCCGCGCGGCCGGTGGCCGGTTTCGGCCCGGCGGAGTTCGACCGGGCGGTGTACCGCGCCCTGGGCCGCACCGAGCGGTGGGCGGGGCTGGCCGGCGGGCTGCGCGGCTACCTGGCCGACGGCGGCGTCGACGCGCTGCGCCCGGCCGCCGCCTTCGACGGCCCGGAATCCCGCACGTACGAGGCGGCCAACCGCGTCGTCAAGTGCGCCGACGGGCCGGGCCCGAGCCCCCGCGAGATCGTCGCCGACATCCGCCGCACCCGTCGGGCCGACCCGCAACCGGTGCTGACCGGCATGGAGGCGAGCACCTGCGCCTACTGGCACCACCGCCCCGGCCACCGCACCCCGCTCGGCAGCCCGGCGGCGCCGCCGGTCCTCCTGGTCGCGTCCGCGCACGACGCCGTGACGACGGTCGAGGGAGCCCGCGCGATGCAGCGGCTGCTCCCCGGCTCAGCGCTGGTCACCCTCGACGACGACTACTCCCACGGCGTGTTCGCGAGCCGCGGCAACGCCTGCGTGGACGGCACCGCGGCGGCCTACCTGGTGGACGGAACGGTGCCCGCGGCGAACGTACGCTGCCCGGGCCCCGGACTTCCGGCCCCGGAGTGACTTCGACTGCTCAGGTCTCCTTCCACACCAGCACCGTCAGCACGGCGCTCGCGACGGTGACCGGGACGGCGGCCTGGTTCAGCAGCCGCACGCGCATGCCGCGCCCCGACGCGATGCGCTTCGTCACGGGCAGGACGGCGAAGGTGCCGCCGCCGGTCCCCACGATCTCGTGGATCGGGTGGTCCGCGCGGTGCTGGTCGCCCTGGTACTCCGACATGCGCGCCTGGACGACCGCACCCGCCGGCAGTCCGTCGAGGTGGAGACTGACGGTCCCGCTGAACCGGGCCGGTCCCCGGGCGAAGACGCTCCCGCCGGTGGCGTGGTCGCCGGTCTCGTCGGTCCACTCCGTGGCGAACTCCACCGAGTCCCAGGCGCCGGGCGCGAGTCGGTACCGCTCGGCGACACCGAGGTTGACGTACTGGGGCATGGGGTCCTCTCCTTCCCACAGGCCCGCCGGGAGGGCCAGGGCGTCGGCCACGTCACGGCGGAAGCCGGCCATGTCGAATCCGCGCGGATCGACCTTCCAGTCGCTCCATTCCAGGTGGCCGATCGCGCTCTTGTGGCCCCAGCCGTGCGCGCGGCAGACCGCGGCGGTGGCCTTGACCATGGCGAGGTACTGCGCGGGCGGCCAGGGGTCCCTGCCGTCGCCCTTGTTCTCGCACTCCCAGCCGTAGAAACGGGCGTTGCCGTCGACCGCGCCGCCCGAGCCGTCGTGCTCGTGCGTCGGGGGCGGGTAGGCGCCGTACGACTCGCCGATGACGGCGTTCAGTACGTCGCCGTCGCCGCCTCCGGCGTGGTTGGCGCGGCCGTTGCCGGTCAGGTGGACGACGCCGTCCTTGGTGATGCAGCCGGTGGCGAGCGGGCCGGGCAGGGCGCTGTGGCCGTGGTAGATGAGCCCGACGACGTCCGTGCCGGGCCCGGTGACGGTGTGGTGGATCATCACGCCGTGGACGGGCCCCCAAGGGCCCTTGTGGTTGCGGTTGTTGGTGCGCCAGCCACTGACCTCGTGAACGGCGCAGCCCTCGGCCCGCAACGCGGCGACGAGCCGGGCGGCGGTGAGCGGTGTGGCCATGCGTCGGTCCTCCGTTTCGGCGCGCACGTGCCGGTGGTGGAGACAGCGGTCGCAACTGCGGAGCCTGCCTGGCGGATCGTTTCGCCCGAATGTGCCGCGTGCACCTCGCCAGGCCACCACCATTCTCGCGCCGCTCGCCCCGTCGCTCACCTGGCCGTACGCCACGTCCGCGAATTCGGCGGGATTACGACGCTGCCGCACCACGGAGGGCAGCGGCCGGCCGTTCCCGTGCCGCCCGCAGGGGGCGCGGCGCCTCAGTCCAGGTTCCTCTCCAGAACCTTCAGCCGGCTGTCGATGAAGTGGTCCCGCACGCCGTCACTGGCCGGCGCGAAGAGGTCCGCGGTCAGCCCCCTCACCCGGTCGGCCAGCCCGCCGACCAGCGGCACGGACTCGCGGATCCGGCCGCGGGAGTCGATGCACCGCAGGGCGCTCACATGCGTGTGGAAGGGCTCCGGCGGGAGCTGCGGCACGATGTCGTTGTCGTTGACGAAGCGGTACATGCGGTTCTCGTAGCCCTTGTCGTACGCGGCGGCGAGAGCGGGGTCGCAGGTGCGGGGCTGGCCGAAGGTGTACACCCCGTCCGGGCCGCGCCGCGGCGGTGCCGTGCCGTCGGTCAGCCAGTCCACCGCGTCTCGTGGTGGCGCACACGGCCGAAGCCCCACTTGTTCGCCTGCTGCTCGATGGTGGCCCGGTCCTCGTACGCCAGCGCGCACACCCGGGCGAGACAGTAGGCGTGCCGCAGGTTGTCGCCGGAGACGCGGTGGTCGAGGGTTATTCATCCGTACGGTCATGGACGGTCCGTCGCCGTGATGCGGGTGACGGCCTCCAGGGTGAGGGCCCGGTCGTGGGGCGCGGGCGACAGGGCCCGATGCAGGGTCAGGCCCTCGACGAGGGCGTCCAGCTGACGTGCCGTGCCGGGGTCGAAGTGCTTCTCCAGGTGCGCACGGCTGCGGGCCATCCATTCCCGGGTGAGTTCCCGGTAGGCGGGCCGGCGCGCCGCGAGGGTGTACAGCTCCTGGGTGAGGACGAGGTCGCGCTGGCTGCCCTCGGACAGCGCGTGGATGAGGTCGGCCACGGCCGCTCTGGCCTCGTCCCGGTCGGCCGGGGGCGCGAGGTGCGCGTCGAACAGCGCGACGATGTGGTCGGTGAAGCTGCGGAACGCCTCGCCGAGCAGCTCGTCGATACCGCTGAAGTGGTAGGTCATCGACCCCAGAGGCACCCCGGCCCGCGCGGCGATCTTGCGGTGGGAGACGCCCGCGACGCCGTCCTCGGCGATGAGGTCGAGCGTGGCGGCGACGATGCGCGCACGGCGCTGGGGGTCGGTGTGTCCGGTGGCCATGGCAGCAGGTCTACAGGCTCCGCACCGGGCGGGCCGGATGACCGACCGCGACGACGTCGGCGGGCACGTCCTTGGTGACGACGGCGCCCGCGCCGATGACGGAGTTGTCGCCGATGGTCACACCGGGCAGGACGATGGCGCCGCCGCCGAGCCAGACGTTGTCGCCGATGGTGATCGGCCTGGCGGCCTCCAGCTTGTCCCGGCGCGGCTGCGGCTCCAAGGGGTGGGTGGGGGTGAGCAGTTGGACGTTGGGGCCGATCTGGCAGTCCTCGCCGATGGTGATGGCCGCGACGTCCAGCGCGGTGAGGTGGTAGTTGACGAAGGTGCGCGCGCCGATCGTGATGTTGCTGCCGTAGTCGACGTACAGCGGCGGCCGGACGTGCGCCTCGTCCCCCAGCGAGCCGAGCAGTTCGGCGAGGAGCGGCCGGGCGGCGTCGGCGTCCTCCGCGTAGGCGGCCTGGTAGCGGGCGGCCAGGCGGACGGCCCGCTGCAGGCGCCGGGCGATCTCGGGGTCGTCGGCGATGTAGAGGTCGCCCGCGCGCATGCGCTCGAGGTTGCTGCGCGGGTCGCCCGCGAAGTGGTCCGTCGGCATGCGCGCGAGCGTACCCCGAGGAGCGTACGAACGTACGCCAGGGGCCGGGTGACACCCCGGACCGCCCGGCGCGGCCGCGGTCGTTCAGTCCCGCCGGGGTCGCAGCACTCCGGCGAGCAGGAGGACGAGCACCCCGGCGAGCGGCACCACCAGCAGGCCCGTGCGCAGGCCGGCCGCGTCGGCGACGAGCCCGACGACCGGCGGGGAGAGCAGGAAGCCCAGGCGCATGAGCCAGGAGACGATCGTGAGCCCCGACCCGGGCTTGAGGCCGGGCAGTTCGTCGGCTTCGTGCATCGCCGCGGGCACGAGGGTCGCCACGCCGAACCCGGCCGCGGCGAACCCGGCGATCGTGCCGGGCACCGTGGGCACGGCCAGGGCCAGGCCCATGCCGGCCGCGGCGACGAGCCCGCCGGTGCGGGCCACCCCTCGCTGGCCGAACCGGTCGACGAGCCGGTCGCCGATCAGGCGGCCGACGAACTGGGCGCCGACCAGGGCGATGTAGCCGGAGGCGGCCACCGTCACCGACGCGTGCAGGGAGCCGGAGAGGTAGAGCGCGGCCCAGGAGTTGCCCGCGTCCTCGACGAGGATGCCGGCGGTGGCGATGAGGACGAGGGCGGCCAGCATCCAGGCGGTGCGCGGGGGTGCCGCCGCGTTCCGCTCCGTGCGCGGGCCGGGGCCGGCGGGGCCCGCCTCGTCCGCGACCGGTTCGGTGTCGGGTCCGGGCAGGCAGTAGCGCAGGGCGACGCAGGCGGCGATCCCGAACAGCACCCCCGAGACGAGCAGATGCAGCCCGCGCGACAGCTCCAGCGCGATCGCGCCGGCGGCCATGGCTCCCCCGGTGACGGCGCCGACGGACCAGATGGCGTGGAAGGAGTTGATGACGGAGCGTCCGTAGCGGCGCTGCACCCGCAGGGCGTGGGCGTTCTGCGCGACATCCACGAGCGCGTCCATGACCCCGGCCAGGAACAGCGCTCCCGCGAACACCACCACGGACCCGGCCAGCCCGGCGGCGAGGACCCCCGCCCCCGTCAGCAGGGTGCAGGCCACCGCGACCCGTGCCGATCCCAGCCGGCGGACGACCAGCCCGGCCGCCGGTCCGGCGGCGACGGCACCGGCCGGGAACGCCGCGACGGCCAGGCCGTAGGCGGCGTTGCCGATGCCGAGGTCGGCCTTGATCTGCGGGAACCGCGGCAGCAGGTTGGCGAAGAGCGCGCCGTTGGTGAGGAACAGCACGGCGACGGCCGCGCGGGCCTGCCGGTCGGTCCGGGTGGGCCGCTCGCGTACGTCGACAGTCATGCGGCGGAGCCTATCGGCAGGAGCGTACGAACGTACACTCCTTTTCCCTGGACAGCCGGGCGACCACTGCTTAGACTTCCAGTCCAGAAATAGACAGACGATCTAAAGTGGGCTGATGGACGACGAGGCCGCCGGGCAGCTACGCCGGATGACCGTCCACGACCACGCCGGACGCAAGGGCCCGCGCCCGCCGGAGCGAAGAGCGGCACCTCTGGCCCGCCCCTCCCGAAGAACATGGACTTCCCTGTGAACAGTTCCGCGAGCACCGCCACCGCACGGACCTTGGCCGACCCGGACACCCCGTTCGCCGTCGTCGACGTCCACCGGACCCTGCGCAACATCGCCCGCCTGCGGGACAGGGCCGCCCGCCTCGGGGTCGCCCTGCGCCCGCACGTCAAGACCGCCAAGAGCCTCGACGCCGCGGCCCTCCTCCACGAGGGCGCGCCGCCCTGCCCGGTCACCGTCTCCACCCTCGCCGAGGCCGAGGCGTTCGCCGACGGCGGCTACACCGACCTCACGTACGCCGTCGGCATCGCCCCGCACAAACTCCCCCGCGTCATCGCGCTGTTGCGCCGCGGGGTGCGCCTGCGCGTGCTGCTGGACAGCGTCGAGCAGGCGTCGTTCGTCGGTGAGGCGTCCCGCCGGGCCGGCGTTCCCGTCCCCGCCCAGATCGAGATCGACTGCGACGGCCACCGCGGCGGCCTCAGGCCCGACGACTCCGCACTCCCCGAGATCGGCCGCATCCTGCACCACTCGGGCTGCCTGGACGGCGTCCTGACCCACGCGGGCGAGTCCTACGTCGCTTACACCGCAGAGGACCGGCGCCTGGCCGCGCGGAACGAACGCGACACCGCCGTCGCCGCGGCCGGACGCCTGCGCGCGGCCGGCCTCCCCGTGCACACCGTCAGCGTCGGCTCGACCCCCACGGCCCACGCCGCCGAGGACCTCACCGGAGTCACCGAACTGCGCGCCGGCAACTACGTCTTCTTCGACCTGGTGATGTCCGGTCTCGGCGTCTGCGACCTCGACGACCTCGCCCTCTCGGTCGTCGTGACCGTCATCGGCCACCGCCCCGAGCACGGGTGGATCCTCACCGACGGCGGCTGGATGGCCATGTCCCGCGACCGCGGCACCGCCGCCCAGGCCCAGGACCAGGGCTACGGCCTGGTCACCGACCTGGACGGCACCCTCCTCCCCGGCCTGGTCATGACGGCCGCCAGCCAGGAGCACGGCACCCTCACCGCCCGCGACGGCGCTCCCCTGCCCGACCTGCCGGTGGGCACCCGCCTGCGCGTCCTGCCCAACCACGCCTGCGCCACCGCGGCCCAGCACCACGGCTACCACGTCATCGACAGCGGCCGGACAGCCGGCCCCGCCCCCGCGATCCAGGCGTACTGGCCCCGGATCACCGGCTGGTGAGCCGGGGGCCGCCCTACGGCGTCCATGACTGTGCAGGCGTCCGCGGCCGTCTCAGGTCCCTCGCACGGCGGTGAGCAGTTCCCCGCGAGTCGGGCCGGGCTCGGCGTAGCGCGGTTCACCGGCGGCCAGTTCGACGGCCCTCGCCGCCAGTCCGGGCTTCACCAGGGCCTCCTGCGGGCCGGCGAGGAGACAGCCCACGTCGGCGAGGCCGCGCAGGATCTCGGGGTCCTTCCAGCGAGCGGATCCCAGGGCGATCTGGAGGTTCCAGTCGGCGTCGTCGGTGGTGCGGACACCGCCCTGGATCTCGGCGTCGATCTCGGCCAGCCGGTTCCGGTCCCAGGCGGCGAAACCCTCCCACACGGGCGTGAGGTTCTCCTCGGCGAACGTGTCGAGCAGCAGGGACTGCCGCAGGGGGTCGTCGCTCCCGGCCAGGCGCAGGACGTCGCGCAGGGCCGCGGCATGCCGCCAGCCCATCGTGATGCCCGTGCCGAACTGCGGGTCGACCGTGCCCCAGGCGTCGCCGATCTGCACGATCCCGGTGACCAGCGGACGGCCGTCCACCACGAGGCGGCGGCGCCGGCTGTCGGTCCCGCCGATGGCGGTCACGCCCGTGACCGGCTCCCCCTCGCCCAGGTGCGCGAACCACGGGTACAGGCTCAGGGCCCGGTGCCACGCGTCGGCGTCCGCCAGGGCGCGCAGTTCCTGATCCCGTCCGGACGTCACCAGCGACACGCCCCAGGTGCCGCGGTCGCCGGGCACGGAGAGGACGCTGACGCTGTCGTGGTGGCACAGCGGCCACGGCGCCTGCCGGGGCAGGGCGCCGTCGGGTGAGCGGAAGTACCGGGTGTAGTAGCGGAAGCCCGTCCCGACGCGGTGCTCCTCGGGTTCCGCGCCGATCCCCGCCAGCATCCCGGCCACCGGGGAGTTGCGGCCGCCCGCGTCGACCACGAGGTCCGCCGCCCACCGCTCGCCGTCCTGGGCGAGCGCGCCGGTCACGTGCGGGGGTGCCGCCGACCGGACCTCCCCGGTCAGCAGTCCGGTGACCCGGACGCCGTGCCGCACGGTGACGCCGGGCGTCTGCCGCGCCTGAGCCAGCAGGGCCGCGTCCAGCAGCGGCCGCCGCATGGCGATCGTCTCCGAACCGGGCGTCCCCCGGCTGCCTCGGCCCGGTGGCCGCCTTGTCCCACGCCCCGGCGATCATGTTGTGGTGCGGACGCCCTCCCAGGGCGAGGACGCGGTCCACCGCGCCGGGGAGTTCGGCGGCCAGCAGGCTCGTTCCTCCGGGCAGCACGCAGTGGCTGTGCCGGAACTGTCCGACCGCCGGCCGCCGCCAGTCCCGCCAGACGGCTTCTCCGTCGCCGTCCGGCGGACCGGGGTCACGGTCGAGCACGGTGACCCGCAAGCCCTCGGCGGCCAGCAGCATCGCGGCCACCAGGCCCGTCGGCCCGGCCCCCAGCACCAGGACATGCTTCGTCATGAACTCTCCTCTGTTTCCTCAGTGTCGGTAGCGGGTGGTCGCCTTCGACCCCGGGCGGTCATCGCTGCACCAGGTCACGGTCATCGCTGCACCAGGTCGAGGATCAGGGCGCCGATGTCCTCCGGAGCTTCCTCGGCCATGAAGTGGCCCGCCCGGGTGGTGAAGTGCCGGAGGTCACCGGCCCACGGCCGCCAGGTCGCGGCGGCGTCGAAACCCAGCTGCCGGCCCCAGTCCTGCTGGACGACCGTCACCGGCATGGCGAGGCGGTTGCCGGCGTCCAGGTCGGCCTGGTCGTGTGCGATGTCGACGGTCGCGGTGGCGCGGTAGTCGGCGACGATCGACGGGACGGCCTCCCGGCAGGCGCGCAGGTACTCGGCGCGTACGTCCGGCGGGATCGCGTCGGAGCCGGTGGACCAGGCGTCGAGGAAGTGGCCGAAGAACGCGTCGGCGCTGTTCGCGATCAACTGCTCGGGCAGGCCGGGCGGCTGGGCCATCAGGTAGAGGTGGAAACCCACCGCCGCGCTGACGCCGCGCAGGACGTTCCAGGTGTCCAGGGTGGGGACGATGTCCAGGATGCCGAGGTGGGTGATCCGGTCCGGGTGGTCCAGCCCCGCCCGGAAGGCGACGTGCGCGCCGCGGTCGTGCCCGACCAGCGCGAACCGGTCGAACCCGAGGGCGTCGGCCAGGTGGACGATGTCCGCGGCCATCGTCCGCTTCGCGTAGGTGTCCTCGGCGACCGCGTCCGGCTTGCTGCTGGCGCCGTAGCCGCGGAGGTCGGGGCAGACCACGGTGTGGTGCCCGGCCAGGGCGGGGGCGACATGGCGCCACATCAGGTGGGTCTGGGGAAAGCCGTGGAGCAGTACGAGCGGCGGTCCTTCCCCGCCGACCGCCGCGTGCAGCTCGACGCCGTCGGCCACGCCGATCGAGCTGGTGGTGAATCCGGGAATGGTGAGGGCCATCGCCGTCGTCTCCTTCTCCGAAAGCCGTGAGCTGCTGTCGCTCACCTGTGGGCGGATGAACGACAGGAGCATCGGGCAGCCGGATCAGCAGCGGATCAGCGACGGCCGTCGGGCGCCGGAGCGGGACGACAATGAGCCCATGGAGATCCTCGTCAAGGTGCTCGGACCCATCGAGGTCACGGATGCCGGGGGCCGTCCCGTGGCGGTGGGCAGCCGGCGCCGCCGCGAGGTTCTGGGCCGGCTGGTCGCCGCCGGCGGCCGGGCCGTCCCGCTGGCGACACTGGTCGCCGACCTCTGGGACGACCCCCCGCCCACGGCCGCCGGGACCGTCCGCACCTTCGTCGCCGAACTGCGCCGCGCCCTCGAACCGGACCGCCTCCCGCGCACCCCCTCGCGCGCCATCGAGACCGTCGGGACCGGCTACGCCCTGCGGGTGCCGCGGGCGCACGTCGACGCCCACCGGTTCGAGGACACACTCCGGGCCGTGCGCGACGCACCCGGCGACCAGGTGGCCGGCGCGCTGGGCGAAGCGCTCTCCTGGTGGCGCGGCGAGCCGTACGCGGACCTCGACGCCTCGCCCTGGCCGGCGACGGAACGCGCCCGCCTGACCGAACTGCACCGGCAGGCCCTCGAGCTGCGCGCCCGGGCGGTGCTCGACCTCGGACGCGGCGCGCCCCTCGTCCCGGAGCTGGAAGCGTTCGCGGCGACACACCCGTGGCGCGAGCACGCCTGGGTCCTGCTGGCCCGTGCCCTCTACCAGGCCGGCCGCCAGGTCGACGCCCTGGCCGCGCTGGGCGGCGCGCGCACCAGGCTGCTGGAGCAGTTCGGGCTGGCGTCGGCGGACAGCCTCGACCACCTCGAACGCGACATCCTCCGGCACGCTCCCCACCTCACGCCCACGTCCCGGGACGAGGACCGGCTGCTCCTGCTCACCCGCACCGAGGCGACGGGGACCTCCACCCGGCTGCGCTCGATGAGCACCGTGGCCAGGGCCGCCGCGGTCACCGGGGGCACGAACCTGGTCCTCGCCCAGGAGCAGCGCGCCGCGGCGGCCGCGGAAGCGGAACGGACCGGAGACCCCGACCTGACCGCCCGCGTGATCGCGGCGTACGACGTCCCCACCGTCTGGACGCGCGCCGACGACCCCGCACGGTCCGAGGCCCTGGTCGCGACCACCCGGCGCACCCTGCGCCGACTCGGACCGGCGGCGCCGCCCGCCCTGCGAGCACGCCTCCTCGCCACCCTCGGTCTGGAGCATCGCGGAACGCGGGACCGCTGGGCCGCCGAGGCGGCGGCCGAAGCCGAACTCCTGGCCCGGGAACTCCACGACCCGGGCGCCCTGGCACTCGCGCTCAACGCCCGGTTCGTGCAGTCCTTCCAGCAGCCCGGACGCACCGCCGAACGCGACGCGATCGCCGGCGAACTCATCGCGCTGTCCGCCCGGCACGACCTCCCGACGTTCGAGATCCTCGGGCACCTCATCAGGATCCAGGTCCGCGCGGCCCGCGGCGACACCGAAGGCGCCGAGCGTCATGTCGCGGCGGCCGAGCGGCTCGCCGCCGTCCACGAGACCCCGCTCGTCCACACGCTCACCGCCGCCTTCCGGACCATGCGGCTGGCCCAGCGATCTGACGACCCCGCCGAGGTCGCCCACGCCTATCGCACCCTGGCCACCGAGCTGGCGGGCGCCGGCATGCCCGGGGTGGAAGCCGGGGCCCTCCCGCTCGCGCTGCTCTCACTCCGCCTGCGCCACGGACGCCCCGCGCCGACGGACCCCGCTCTCGACTGGGGCCCCCACCGCCCCTGGACCCGCCCCCTCGTCGACCTCGCCCGCGGCGACGTCACGGCGGCCCGCCACGCCGCCGCCACCCTGCCGGAACCCCCCGCCGACCACCTGTACGACGCGCTCTGGGCCGTCACCGCGCACACCGCGATCCGACTCCAGGACGCCTCACTGGCCGCACGGGCGCACGACGCCCTGTCCCCCTTGCGCGGCGAGGTCGCCGGCGGAACGACCGCCATGATCACCTTCGGCCCGGTCGACGACATCCTGGCGGCCCTGGAGCAGCACGTCGAAGCAGAGAAGTAACAGGCCGGGGGCTCCACTCGGAGGACGCTCCCCGCACGGCGCGTCGTAAGAGACGGCCCTCTCAGCCTCCGTCTCCGCCTCCGCCTCCGTCTGACCGCCGCCCGTCGACGACCAAGAGGAAGGCCGAGGCCACGAGGGCGACAGCGCGGTCGTCGTCGTGGGCGAGCCGGCGCAGGACCTCCCGGACGGTCGGCCCCGGCAGTTCGACCAGCGCCTGGGTCAGACGGATGCGCGTCGCGGAGTCGGCTGTGGGCGCGGCGAGTTCGTCGGCCAGGGCGGTCATGATCCGGTCCGCGCAGCCGGGGTCCTGGGACAACGCTCCCAGGACCTCCGCCGCTTCGACGTCGCGGGAACCGTCGACCACCATGCCGACGAGTACCGGCACGGCCTCCACCACGCCACGCCTGCCCAGGGCCAGAGCGGCGGGCCCCCGCACCTGCCGGTCCGGGTCCCCGAGCGCGTCGGCGAGCACCTCGGCCGCACCCGGGGCCTCGGCCATCTCGGCGATCGCCAGCACCGCGCGCCGCCGGACGTCGACGTCCTCCGCGTGCACACCGGCGGCCAGTGCCGCCACGCCGTCGCCGCCCGACCGGGCGAGCGCCCACCGCAGGGCGCCCGCGACATGGGGGTCGGATTCGGCCAGCACCGCGCCGGCCAGCAGCTCGGTGGGGACGGAGGCGCCGTCCGGCCGGGCCAGGACGGCCTGCTGCCTGCGCGCGGCGCTGGCCGAGCCGAGCCCCTGCATGAGTTCGACGATGCGCAGGACGTCCTGCCAGCCGGTGGGCGCCGACGCGTCGACGGCGCGGAGACGCTCCAGCAGCTCCCGTTCCCGCTCCAAGCGCTCCTCCGTCCACCGGATGAGGTCGCTGACGAGGGCGGACGGCGTGAAGGCCGGGTCCTCCAGCGCGCGCCCGATCTGCTTGAGCGAGAGTCCGAGGGACCGCAGGCTCTCCACGTGGAAGATCCGGCGGATGTCCTCGGCGGAGTACTGGCGGTAGCCGCCGACGGTGCGACCGGTCGGTCGCACCAGCCCGAGGGCGTCGTAGTGCCGGAGCATCCGGGGGCTCACCCCCGAGTGGCGCGCCACCTCGCCGATCAACATTCCGCGGCCCCCGCGGCCTCCGCGCTGTCGGCACCCCCGGCGCTCTCCGCGGCAGCGGCTCGTTCCGGACCGAGACTCACGATTCGCTTCGCCTCCTCGACGGCCGCGTCGAAACCGGCCTCCGGGTTCCGCCGGAGCAGCTCGGTGGCACGGGCGTGCGCGGCCACCGCCGGGTCGGGGCTCGCCGCGGCCGTCTCCAGGGCGGGCCCGGTCACCTCGCCGAGATCGACGAGTGCCCGGCTCAGGCTCAGCTGCACAGTACGGTCGCCGCGGCCGAGCTGCGTGACCAGTTCGTCGGCCAGGTCCTTCTTCTCGTCCTCGGGCACGAGGAGCACGGCGACGCGCCACGCGGTCCGCGCGACCTCGTCGTCGGCGTCACGCAGCATGTCCCTCGTGATCCAGGCCCAGGCGCTCCGGTCACCGATCTTGGAGAGCGTGTGCAACGCCTGGCTGCGGGCCCGACTGCGCTGCGAGCCGAGTTCCTGGCGGATCCGGGGCAGGGTGATCTCCGACGGGAGGCGGGTCAGCGCCCAGGACAACATGTCCCGCACGAAGAAGTCCGGCTCGACCGCGCATCGCTCGACGAGCGCCTCCAGGAAGCCGGGGTCGGCGCCGGATCCGGCCGCCAGGGCGGCCTGAAGGCGCACCGACGAGTCCTCGGCACGCAGGGCATCGGCCAGACGGGCGTTCTGCGGGGTTCCGTGGGTCGGCTTGATCGAAACCACCTCCTGCACCCAGGGGACACCTTGCCACGGTGTCAGGGTCAAGAACGCCCGTCCGCCCGCCATCGGGGTCAGGACCTGTACGCCGCGCGACGACCTCCGCCTTGGAGAGGTCCCCGAACGGGGCCGGCGGGTTCTCCGGGCGTGGGGCTGGTGCCGCTTTGATGGCGGCGCTGGTGAACCGGGTCGGCTCGGGTCCGGGCTCTTCGCGGAAGGTCTGCCGACGGTTGCGGGCCGTGTAGGTGTCGACCGGGGTGCGGCTAGCCACCGAACACCGCCTTGACATCGTCGGGGTCGTATCCCGGTGCGAAACTCCGCTCCACACGGGGCCGGTTGTAGTGCTGCTGCAGGGCGTCGAAGAGGTCCTCGACACGGGCGTTGAGGTAGCGGCCGGTGGTCGCCAGATCGGCGTGCCGCATGATCGCCCGCACCTGGGCGAGGGTGGGATTGGGGTCGTTGGCCATCCGGTTCGCGGCTGTGTGCCGCAGGTCGTGCAGGCTCCAGTTCGTGCGGACTATCCGCGGACGATGCTGTTGCCCTAGGCGAGCTTGCCGACGTCTTGGAAGTCGTCCATGCCCTCGCTATGAGCCTCGGCATCGACTCGGTAGCGCTAGAAGAACTGCGCCGGGCAAAGGAACTGGAGAGAGGCGGTTTCACACGTCGAATCGTTTGGACGGGAAACCGGTGATCCGCAGATCGGGCTCACCAACGGGCGACCGAACTGGCAGATGGAGAGATAAGCATCAATGAGCCCGTTCGACGGTGGACCAAATGTCAAGCTCAGCTCCGAGCCACGCTCCACAGGGTGGTCCTCGCGCCCCCCGATGTCAGTGCGGCGGGATACCGTCCTCATCACGCTGAGGTGAGGGGAGAACCATGGCGAGGAACGCCCGGGCCGAGCAGCTGCGGGAGTACGGCCGGTCCGTGCTGGAGGGGGCCCGGTCGGAGCAAGTCCTGCGCATGGCACGGCAGGTGAACGCCGCGTCGTACACGAGCGCGCGGGAGTACGCGGGCCGCTCGCTCTTCGAGTTGCTGCAGAACGGCTACGACGCGCATCCGAGGGACCGCCGTGACGGACGGGTCCACGTCCTGCTGGACGAGGCGGAGGGCGATTGGGGGACGTTGTACGTCGCCAACGGCGGCACACCCTTCACCTGGCGGAACATCGAACGGATCTGCGAGCTCGCGCAAAGCTCGAAGGAGGTCGGCGAGGGCATCGGCAACAAGGGCGTCGGGTTCCGCAGCATCCTGTTGATCAGCGACGCGCCCGAGATCTACAGCGCGGACCCCGACAGCCCGATCGGCCCAGAACTGGACGGGTACTGCTTCCGCTTCGCGCAGAGGGCCGACGTGGAGGAGTTCCTCGCCGGTGAGGACAACGCCCACGAAGTGGCCGCCAAGTATCCCCCGCTCCAGGCACCCCTGCCGCTGGACGATGTGCCTGCGACCTGCCGGCAGTTCGCCGCGCAGGGGTATGTGACCGTCGTCCGGCTGCCCCTGCTGAGCGAGGCCGCCCGGGCCGAGGTCCGGCTGCGGATGCGCGAGCTCGCGGGGGCGAAGGTACCCGTGATGCTGTTCCTCGACCGGCTCGTCGGCCTGACGCTGGAACGGCGGGCCACCGGTGGCGAGGCGGGCGTGCCGGACGACGACCACGAGGCGCACGAGCGGCACGAGCTTTCCCGCTCCGAGGAGCCGTTCGCGGTGGCGCGGGACGGTGCCGGGCACGAATTTCCCGTCTCCTTCGCGACCGTGCGCCTGGGCCCGTCCGACACTTTTCTCGTCGCCCGGGGCACCGTGGAGAAGGAACGGCTGAACAGCACGCTCGCCGAGGCCGTCGGTTCCGGGCTCCTCGACGACACGTGGCAGGAGTGGAAGCGGTCCGCCGTCGTCGAGGTCGCGCTCCCGCTGCCCGCGACGCGCCGACCGCGACGCGGGCAGATCTACACGTTCCTGCCGATGGGCGAGGACCAGGCCGCGCCGTTCCCGGGGCACGTGAACGCCCCATTCTTCACCAAGTTCGACCGCACCGGCCTTCCCCCCGACAACCCCCTCAACGTGCTGCTGCTCGACGCGGTCGCCGAAACCTGTCTGGCGGCCGCCGCGCAACTGCGTACCGTGCCCGATCCGGCCATGCGGCAACTGGCCGTGGACCTGGTGAGCTGGGAGAATGAGAAGGGCTCGCCAGGGCGGCTCCGCGCGGCGGCCTTGCAGGTGCACGGGAGCGAACTCGCCGACGTACCGCTCGTGCCCGTCCTCGCCGCCGACGGCGCCCCACCGGAGGCGTGCTGGGCCCCGCCCCGCGACGCGGTCCTGTGGCCGGACCTCAACCTGACCGTCCTCACGGCACACCGCGCGCACAAGGCGGGGATCGTGGTGGCGGACCCCGAGACCGGTGGCGACCGGCTGAAACGGCTGGCCACCCTGTGCAAGGCCCTCGGGTGCCCGTGGGAGCCGGGCCCGGAGATCCTCGCCGAGTACGTGGAACGGATCGCCCGGGGCCTTCCCCTTCCCGGGCCCGGTGAATCCCCCGAGCAGTGGAGCGCGCTGTACGAGGACCTGGCCGCCCTCTTCGCGGACAACGGGCACGTCCTGCACGGCAGGCAGTTGCTGCTCGCGGAGGACTGCACACGGCAGCACACCAACCGTCCCCCCGGCAGGACAGGTACGGGCACGAGTACACGTGCACGGGGCAAGCCGGGCGGTCAGGGTGCCCGTCGCGAGGCGTTCTTCCAGCCGGTGCATACGGAAACGAACCAGACCGAGGCCCCCTCCGTTCCCGCCCCGCTCCGCAAGCGGTTGTTCTACCTGCACCCGGGGCTGGTCTGGAAGGACCGCGGCGAGCACACGCGCGGGCGGGGCGCCCGTGCCTTCCTCGAGGAGGAAGGGCTCGTCCGGCCGTACGACACAAAGGGCTTGCTGGACCACGTACGGCAGGCGCTCGGCGTGAGCACCGATCTCCGGCTGCGGCTCCAGACCCTGCGGTTCGTCTTCCGGCTGTGGCAGCCGCGGCGTTCGCTGGGCGGGATGGAGATCTCCTCGCTCGGACTGTACGTACCGTCGGCGGACGGCCGGCTGATCAAGGCGAGCGACGCCGTCTTCGGCCGGGGCTGGGGCCGCGCGTCCGCCGGTGATGACCTGGCGGCGGTGGTCGCCGCCGGGCAGGACGTGTCGAAGAGCCTCAAGGCGATCGCCGGGCGCCTCCTCGCCGCGCCCGAGGAGTTCGCCAAGCGGAGCGAGACCGAGGAGTGGCGGGCGTTCCTGCTGGAGGCCGGGGTGGCCGACGGGCTGGTCCCGGTCAGGTCCCCCGACGCCTTGGGCTGGGTAGAGCAAGGCCAGGAGCTCAGCGCTCGGCGGCTGGTCCGCATGGCGAAGGTGTCTGCCGAGGTGCAGGAGCAATGGGAGCCGTACGTCCACTGGCCCGGTGTCTACTACCCCCGGACGCCGTACCGGGGAACCCCCGCCTGGCGGCTCCCCGGCCAGGACGTCGTCGGACGCCTCGGGCAGGAGGCCCGGCTGGCGTACGCACGGCTTGTCCTGCATGGCCTGGCCAGCTGGGAGGACGCGAGGTTCGCCAGCGTCTGGACCAGTGCCGGCAGCCAAAGTTCCCCGGACAGGGAACGGGTCCCGACCCCGCTCGGCGCCTTCGTCCGGGAGCAGCCGTGGCTCCCGGTGCGGGGCCGCGACCGGGCCGTCCGGTTCGTCCGGCCGGCCGATGCCTGGCACTGCCCGCCCGGACTGGAGGAGGAGCCCTCGTACGCGCCGACCGTCGACCATCGGCTGCGCCACCTTCTGGAACGCGGGAAGGCGGGCGACCGCCTACGGGAAATGCGGCTGCCGACCTGGGACGACCCCCGGGACAGCGCCCGCCTCGTCGCCGCGCTGGGACGGCTTGCGGCGGAGGGCGCGCTGGGGGCCGAGGACCGGCCCGCCGCGCAGCGCGCCAACGAACGCGCCTGGAGGCACCTCGTACGGCGTCCCCGTCCCGAACTGCCCAAGGGCGCCAGTCTGCTGGCTGAGTCCGGGGACCGGCTGATCAGCGTACCGCTGTCCGCCCTGGACGGCGGGGAGAGCGATGACGACGGTGATGCCCGGACCGTGCTCTGCGTCAGCGGTGAACGTGACAGTCTGACGGCCCTGCTGGTACGGGAGATGGCGCGCCCCCTGCTCATCCTTCCCGGTGTCGCGGCGGAGGCCGCCGCGCTGCTGGCGGCCAGACACCCCGCGGGCGTCCGGCACACCGACGACCTGAAGTTCACGGTGACCGTGGACGGCGCACAGGTGAATGCCGCTGCCATGGGAGAGCCACTGGTCCAGCAGTTGCCCTGGATCACGCTGGCTGTGGGCGTTCTCTGCGACCACCTGGCGCGCGGCCCCCGGGCGAGCGAGGTCGAACTGAGCGAACTGACGTCCCTGATCCGGGGCATACGGCTGCACCGATACCGCTCCTGGGACATCGAGCTCGACGGCCGGCCCGTGACGTTGCCTGGCCGCCTCGGCGGAGTGCTACCACTACCCGATCCGAAGCATCCGCTGGTACTCGCCCCGGCAGGCGAGCCGGGCTGGCCGGAGACCGCCCGCCTCGTGGTGGCCGTCGCCGAGCTGCTGGGACGGCGGGAGTTCGGCGACCGGCTGCGCCTCGCCGCCCACCAGCTCGCCTCCCGCCACGCCGACCTGCTCGACCCGGGCCACGAGGATCTCGCCGACGCCCTGGAAGTCACGGTCCGCCAGGTCGAGGAGACGAGCCGCCGGATCGACGGCGCCATCGGCGCGGTCCTGGAACGCTGCCGACCCTTCCTCGTCCACCTGCTCGGCACGGAGACGGCGAACTCGCTGATCCTGCCGCCGCCCGGTGACACCCGGGAGTTCCAGGCCCACCTCGAGGAGTACGCCGCCGAGCTCCCGGTCCCCGTATCCGAGTTCATCGCCAGAGCCCGCGCGGCCCGCGGTACGGACGAACTGCGGCGCGACCTGGGCATCGGATTCGCCGAGCTGAACGACACCCTGCGCGCGATGAGCCCGCCCTTGGACCCGGTCAGCCACGCCGCCGAGCATGAAGAGGCGCTCCGCACTTACCTGGACCTGCGCAAGAAGGACCTCGTCGACCGGCTGCGCTGGGCGGCGCTGGAGGACTTCGACGCGCGCCGTCCGATGCCTGACTGGCCCTCGGTCAGGGCCCTGGACTGGATCACCGCGCCGGAGGCATGGGAGTACACCGTGGACACGGCCGACACGGGGCTCCTGGAGGCGCATGTGGAGGAGCAGCTGGCGCTGCGCCTGAGCCGCCCGGTGCCGTTGCCCCGGTCGGGCGAACGCCTGCCCGCCCCCGACCAGGTACGCGGCGCGAACCTCCGTACGATCACCGGCCTGGCCGCCGAACTCGCGGTCCTGGTCAGGGCGGCCGGACACCCGTTGCCAGCGGCCCTGACCGGAGGCGAGCCAGCTGAGGAGGTCACCGCGCGGCTGGAAGCTGCGGGGGCGCTGGACTTCCGGCCTCTGTCCCCCGCCGACGTCGTCGGCTGGCTGGCGGCCCTCGGCCAGTGGCCCGACGGGATGGCGGTGGCGACGGATCCCGAACGGCACGGGCTGTCCGAGGCCGACCTGGAGCGGGTGCGCAACGCAGCGGAGCACGAGCGCCGCGAACGGGAGCGCAAACGGCGGTCGATCTCCTTTTGCGGCCGCGACTTCGAGGTGTCCTCCGGCGACTTCACTGCCCTCACCCGCGAACTCGACCGTGTCCTGCAGAGCGGCTCGGCGCCGGGCATCACTGCCGCCGGGCCGTTCCGCTTCACGGATCCCCGTCCCCAAACCGGGCGCACTCAGGCGACCGGTCGCACGCGTGGGCGGCGGTACGGGGGAGGCATGGACAGCGGGCTGACCACGGCCCAGCGGGAGGCGATCGGGTACGTGGGCGAGTGGTATGCCTACCAGTGGCTGTGTGGGCGCTACCCGGACCGCATGGACGAGACCTGCTGGGTGTCGAGTAACCGTCGCAAAGCCTTCCCCAGCCCGTCCGGTGACGACGGCCTCGGCTTCGACTTCCGGGTCGGCTCCGGCAGCCGGCCCTACCTGTACGAGGTGAAGGCGACCGCGGGCGAAGGCGGCCGCTTCGAGCTAGGAGAGAGCGAGGTCCGCGCGGCCCGCCAGCACGCGGGCAACGACCGCTGGCGCCTCCTGGTGGTCACCCACGCCCTCACCCCGCACAAGGTTGCCATCCAGATGCTCCCCAACCCTTACGGAAAGCGCGGCCGGGGCCGCTACCGAGAGGAGGGCGGGGCACTGCGCTTCTCGTACCTGCTGTGACCTTGACGTTCAAGTCCAGCGCGAGCCAATCGTCAAGTTCAACGAGCCCTTGCACGGTTGGCGGTGAGGCGTCGGCCCTGATGCTTGATCATGGTCGGCTGGTGGGGAACTCGACACATGTGATGATCATCAGTAACCGGCGGATCACGGGCCTAGGCATCACGAGCCGCTCCTCCATGTCTTTGAGCGCGGCGACGATCGGATGAGGAGAAGCGGCGCGGGAACCGGAACTACCGAGGCGTCGCCCGCCGGGCTTCCGGCTCCGCGAGTCGGGGTGTTATCCCTGTGCGAGGTATAGCTTCCACCCACTTATCCGGAAGCGGACCTTCGCAGGTCATAGCGTTAGCTGGTCTCTTCCGGGACCTCTGATCAGCACGACTCAGTAGGTCTGCGCTCCGCGTCGCCTGCCCTCGGCGCCCCATCGCGCTCGCCACCTTGGCAGGGTCTGACCTGCCCGACAAAGCGCCTGACACCCCATCAGGACGAGCGTCAAATGAGCGTCACGAGCGTCATTTCAGCGTCAAGATATCGCCCGTAACGCCCACACCGCACATAATGCGCACGCACAAAACCGCAGGTCAGGAGCCCTTCGCGGCCGGTTCGAGGATCGCGACACACTCGACGTGGTGGGTCATCGGAAACAGATCGAACGCCCGCAACGTCCGCACCCGATACCCCCCGTCCCGGAAGTACCCGAGATCCCGCGCCAGCGCAGCGGGATCGCACGCCACATACGCGATCCGCCGCGCCCCCAGCGACGACAGATGCTCCACCGTCTTCCGGCCCGCCCCGGCCCGCGGCGGGTCCAGGACGATCAGGTCGACCTCCGTGATGCCCGTCCGCGGCAGCACGCTCTCGACCTTGCCCTGCTCGATGCGGACACGGTCGAAGTCGGCGAGGTTGTGGCGGGCGTCCTCCACCGCGCGCTTGCCGGACTCGATGCCGAGGACCGCGCCCTTGTCGCCGACGCGGTCGGCGAGCGCGCCCGCGAAGAGGCCGACGCCGCAGTACAGGTCGAGGGCCATGTCACCCTTGCGCGGCAGCAGGCCCTGCATGACGGCCGTCACCAACGTGTCCGCCGCCTTCGGGTGGACCTGCCAGAAGCCGCCGCCCCCCACGCGGTGGGTCCGGCCGTCCGCGCGCTCGCGGACGAAGGGGCGGCCGTGGACGCGGTGGACGCCGCCGGAGCGCTCGTCGACGCGCAGGACGGACACCGGCCGGTCCAGTTCGACCAGCGGCAGGCGCGCGCCCGGCTTCGGCGTGAGGATCACCTGCCGGTCCTGCGAGCCCGTCGCCGCGATCGCCTCGACGGAGTCCATGCCGGTCCAGTCGCGCTTCTCGATGCCCAGCTCGCTGACGCCCTCCGCGGCGATCATGCAGTGGTCGATCGGCTCCACCTCGTGCGAGCGGTGCCGGCGCAGACCGGCCCGGCCGTCGGCCGTGACGGCGTACTGGACGCGGGTCCGCCAGGCCGGGACCTGCCCCGCGGGCACCTTGTCGCCCTCGGCGGGCAGGACCGTGCCGTCCCAGCCGGCCTCCTCCGGGGTGAGCCCGGCGAGCCGCTGGAGCTGCTCGGCGATGACGTCGGCCTTCAGGCGCCGCTGCGCTCCCGGCTTGGCGTGCTGCCAGTCGCAGCCGCCGCAGCGGCCCGGCCCGGCGTAGGGGCAGGGCTCGTCGATCCGGTCCTTGGAGGCGTCGAGCACCCGTACCGCGTCGGCCCGCAGGAACCGCGCGCCCTCCTCGCCCTCGGTCACCCGCGCCACGACCCGCTCACCCGGCAGGGCGTGCCGGACGAACAGCACCTGGCCCTCGGACGTACGGGCGATGCAGTGGCCGCCGTGGGCGACGGGGCCGACCTCGACCTCGTACTCCTCCCCCACCAGCGACTTCCTCGGTTCTGCCTGCATGGCGGGGTGACTCCAAAATACGAGAGGGCGACGGGCCGTACGGAAAACGGCCGGACAACAGCCCACCAGTCTACGTGGCTGCCGCCCGGCCGTTTCACGACCGTTTCACAAGGCCCCGGGTCAGGACTTGGGGTCCGAGGACTCCCGGGTCCGCTCCTGCGCGGGCCCCCGCCGCACCGACCCCGGCGCGTTCCACTCCTGCTGCCTGCGGGCCCGCCGCTTGGCCGCCTCGGAGGACTGCAGCTGGTACGGCACGGAGGTCACCATGATCCCCGGCGTGAACAGCAGCCGGCCCTTCAGGCGCAGGGCGCTCTGGTTGTGCAGCAGGTGCTCGTACCAGTGGCCGACGACGTACTCGGGGATGATCACGGACACCGCGTCCCGCGGCGACTCCTTGCGCAGGCTCTTGACGTACTCGATGATCGGCCGCGTGATCTCGCGGTAGGGCGAGTCGAGGACCTTCAGCGGTACGTCGATGCCGCGGCGCTCCCACTCCTCGCGCAGCGCCTTGGTCTCGGCCGGGTCGACGTTGACGCTGACCGCCTCCAGCGTGTCCGAGCGCATCAGCTTGGCGTAGGCCAGGGCGCGCAGCGTGGGGCGGTGGATCTTGGAGATCAGGACGACGGAGTGGACGCGGGAGGGCCGTACGCTGTCGTCGCTCGGGCCCTCGGGGGCGGCGATCTCCTCGGCGACCCGGTCGTAGTGCTTACGGATGGCCGTCATCGTCGCGTAGAAGATCACCATGCCGAGCAGGGCGACCCAGGCGCCGTGCGTGAACTTGGTGACGAGGACGACGACCAGCACGAGCCCGGTGAAGAAAGCGCCGAAGGCGTTGATGGCGCGCGAGCGGATCATGCGGCGGCGCTTGGCCTGGTCCTGCTCGGTGGCCAGGTGGCGGTTCCAGTGCCGGACCATGCCGGTCTGGCTGAGCGTGAACGACACGAACACGCCGACGATGTACAGCTGGATCAGGCGGGTGGAGTCCGCGCCGTAGATCCACACCAGCAGTCCGGCGGCGCCCGCGAGGAGCACGATGCCGTTGGAGAAGGCCAGCCGGTCGCCGCGGGTGTGCAGCTGGCGCGGCAGGTAGCGGTCCTGGGCGAGGATCGAGCCGAGCAGCGGGAAGCCGTTGTAGGCCGTGTTGGCGGCGAGGAACAGCACCAGCGCGGTGGCCGCGGCCAGCACGATGAACAGGAAGCTGCCCTTGCCGAAGACGGCCTCGGCGACCTGGGAGATCACCGGGTTCTGCACGTAGTCCGCGCCGAGCGGGACGCCGTTGTGGAAGAGGTCGCGGGCCGGGTTCTCGGCCATGCGGACGTCGGTGGCGGCGGCCAGCGCGATGATGCCGCAGAACATGGTGACGGCCAGCAGGCCCATCATCGCGAGGGTGGTCGCGGCGTTCTTGGACTTGGGCTTGCGGAAGGCCGGGACGCCGTTGGAGATCGCCTCGACGCCGGTGAGGGCGGCGCAGCCGGAGGAGAAGGCGCGCAGCAGCAGGAAGACCAGGGCGAAGCCGGCCAGGCCCTGGTGCTCGGGCTTGATGACGTAGTCCGCGGTGGGTGCCCGCATGGTGTCGTCCAGGACCAGTCCGCGGAAGGCGCCCCAGGCGATCATCGTGAAGACGCCCGCGACGAAGACGTACGTCGGGATGGCGAAGAGGGAACCCGACTCCTTCACGCCGCGCAGGTTCATCAGCGTCAGCAGCACGATCACGCCGATCGCGCAGAGGACCTTGTGCTCGACCACGAAGGGGATCGCGGAGCCCAGGTTCTCGATGCCGGAGGAGATCGACACCGCGACGGTGAGGACGTAGTCGACGAGTAGCGCGCTGGCGACCGTCAGGCCCGCCTTGGGGCCGAGGTTGGTGTTGGCCACCTCGTAGTCGCCGCCGCCGCTGGGGTAGGCGTGCACGTTCTGCCGGTAGGAGGCCACCACGGTGAACATCAGCACGACGACCGCGACCGCGATCCACGGACTGAAGTGGTAGGCCGTCACGCCCGCGATCGACAGGACCAGCAGGACCTCGCCGGGCGCGTACGCCACGGAGGACAGCGGGTCGGAGGCGAAGACGGGGAGTGCGATGCGCTTCGGCAGGAGAGTCTCCCCCAGCCGGTCACTGCGCAGTGCGCGCCCGATCAGGATCCGTTTGGGCACGTCGGTCAGTTTGGACACAACAGAGGATCGTAAGCGTTCGATTGCGGGGCCGCCCACCCGCCACCCCTCATCGGCGTTCCCTCTGCTCTCCGAGTGAATTCAGGGGCTGGTGCGGCTGCGGATTCCGCAGGTCAGGCCACTTCCATGCCTATATGACTAAGCCTGTCCCCGACCTGGCCGTCACCGCCCCCAGGAGGCCCCATGCACGCGCCCGCGGAACTCATCGGCGCCGCAGCCACACTCATCGTCCTCGGAATCCTCACCTTGGCGAGCGTGCGCAGCATCGGCCGACGCAAGGACGTGTCGCCGGAGGCACGATAGGAGTACGAGGAGGATGGGCCATGAACAAGCACCACCGCCGATTCTCATCCGTACTCATCGCCACGGTCGCGGTCGCGGGTCTCGCGCTGACGACGGCGTGCGGCGGTGACGACGAGAGCACACCCGCGCCGAAGGGCGAGACCACCACGGCCGCATCACCCGAAGCGAACGAGCCGGAGCCGC
Organism: Streptomyces sp. Go-475; assembly: GCF_003330845.1. Classification (GTDB taxonomy): domain Bacteria; phylum Actinomycetota; class Actinomycetes; order Streptomycetales; family Streptomycetaceae; genus Streptomyces. The sequence continues at coordinate 6,537,982 of NZ_CP026121.1, read as the reverse complement.
AGGGCCGGAGCGAACGGGACGATCTCGTCCGCTTCGAGCTGGAGGACCGTTCCCAGGCGGGCATCAACAACATCTGGGTGGTCTGGACGATCAAGAACAACAGCAGCGAGAAATCCACCTACTCGTGGGACTGGGAAGCGGTCGACGCCCAAGGCACCCGGGTGGCGAACAGCTCTCAGCTGGAGACCGACGTCCAGCCGGGACAGACCGCCACCGGTGAATTTCCCACGACGCTGAAGACCACGGAGGGCATCAAGCTCAACATCACCAGCTTCAACCGCACGGCCGGCTTCTGACCGAGACCCTTTCCAGCTCCGCCACCCCGGCGCGCAGTTCCTCCCGCCCGATGCTCTCGGCCCGGGTCGACGGCACCGTGCAGGCGTAGGCCCCGGCCACTGCGCCGTGCAGGGCGCAGCGGTGGGGTGGTTCGCCGTTCAGCCAGGCGTGGAGGAACGCGGCGGCGAAGGCGTCGCCCGCGCCGTTGCTGTCGACGACCGGGGACGGCGGCTCGGCCGCGGGGACGTGGGTCAGGGCGCCGTCCGCCAGCAGGTACGCCCCGTCCGCCCCGGCCGTGGCCACGACCGCCCGGGCCCGGCCCCGCTCGGCGATCCGCCGCATGGTCCGCTCCGGGTCGGCCAGTGCCGTGGAGGACAGGAAGACCAGGTCGGCCTGGTGGGCGAAGGGTTCGTGGTAGGGGTCGGCCCCGTCCCAGTCGTGCAGGTCGGTGGAGATCGTGACGCCCGCCTCGCGCAGGATCGGCAGCGCGTGCGCGCACGGCTGGGTGATGACGACGTGGGCGTGCCGGCTCACGGCCGCGAGGGCGCGCAGCGTGGCCTCGGGCAGCCGGTCCGTCTCCGCCGAGCGCGTCGCGTCGTACAGGGAGAGGCGCCTGCCGTCGGGGCCGACCAGGTTGACCGCGCGCTTGGTGCCGAGCGGCTGCGGGACGGCGGTGAGCGCGATGCCGCGGTCCCGGTGCAGCGCGCGGACGAGGTCGCCCTCGGGGTCGTCGCCGAGCATGTCGATGTGGTGCGTGCGCAGGCCCAGCGCGCTCGTCCCGAGGGCGACGAAGTCCCCGCTCTGGCCCGCGCGCGTGACGATCCCGGGCCGGATCATGTGGCTGTCGGCGAACGGCACGGGCAGTTCGGGCACGTGCACGATCGTGTCCACGCCCGCGCCGCCCAGCACGAGCACGTCGATGTCGGTCCGCATGACAGACTCCTCCCCCGCCGAAGTCCTGCCGGAAGCCCTGGCCGAAGCCCCGGCAGGGCCCCCGGCAACCCCCTCGGCTTTGCCGATACGTTGGAGTCGGGCAGTGGAACGCGGCACCGGCCCCGGAAGGCATCATGGCGTGATTTCCCCCGGCATGATGTTGACCGGCGGCCCGCGTTCAGGCCGCGACGTGTTGCCTGGCGAGCCGAAAGAGAGACATGAGTACGACGTTCATGAAGGTCAGAGGGCCTGCAGGAAGCGCGGTGTGACGCGATGCATATTGTCATCATGGGTTGCGGAAGGGTGGGTTCCGCCCTGGCCCAGAACCTGGAGCAGCAGGGCCACACGGTCGCCGTGGTCGACCAGGACCCCACCGCCTTCCGCCGCTTGGGGTCCTCCTTCGGCGGCCGCCGCGTCACCGGGGTCGGCTTCGACCAGGACACCCTGAGGGAGGCCGGCATCGAGGAGGCCGGCGCCTTCGCCGCCGTCTCCAGCGGTGACAACTCCAACATCATCGCCGCGCGCGTGGCCCGCGAGATGTTCGGCATCGAGAACGTCGCCGCCCGCATCTACGACCCCCGCCGCGCCGAGGTCTACCAGCGCCTGGGCATCCCCACCGTCGCCACCGTCCGCTGGACGGCCGACCAGATGCTGCGCCGGCTGCTCCCCTCCGGCGCCGAGCCGCTGTGGCGCGACCCCACCGGCGGTGTCCAGCTCGCCGAGGTGCACGCCTCCACCGCCTGGGTCGGCCACAAGATCAGCCGGATCCAGGAGGAGACGGGCGTGCGCGTGGCGTTCCTGACCCGGCTCGGCGAGGCGGTCCTGCCCACCTCGCAGACGGTGTTGCAGGAGGGCGACCTGGTGCACGTGATGATGCGCACCGACGAGGTCGACACGGTCGAGGCGGCGTTCGCCAAGGGTCCCGAAGAGGAGGGCGGTCACTGATGAGGGTCGCCATTGCCGGTGCCGGCGCGGTCGGCCGCTCGATCGCGGGCGAGCTGCTGGAGAACGGCCACGAGGTCCTGCTGATCGACAAGGCGCCCACCGCCATCTCGGTCGAGCGCGTCCCGCAGGCCGAGTGGCTGCTCGCCGACGCCTGCGAGATCACGTCCCTGGACGAGGCGGCGCTGCAGCGCTGCAACGTCGTCATCGCCGCGACCGGCGACGACAAGGTGAACCTGGTCGTATCCCTGCTGGCCAAGACGGAGTACGGGGTTCCGCGCGTCGTCGCCCGGGTGAACAACCCGAAGAACGAGTGGCTCTTCAACGAGTCCTGGGGCGTGGACGTCGCCGTCTCCACCCCGCGCCTGATGTCGGCCCTGGTCGAGGAGGCGGTGAGCGTGGGCGACCTCGTCCGCCTGCTCCGCTTCAGCCACGGCGACGCCAACCTCGTCGAGCTGACCCTGCCGGAGGAGTCGGCCCTGGCCGGCACGCGGGTCGGGGACGTGGAGTGGCCGGAGGACACGTCCCTGGTCACGATCATCCGCGGTACGCGCGTTCTGACGCCCTCCCGGGAGGACTCCCTGGAGGCGGGAGACGAGCTGCTCTTCGTGGCCGCGCAGGCCCGCGAGGAGCAGTTGGAGGACCTGCTGTCGGTGCGGCGGGACAGCGCGAAGAGCTGAGCGGGCCCCGCGGTCATGCGGAAGGGGCGTCCCGGCTTCCCGGGACGCCCCTTCCGCGCTTCACGTACCTACTCGGCGGACCGGGCCGCGGCCTGCCGCTCCCTCTCCTCGGCGGCCTTCTCCTCCGCCTCCATCTCCGCGAACACGTCGATCGGCGCGGGCGCCTTCGCCAGGAAGACCCAGGTCAGCCACACCGCGAGCAGGAAGGGCGGGATCTTCAGGGCGACCAGAACCCAGCCCAGCTGCGTGGTGTCGGCCCACCAGTACAGCGGGAAGAGGATCGCGCACTTGGCGAGCAGGATCGCGCCCCAGGCGTAACTGGCCTTGGTGTACGCCTTCTTGCGGCCCGGGTTCCGCGTGCGCCAGGAGAGGTTCTCCTTGAACACCGGCCCGAGGATCAGCCCGATCAGCGGGACCCCCGCCATGGCCGTGATCACGTACGCGAGTCCGAGGCCCAGCGTGTAGAGCATGCCGGGCAGGTAGAAGTCCTTGGCGTTGCCGGTCATCATCGCGAAGACGACACCGAAGGCCACGCCGAAGACACCGCTGAAGGCGTGCTTGACGGTGTCCCTCATCACCAGCCGGACCACGACCAGCACCAGCGACACGGCCAGCGCCGCGATCGCCGACAGGTGCAGGTCCTTGTTGATCGTGTAGATGGTGACGAAGAGCAGGCCGGGCACCACCGTCTCGACCATGCCCCGCACGCCGCCGAACGCCTCGAACAGGGCGGCCTCGGTCACCGCCCGGGCGTCGTCCGCAGAATTCTCTTCGGTCGGCTTGTCGAGCGACGTCACCGGCTACTCCCGTCCCAGGGGTCTCAGTTCGTACTTGGGATTGAACAGCACCCGGCGGCCCCGGCTCATCGAGACCCGGCCGGATGCGATCAGCTTGCGTCCCGGCTCTATGCCCACGATGGAGCGCCGGCCGAGCCAGACCACGTCCAGCGCCGCGGATCCGTCGAACAGCTCGGCCTCCAGGGCAGGGACTCCGGCGCGCGGTCGCAGGGTGACCGTGCGCAAGGTACCAGTAACCGTCACTATCTGGCGGTCCTGGCAGTCTCCGATCCGGATACAGCCGGTGGTCTCGGAGTCCTCCCGCAGTTCCTCGGACTCCAGGTCCTCCTGCGACGAGGAGAGCCGGTCGAGCATGCGCCGGAACCGGCCCGCCGGCTTCTGCGAACGAGGAACAGCACTCATATCTGAAGCGTACCGGGGCCCGCCGACATCTCCGTAGCCCTGGGGCAAGGCCCCTACTTCTCGAACCGGTACCCCATCCCCGGCTCCGTGATGCCGCACCCCCCGGGGCCAACCCCCGGATCCCCGGTCGCCAACCGCCGGCGCAGCTCACCTCTCGAACCGGTACCCCATCCCCGGCTCCGTGATGAAGTGCTTCGGGTGCGAAGGGTCCGCCTCCAGCTTCCGACGCAGCTGCGCCATGTACACGCGCAGATAGTTCGTCTCGGTCCCGTACGACGGCCCCCAGACCTCCTGCAGCAGCTGCTTCTGCCCGACCAGCCGGCCGCTGTTGCGCACGAGAACCTCCAGCAGGTGCCACTCGGTGGGCGTCAGCCGGACGTCCTTCCCGGCGCGCTGCACCTTCTTCGCGGCCAGGTCGACGGTGAACTCGTCGGTCTCCACGATCACGTCGTCCTCACCGCCCCCGGCCGGCTCGGCCCGGCGCACGGCGGCCCGCAGCCGGGCCAGCAGCTCGTCCATGCCGAACGGCTTGGTGACGTAGTCGTCGGCGCCCGCGTCCAGCGCCTCGACCTTCTCGTCGGAGGAGTGCCGGGCGGACAGCACCAGGATCGGCACCCGCGTCCAGCCGCGCAGCCCCCTGATCACCTCGACGCCGTCCATGTCGGGCAGCCCGAGGTCGAGGACGACCACGTCCGGGTGGCGGGCGGCGGCGAGCCGCAGGGCGGTGGCACCGTCGTGGGCCGCGTCGACCTCGTACGTGCGTGCCTTGAGGTTGATCACGAGGGCGCGCACGATCTGCGGCTCGTCGTCGACCACCAGGACGCGGGTCATGAGGCCTGCCTTTCCGGTTCTGCCAGGGGTTCTTCCGCGGGGAGCCGAGGCTCCGGGCGCGTTCCCGCCGCGCGGAGCGTGAGGACCATGGTGAGCCCGCCGCCGGGCGTGTCCTCGGCGTTCAGGGTGCCGCCCATGGCCTCGGCGAAGCCGCGCGCCACCGCGAGCCCGAGGCCCACCCCGGCGCCGCGCGGGGCGTCACCGTGGCGCTGGAAGGGTTCGAATATGCGGTCCTTGGCCTCGTCGGGGACGCCCGGCCCCCGGTCGACCACCCGCACCTCGACCCGGTCGCCGAGCGCGCTGGCCGCGACCAGCACGGACGCGTCGGGCGGACTGTACTTGACGGCGTTCTCGACGAGGTTGGCCATCGCCCGCTCCAGCAGCCCGGGATCGACGTCGACCATGGGCAGGGTCTCCGGCACGTCCAGGACGACGTTGCCCTCGGGTACGCCGCCGAGCGCCATCGGCGCCACCTCGTCGAGGTCGATCTCGCGGATCAGCGGGGTGACCGTGCCGGTCTGGAGGCGGGACATGTCGAGCAGGTTGCCGACGAGGTGGTCGAGCCGGTCGGCACCCTCCTCGATGCCCTCCAGCAGTTCCGCCCGGTCCTCCTCGGACCACTCGACGTCCTCGGAGCGCAGGGAGGACACCGCCGCCTTGATCCCGGCGAGCGGGGTGCGCAGGTCGTGGCTGACGGCGGCCAGCAGCGCCGTGCGGATGCGGTTGCCCTCGGCGAGCGCGCGGGCCCGGTCGGCCTCCTCCCGGAGCCGGCGGCGGTCCAGGACGACGGCGGCCTGGGCGGCGAAGGCGGCCAGCACGCGGCGGTCCTCGGCGGGCAGGACGCGCCCGGTCAGCGCGAGCGCCATGTGGTCGCCGACCGGCACGTCGACGTCCGCCTGGTCGGGCCGCTCCACGGGGCGCCCCTGACCCACCCGGCCGGCGCAGGTCCACGGCTCGACGTCGCCGGCCCGTTCCAGCAGGGCCGCCGACTCCATGCCGAAGGTCTCCCGGACCCGTTCCAGCAGCTCCTCCAGGCCGGTCTCGCCGCGCAGCACGTTGCCCGCGAGGAACGACAGGATCTCCGACTCGGCCCGCAGCCGGGCCGCCTGGTGGGTGCGGCGGGCGGCGAGGTCGACGACGGAGGCCACCGCCGCGCCGACGGCCACGAAGATCACGATGGCGACGATGTTCTTGGGGTCGGCGATGGTCCACCGGTGCAGGGGCGGTGTGTAGAAGTAGTTCAGCAGCAGGGAGCCGACCGCGGCCGAGGCCAGGGCGGGCAGCAGCCCGCCGAGCAGGGCCGCCGCCACCGTCAGCGCCAGGAACAGCAGCATGTCGTTGGCGAGGCCGAGGTCGACGGCGCTCAGCAGCGCCGCCAGGGCGGGCGGACCGGCGACACCGGCGATCCACCCCCACACCCGCCGGGAGCGTCCGAGGCGCGCGCCCCGGGCCACCGGCAGCCCGCGGCCCTTGGCGACCTCGCCGTGGGTGACGATGTGCACGTCGAGGTCGGGCCCGGACTCCCGGGCGACCGTCGCGCCGACGCCGGGCCCGAAGACGTACTGCCAGGTCTTGCGGCGCGAGGAGCCCAGCACGATCTGGGTGGCGTTCACGCCCCGGGCGAAGGCGAGCAGCGCGGCCGGTATGTCGTCGCCGACGACGTGGTGGAACGTTCCGCCAAGGTCCTCGACCAGGGTTCGCTGCATCGCCAGTTCCTTGGGCGAGGCCGAGGTCAGCCCGTCGCTGCGGGCTATGTAGACGGCCAGCACCTCGCCGCCGGCGCCCTTCTCGGCCAGCCGCGCGGCCCGGCGGATGAGCGTGCGCCCCTCGGGGCCGCCGGTCAGCCCGACCACGATCCGCTCGCGCGAGCCCCAGATCGCCGACACCCGGTGGTCGCTGCGGTAGCGCGTGAGGTAGGCGTCGACCCGGTCGGCCACCCACAGCAGCGCCAGCTCGCGCAGCGCGGTCAGGTTGCCGGGTCGGAAGTAGTTCGACAGCGCGGCGTCGACCTTGTCGGGCCGGTAGATGTTGCCGTGCGCCATCCGCCGCCGCAGCGCCTCGGGCGACATGTCGACCAGCTCGATCTGGTCGGCCCGCCGCACCACCTCGTCCGGCACGGTCTCCTGCTGCCGTACGCCGGTGATCGACTCGACGATGTCGCCGAGGGACTCCAGGTGCTGGATGTTGACGGTGGAGATCACGTCGACACCGGCCGCGAGCAGTTCCTCCACGTCCTGCCAGCGCTTGGCGTTGCGGGAGCCCGGGACGTTCGTGTGGGCGAGTTCGTCCACCAGGGCGACCTGGGGGCGGCGGGCGAGGACGGCGTCCAGGTCCATCTCGGTGAACGTGCCGCCCCGGTGGTCGATCTCCCGGCGCGGCACCTGCTCCAGTCCGCGCAGCATCACCTCGGTGCGGGGCCGGCCGTGGTGCTCGACGAAGGCCACCACGCAGTCCGTGCCCCGCTCGACGCGACGGTGCGCCTCGGACAGCATCGCGTACGTCTTGCCGACGCCCGGTGCCGCACCGAGGTAGATCCGAAGCTTGCCGCGTCCCATGGCCTCATTGTCTTCCGGTCTGCCGTTCACGCAGCGTCGACCTTACGGCGGGCCGGCACGGCACGGGGGCGCCGGGCACGGCGGCGGGCCCGTCTTTGACGGAACCCTGACGCGCCCGGGCCGGTCAGGGCGTCACGCGGGGTTGTCGCCGTGGGTGAGGGTCTCCCAGGCGACGAAGAGGTGGTTGGAGCCGGCGGGGCGGCCGCGCGTCGTCAGCGTCTCGGTGTGGGTCATGGCGTGTCCGAGGCGGTTGGCGAGGGCGTTGTGGCCCACCTCGGGTATCGGGCCGAGCCCGAGCTTGAGGGAGCCGCCGCACAGCCAGCTCGGGGCCGCGGTGCCCAGCTCGTACTTGGCGTGGAGGCCGAGGCCGTGCCGCAGCCGCTCCCCGACGTCGGTGCCGTAGAGGTCCTGGCCCTGGATCCGGCTGGTCTCGGCGACGTGCGAGATGGCCGAGAGGCCGTAGCCGGTGTGCGTGAAGTCGCGGCAGGTCTCCTGGCTGAGCCCGTTGACGAAGGTCGACTGCCCCTGCCAGTACGTGACGATCTTGTCCCGGGTGTCGAGGTGCTGGCCGGGGACGGTCTTCGGCAGCGGGCCGTCCGACTCCAGGTAGACGTAGGCGGCGGTCCGGGTGCGGAACTTCGCCATGGCCTTGTCGTACGAAGCCTTGTCCTCCAGGAAGACGGAGATGCCGACGGCGGCCTCCATCATCGACAGCTCCCAGTTGCCGTTGGAGTGGGAGCCGTTGATGATCTCGGGCAGGTAGACGGTGCGGAGCATGGTGGCGAAGCGGCCGGAGTTCGCCCAGGTCCCGGTGTACGTGTACTTGATGATCTCGGCGGCCCTGGGCCAGGAGGAGCCGGCCCAGCCGGTCTGCAGGGGCGCGTTGCTGTTGGTGTGGTCCCGGATCACGGCGGACCAGGCGTCCATCAGCTCGATCGCCTTGCGCGCGTGCCGTTCGTCGCGCGTGACGTACCAGGCGAGGGCGTGGGTGTAGGCCGCGATCGCGTCCTCGCGTTCGTCGGTGCAGCCGTGGTTGGGGTTGGAGTACGAGCCGCATTCGACGACCGCCCGGGGCCTGGGCGTGCGGCTCAGGTCGGCGTACTTGCTCGCCGTCATCCGGTCGAAGGCACCCTTCCAGGGCTGGGCGCCGGCGTTGACCTGGGAACGGGTGAAGTCCAACTGGCTCTTGGAGACGGTGACTCCGGGGTGGACGAAGGTGGCGGGGGCGCTGGGAGCGGCGTCCGCCGGGCGGGCGAGGACACCGGCGAGGAGGGCGGCCGAGGCCGCGAGGAGAGCGGTTCTGCGCATGCGAGGGGCCTTCCGTTCTGGTATGTGAACGTGAAGCGCCTTTATGAACAGACGCGTTGGTCGGAGAAGGTAGGTACAGACCAATGCGCCGTCAAGGCTCCGCGCACGCGAAAGGGCCGCACCCCCGGCGGGATGCGGCCCTGGTGTCTTCTCCGCCTCAGCGGACCTCGGTGATCTCCGGTCCGCGCTGGAGCTGGCCCATTCCGCCCGCGAAACGGGAGCCCTCCTCCTGCTGGACGCCCTCGGGGACCATCTGGGCGTCGTTCGGCAGCTTCAGGACGATCGGGTCGCGGGGCGCCATCGGGCCCTCGCCGCGGACCACGACCGTGTCCCGGAAGATCTGCTCCAGCAGCCCGGCGGCCTGCGGCTGCACCGCGCCCTGGCCCGAGATGACCCCGCGCAGGAACCAGCGGGGGCCGTCCACACCGACGAACCGCACGACCTGGAAGCCGCCGGTGCCGTCCGGCAGCTGCACCGGCACCTGGGCCCGCAGCTCCCAGCCCAGCGGCCCCTCGACCTCGTCGACGATGCCGCCCTGCTGGGTGATGCCGGTCGCGATCTCCTCGCGCACCTCGCCCCAGATGCCCTCACGCTTGGGCGCGGCGAAGCCCTGCAGCTGGATGGCGCTGTCCCGCAGCACGACCGTCGCCGCCACGATCGCGTCACCCGCGACCTCGACCCGCAGCTCCATGCCGTCGACGCCCGGCACGAACAGGCCTCCCAGGTCCACCCGGCCCTCGGCGGGGTCACGGACCTCGGAGCTGTCCCACGGCCCGTCGGGGCGCGGCGCCGGCTCGAGCCTCAGGCGCTCGCCCTCGTCGCCCGCCTCACTGTCGACACCGTCGACGACCTGCTCGGCCTCGCCGGCCGCGTCCTCGGCGGCATCCCTCTTCTTGCGACGTCCGAACACGTCACTGTCCTTCCCGGTCGGATACGACCGAAGCGTATCGATTCCCACCCGTCCGACCGCCGATGGCGGCCTGACCGCTTGTGCCGCTCGTCCCGTCCACCACGGCATGGCCTCCGGTGGACCCGAAGCCCCCCTCGGCCCGCGCGGAGTCGGGAAGCTCCGCCACCTCCTGGAAGCGGACCCTCTCGACCTGCTGGACGACCAGTTGGGCAATCCGGTCGAAGCGCTCGAACCGCACGGCCTTGCGCGGGTCGAGATTCACCACGATCACCTTGATCTCCCCACGGTACCCGGCATCAACCGTCCCCGGGGCATTCACCAGGGCGACGCCGCAGCGGGCGGCCAGGCCGGATCGCGGGTGCACGAAGGCCGCGTACCCCTCCGGCAGTGCCACAGACACTCCCGTGGGCAGCACGGCCCGCTCGCCCGGCGCCAGTTCGCACGCCTCGGTGGTGCGCAGATCGGCACCCGCGTCCCCGGGGTGCGCGTACGACGGCAGGGGTACGTCCGGATCGACGCGCCGGATCAGCACGTCCACCGGCTGACGGCTCGCGGGGCTCGTGGGAGTCATGGGACTTTCCGGGCTCGCGGGGCTTGTGGAACTGATGGGACCGGCCGGGCCGGTGCGGCCTTCCGGGCTCACGGGTTCACCTCGAAGGCACGGGCGCGGCGGACCTGGTCCGGGTCGCTCATGGCCGCCTGGATCTCCTCCGGTCGGCCGTGGTCGACGAAGTGGTCGACCTTCACCTCGACGAAGAGCGCGTCGGCGCGCACGGCGACGGGTCCGTCGGGGCCGCCGACGCGTCCGGTGGCCGTGGAGTAGATCTTCCGCCCGGCCACCGCCGTCACCTCCGCCTCCAGGTGGAGCGTGGTGCCGACGGGCACGGGCCGTACGAAGTCGGTCTCCAGCCGCCCGGTCACGGCGATCGTGCGCAGCAGCCAGTTGAGCGAGCCGAGGGTCTCGTCCAGGGCGCTGGTGAGCACGCCGCCGTGCGCGAGGCCCGGGGCGCCCTGGTGGGCGGGCTGCACGGTGAACTCGGCGGTGAGGGACACGCCCTCGCCGGCGCGCGCCTCCAGGTGCAGCCCGTGCGGCTGGTCGCCGCCACAGCCGAAGCACTGGCCGTAGTGCGCGCCGAGGAGCTCACCGGGCGCCGGAGCGTCCGGATGCCGCACCGGTCGCACGGCGTCGGCCGGAGGCTGAAGAGCTGCGGAAGTACGACTCACAGCCGGAGACCTTACCCGCGCGTCGGCCCCTTCCGGACACCGTGTCAAGCTTGGCTCCATGCAGCTCTCCGCCGCCCCGTACGAAGAACGCCTCACCGCCCCGCGGACCTGGTGGCTGATCTCGTTCCTCGTCGGGGTCTCCATGGCCCTGGTCCTGCTCCCGTTCGGCACGCTGCCGATGCTCGGGGGCCTCGCCGGGGGCACCGCGGTCGCGGCCGTCGCCGCGAGTTCGTACGGCTCGGTCCGCATCCGCGTCGTGGGCGACTCCCTGATCGCGGGCGAGGCGAAGATCCCGGTGGCGGCGCTGGGCGAGGCGGAGGTGCTGGACGCGGAGGAGACCCGCGCCTGGCGCACGTACAAGGCCGACCCGCGCGCCTTCATGCTGCTGCGCGCCTACATCCCCACGGCCCTGCGCGTGGAGGTAACGGACCCGGAGGACCCCACTCCGTACCTGTACCTGTCCACGCGCGAGCCGGAGCGCCTGGCCGAGGCGCTGCGGGCGGCGAAGTCGGCCTAGGGCCTGTCGTTCGGATCAGGCCCTGGCACACCCGCCCGGGAGGTCACCCGGCAGAAGGACGGCGGGTCTCAGGGCCCGCCGTCGCGTTTGTCGTCCTGTGCCCCGTCGCGCTTCTCGTCGTGTTCCGCGTCGCGCTTGTCGTCCGCGCGGTGCCCCAGGGGGTCGTGCGTGATCTCGCCCATCTCCAGGGCGTCCGCCGGGCGTTCCAGGGCGGGGAGCGACTCCAGGGCCTCCCAGGGCACCTGGATCTTGCGCAGGTCCTCGCGGATCCGGGCGGCGAGCTTTCTCGTCTCGCTGCGGTTCATGGCCGCGCCCACGGCGGCTCCGACCAGGAACGGCATGAGATTGGGCATGTTGCGGAGCATCCGCTTCATGATCCGCTGGCGCAGTTCGCGCTTCATGCGGCTGTTCAGCGCCGTGCTGAACGTCGACGGCTTGGTCGCGTCGATCCCGCGTTCCCCCGACCACGAGTCGAGGTAGGCGGTGCTGCGCTGCTTGAGGTTGCCGGGCGGTCGTACGCCGTAGACCTCGTGGAGTTCGGCGATCAGCTTCAGCTCGATCGCCGCGACGCCGGTGACCTCGGCGGCCAGTTCCGTGGGCATCGCGGGGGGCACGGGAAGCATCGCCGCCGCGCCGACACCGGCTCCGACCGTCGCCGTCGCCTTCGCCGCGCCCGCGACGAGCCTGTCCGCGAGCTCTTCGGGCCCGAGGCCCGGGAACTGCCCGCGCAGGGTCGCCAGGTCCCGTACGGGGACCCGGGGTGCCATGTCGATGATCCGGTCGGCGAGGTACGCGAGCCCCGCACGGGCCCGCTCGCCGCCCTTGCGGGCTCCTTCCCTCGCCCGCTCCCGGATCGCCCCCGCACGTCGCCTGGCGACGGGTGCGGGGACGTCCACGGACGCCGGGAGGTCACCCCGGTCCGCGGCCGGTTCGAGCGAGGCCGCCCCCGTATCGGTGGAGCCTCGCCCGTCGTCACGCGCGCCGTGCTGCGGGCCGTCGTCGATCGGCCCTTCGTCCGCTTTCCGCTTGGAGAAGCGGCGCTTCCAGGGAGGGGTCGAGCCAGTCACGGCCGACCCGTCCTCAGTCGCAGTCGCGGCAGATCGGCTGACCGTTCTTCTCCCGGGCCAGCTGGCTGCGGTGGTGCACCAGGAAGCAGCTCATGCAGGTGAACTCGTCCTGCTGCTTCGGGAGCACCCGGACGGCCAGTTCCTCGTTCGAGAGGTCTGCTCCGGGCAGTTCGAGGCCCTCTGCGGCCTCGAACTCGTCGACGTCCACGGCGGAGGCCGACTTGTCGTTCCGCCGAGCCTTCAGCTCTTCGAGGCTGTCCGAGTCGACGTCATCGTCGGTCTTGCGTGGAGTGTCGTAATCGGTTGCCATGTCGCTCTCCCCCTCTGGGTGTCTGCGGTGTCTCCAGCGCACGTAACGCGTGAGAGGCCGGACTTGTGCCCGACCTGAGGCGGAGATTTTGCCTCACATCAAGGTCTGTTACTCAATCGACACCCAACCGGACTCCTCACGAGTGATCGGCTTGGATGGCGATGGGGACCGTACACGGTCCTAATGCCGCACTTCAAAGGCGTCTCACCGTGTACTTCCCGTGATCAAGACCCCCGAAAACCGGGATTTTCCCGGCTTTCCGGCAGGAGGCATGATCACGGAGAGTAGATGGCCGGAAAGGCGCCCCTGTGATCGATCACACACGGGGCACGTACGACGATGTCTCGGAAATTCCGCGTAAAGCGAACATCTTCGAGTGCCCGCAAGGTGATCGGCGCCATGATCTCAGATGGGCAGGGTGACCCGCATCACGAGCCCACCCCCTTCGCGCGGCTGGGCGTAGATGTGCCCGCCGTGGGCCCGGGCCACCGACCGGACGATGGACAGACCGAGCCCGACGCCCTTGTCGCTGCCCGTCCGCTCGGTGCGCAGCCGCCGGAACGGCTCGAAGAGGTTGTCGATCTCGTACGCCGGCACGACCGGGCCCGTGTTGGAGACGACCAGGACCGCCTGGCCGTGCTGGACGTCGGTGGTGACCTCGACCCAGCCGTCCTCGGGCACGTTGTAGCGCACGGCGTTCTGCAGCAGGTTCAGGGCGATCCGCTCCAGCAGCACGCCGTTGCCCTGGACGACCGCGGGCTTCTGCTCGCCGCGGATGCGCACGCCCTTGGCCTCGGCCTCGCCGTGCACCTGGTCGATGGCCTGTGAGGCGACCTCGGCGAGATCCACCGGCCCCCGCTCGACGATCTGGTTGTCGCTGCGGGCGAGCAGCAGCAGGCCCTCGACGAGCTGCTCGCTGCGCTCGTTGGTGGCCAGCAGGGTCTTGCCGAGCTGCTGGAGCTCCACGGGCGCGTTCGGGTCGGACAGGTGCACTTCCAGGAGCGTGCGGTTGATCGCCAGGGGCGTTCTCAGCTCGTGCGAGGCGTTGCCGACGAAGCGCTGCTGGGCGGTGAAGGCGCGCTGCAGCCGCTCCAGCATGTCGTCGAAGGTGTCCGCCAGCTCCTTCAGCTCGTCGTCCGGGCCGTCCAGCTCGATCCGGCGGGACAGGTCCGAGCCCGCCACCGTGCGTGCCGTGCGGGTGATCCGGCCCAGCGGGGACAGGACGCGGCCGGCCATGGCGTAGCCGAAGGCGAAGGCGATGACCGCCAGGCCCAGCAGCGCCAGGAGCGAGCGGCTGAGCAGGTTGTCCAGGGCGTGCTGGCGCTGGTCGTTCACGCACTGGTTCATGGCGTTGTTGAACTCGGCGGGCGAGGCCTGGTCCGGAAGGTTGCAGATGTCGCTGGTGACCTTGCCCTCGACGATCTTGAACGGCAGGTCGCTGCCGACGTTCAGTGCCTGCGCGGCGAGCAGATAGATGATCGACAGCAGCAGGATGCCGGCGATCAGGAACATGCCGCCGTAGAGCAGCGTGAGCCTTATGCGGATGGTCGGGCGCAGCCACGGGAAGGGCGGCACGGGCCTCCTGGGGTCCCAGGTGGGCTTGGGAGGCGCCTGCGGGGGCGCGGGAGTCGCTGCCACGGGGGATCAGATCCGGTAGCCGGAGCCGGGCACCGTGACGATGACGGGCGGCTCGCCCAGCTTGCGGCGCAGGGTCATGACCGTGACGCGCACGACGTTCGTGAACGGGTCGGTGTTCTCGTCCCAGGCCTTCTCCAGCAGCTGCTCCGCGGAGACGACGGCGCCCTCGCTGCGCATCAGCACCTCGAGGACCGCGAACTCCTTGGGCGCGAGCTGGACCTCCTTGCCGTCGCGGAACACCTCGCGGCGGTTGGGGTCCAGCTTGATCCCGGCACGCTCCAGGACGGGCGGCAGGGGCACGCTGGTCCGCCGGCCGAGGGCGCGCACGCGGGCGATGAGCTCGCTGAACGCGAAGGGCTTGGGCAGGTAGTCGTCGGCGCCGATCTCCAGGCCCTCCACCCGGTCGCTGACGTCACCGGAGGCCGTGAGCATCAGCACGCGCGTGGGCATGCCGAGTTCGACGATCTTGCGGCAGACGTCGTCGCCGTGCACGAGCGGGAGGTCGCGGTCGAGGACGACCACGTCGTAGTCGTTGACGCCGATGCGCTCCAGGGCGGCCGCACCGTCGTACACGACGTCGACGGCCATGGCCTCCCGGCGCAGTCCGGTGGCCACCGCATCGGCGAGCAGTTGCTCGTCCTCGACGACGAGTACGCGCACGTCCCTAGTCCTTCCTCATGTCCACCCGCGTAGTGCCTTACCGGGCGCACGCGGGCAGGGGTTTTCGGTGGTGTCGGTGTGTTGCCCTCCATCCTGCCCTTTTCGGCCGTAAGTCGGCGGTAAGGCAGGTGAGCGGACGGTGGCGGGCAGGACGGTGCGGGCGGGGAACGGCGGCCGGAGCGGGAATACGAGATTTTCTCCTCCGGTTAGGTTTCCTCGGAAGGGAGCTTGGGGAGGACGGCTTTACATCCCACGATCACGCTCTGCCGGTACCGCACCACCATGCGGTGCGCATCAATCCGCTTTTCCGCAGGGCGGGCGTGGGTGTCCGGCACCGTCGCCGCCCAGCAGAGCGGCGCTGGGCATCCACATCAGACGTGATCGTCCCTTCCGAACGGCACACCCCCGTGCCATCGACCCACGACCCAGGACGAGGGGGCGCAGCATGGACGCATTCACCGCAGGACTTCTGCAGCGCATAAGGGCGACCGAGTCCGATCTGTCCCGGGCTCGCGACGAGGGCGACGACTTCCTCGTCGAGGTGGAGCAGGGCGAGCTCGACGACCTGCGCCGCCTCGCCGCCGAGCACGGTGTGGAGGTCGGCGCGACGAGCGTCTGATCAGGCCGTACGCGGCGGGCCCCGGCGAATCCAGCGCCGGGGCCCGCTGCCTTGTCCTACGGCGGTGTTCACGCGGTGTTCGGAGTGCCGGCGGCCGTTGTTCGCCGGGCGGCGCGGGGCTGCCGCCGCCCGGCGTGGGCCGGCCTCAGTCGTGCCAGGCGCCGAAGTCCTCCAGGAGGCGCTGGAGGGGCTCGAAGACGCCCGGGGAGGCCGCTACCGCGAGGTCGCCCGAGGGGCGCTCTCCGGGGCGTCCACCGGTCAGCGCGCCCGCCTCCCGGGCGATCAGGTCTCCGGCGGCGAGGTCCCAGGGGTGCAGGCCGCGCTCGTAGTAGCCGTCGAGGCGTCCCGCGGCCACGTCGCACAGGTCGACCGCGGCCGAGCCGCCGCGCCGGATGTCACGCAGCAGCGGGATCAGCCGCTGGGCGACTTCGGCCTGGTGGGTGCGGACGCCGGTGACGTAGTTGAAGCCCGTCGAGACCAGCGCCTGGTCCAGGGGCGGCGCGGGGCGGCAGGCCAGCCGGCGCTCGCCGTCCCAGGCTCCGGTGGCCCAGGCACCGCCGCCGCGCACCGCGTGGAACGTCTCGCCGCGCATCGGTGCCGTGACGACTCCGACGACGGTCTCGCCGTCCTGCTCGGCGGCGACGGAGACGGCCCAGGTGGGCAGCCCGTACAGGTAGTTGACCGTGCCGTCGAGCGGGTCGATCACCCAGCGGACGCCGCTCGTGCCCTCGGTGGCGGCGCCCTCCTCGCCGAGGATGCCGTCGTCCGGGCGGCGCTCGGCGATCAGGCCCGTGATGAGCTTCTCCGCCGCGATGTCCATCTCCGTGACGACGTCGATCGGGCTGGACTTGGTCGCGGCGACCGCGAGGTCGGCCGGGCGGCCGTCCCGCAGCAGCGCGCCGGCGCGGCGGGCGGCCTCCTGGGCGAGGTCGAGCAGGTCCGTGTGCAGGGGGTCGGTCACAGGGCTCCTCACTCGTAGGGGCTGTCGGCGCCCGCGGCGGCGGGCCGGGGGGCGCGGGCCGGGCAGCAGCCGACGGGGCAGAGCTGGTGGCTCGCCCCGAGGGCGCCGAGGGCGCACGGGGTGACGTCCTGGCCGCGCTCGACGGCGGCGCGCTCCACGACGAGTTCGCGGACCGCGGCGGCGAACCTCGGGTCGGCCCCGACGGTGGCCGAACGGCGCATCGGCAGCCCCAGCTCCTCGGCCTTGGCCTTGGCCTCCGTGTCGAGGTCGTAGAGGACCTCCATGTGGTCGGAGACGAAGCCGATGGGGGCGATCACCACGGCCGGGACACCGGCCGCGTGCCGCTCCTGAAGGTGGTCGCAGATGTCGGGCTCCAGCCACGGGATGTGCGGGGCGCCGGAGCGCGACTGGTAGACGAGCTGCCAGGGGTGGTCGACGCCGGTGCGCTCGCGGACGGCCTCGGCGATCAGCTTCGCCACGTCCAGGTGCTGCTTCACGTACGCGCCGCCGTCGCCGTGGTCCTCGACGGGCCCGGAGGTGTCGGCGGCGGCCGTCGGGATCGAATGCGTCGAGAAGGCGATGTGGGCGCCGTCCCGGACGTCCTCGGGAAGCTCCTCGAGGGACCGGATCACCCCGTCGACCATGGGCTCCAGGAAGCCGGGGTGGTTGAAGTAGTGCCGCAGCTTGTCGATCTTCGGCAGCTCCAGGCCCTCGGCCTCCAGGGCCGCGAGCGCGTCGGCGAGGTTCTCGCGGTACTGGCGGCAGCCCGAGTACGAGGCGTAGGCGCTGGTGGCGAGGACCAGGACGCGGCGGCGGCCGTCGCGGACCATCTCGCGCAGGGTGTCGGTCAGGTACGGCGCCCAGTTGCGGTTGCCCCAGTAGACCGGCAGGTCCAGGCCGTGGTCGGCGAAGTCCTTGCGCAGGGCGTCCAGCAGGGCGCGGTTCTGGTCGTTGATGGGACTGACCCCGCCGAACAGGAAGTAGTGCTGCCCGACTTCCTTGAGGCGTTCCTTGGGGATGCCGCGCCCGCGCGTCACGTTCTCCAGGAACGGGACCACGTCGTCCGGGCCTTCCGGGCCGCCGAAGGAGAGCAGGAGCAGGGCGTCGTAGGGGCTGGCATCGCGCGCGTCTGGCATGACTCCGATCCTGCCACCCCGCACTGACAGCCGGGCAACGGCGGGGTGACACGTGGGCGCGAGCCGCTTCGGGACGGGGCCGGACGGGTGCGTCGGGGCGTCCGGAGCCGTAAGCTGTGTCGACTGCGTTCGCAGCTTACTGAGCCTTTCGGAGACCCCGTTGCCCAGCCCCTACCGCGCCCTGTTCGCAGCCCCCGGCTCCAAGGGGTTCTCCGCCGCGGGCTTCCTCGGTCGCATCCCGGTGTCGATGATGGGCATCGGCGTGGTCACGATGGTCTCCCAGCTCACCGGGCGGTACGGGCTGGCCGGCGCCCTGTCGGCGACCATCGCGCTGGCCGCCGCGGTGGCGGGGCCGCAGGTCTCGCGGCTGGTGGACCAGTACGGGCAGCGGCGGGTGCTGCGCCCGGCGACGCTGGTGTCACTCGCAGCGGCGGCGCTGCTGCTGTTCGCCGCGCACTACCGGTGGCCGGACTGGGTGCTGTTCGTGGCCTGTGTCGGCGTCGGCTGCGTGCCGAGCGTCGGGGCGATGATCCGGGCCCGCTGGGCGGCCCTGTACCGGGGCACTCCGCAGCTGCACACCGCGTACTCCTTCGAGTCCGTGGTGGACGAGGTGTGCTTCATCTTCGGGCCGATCATCTCCATCGGCCTGTCCACGGCCTGGTTCCCGGAGGCGGGGCCGCTGTTCGCCGCCTGCTTCCTCGCGGTCGGGGTGTTCTGGCTGACCGCGCAGCGCGCCACCGAGCCCGAGCCGCACCCGCGCGAGCGCAAGGGCGGCGGCAGCGCGCTGCGGGCGCCGGGGCTGCAGGTCCTGGTGGCCACCTTCGTCGCCACCGGGGCGATCTTCGGGGCGGTCGACGTGGTCACGGTGGCCTTCGCCGAGGAGGAGGGGCACAAGGCCGCCGCGAGCGTGGTCCTCGCGCTGTACGCGGCGGGGTCCTGCGTGGCGGGCATGGTTTTCGGGCTCATGCACTTCGCCGGGGCGCCGGAACGTCGGTGGTTGCTGGGCGTGTGCGCCATGGCCGTGAGTATGATCCCACTCCTACTGGTCGGAAACTTGCCGTTCCTGGCCGTGGCGCTGTTCGTTGCGGGTCTGTCCATCGCTCCCACGATGATCACGACCATGTCCCTCATCGAAGAGCACGTACCACGCGCGCAGCTCACCGAAGGCATGACCTGGGTGAGCACCGGGCTCGCGGTGGGGGTCGCGCTCGGCTCCTCCGCGGCCGGCTGGGTGATCGACGCGGCCGGCGCGCGTGCCGGGTACGGGGTTCCGGCGGTGTCCGGGGCCGTCGCGGTCGCGGTGGGTTTCCTCGGGTACCGCCGGCTCAAGCGACCGGCACCGGGTCGGGGAGGCTCCGTTGAGCAGCACAGCGAACGGAAAGAACGGCACGTGGCGTAACTGGGGCGGCAACGTCTCGGCGCGTCCCGCGCGGGAGGTGACCCCGGCCTCCGTCGACGAGCTGGCCGCCGCCGTGCGGCGGGCCGCCGAGGACGGCCTCACGGTGAAGGCCGTCGGCACGGGGCACTCCTTCACGTCCATAGCCGCGACCAACGGGGTGTTGATCCGCCCTCAACTGTTGACCGGCATACGCAGCATTGACCGCGAGAACATGACGGTCACCGTGGAGGCCGGTACCCCGCTCAAGCGACTCAACATGGCCCTCGCGCGTGAGGGGCTGTCGCTGACCAACATGGGCGACATCATGGAGCAGACCGTCTCCGGGGCCACCAGCACCGGCACCCACGGCACCGGCCGCGAGTCCGGCTCGATCGCCGCCCAGATCAAGGCGCTGGAGCTGGTCACCGCCGACGGCTCGGTCCTCACCTGCTCCGAGAAGGAGAACCCGGAGGTCTTCGCGGCCGCCCGGATCGGCCTCGGCGCGCTGGGCATCGTCACGGCGATCACGTTCGCCGTCGAGCCGGTGTTCCTGCTCACGGCCCGCGAGGAGCCGATGCCGTTCGACCGGGTCCTCGCCGACTTCGAGGAACTGTGGGCCGAGAACGAGCACTTCGAGTTCTACTGGTTCCCGCACACCGGGAACACCAACACCAAGCGCAACAACCGCAGCGCCGGCCCGGAGAAGCCGGTGCCGCAGCTCCAGGGCTGGTTCGAGGACGAGTTCCTCTCCAACGGCGTCTTCCAGGTGGCCAACTGGGTCGGCCGCGCGGTGCCCGCCACGATCCCCGCTATCGCGCAGATCTCCAGCAAGGCCCTGTCCGCGCGGACCTACACCGACATCCCTTACAAGGTCTTCACCTCTCCGCGCCGGGTGCGCTTCGTGGAGATGGAGTACGCCGTTCCGCGTGCGGCCGTCGTCCCGGCGCTGCGCGAGCTGAAGGCCATGGTCGACCGCTCCGGGCTGAGGGTCAGCTTCCCCGTGGAGGTGCGCACCGCCCCGGCCGACGACATCACGCTGTCCACCGCCTCCGGCCGCGACAGCGCGTACATCGCCGTCCACATGTTCCAGGGCACGCCCTACCAGCGGTACTTCACCGCCGCCGAGCGCGTCTTCACCGCCCACGAGGGCCGTCCGCACTGGGGCAAGATCCACACCCGGGACGCCGAGTACTTCTCCCGGGTGTATCCGCGCTTCGGCGAGTTCACGGCACTGCGGGACCGCCTCGACCCTGATCGGCGGTTCCAGAACGACTACTTGCGGAGGGTTCTGGGGGCGTAGGCGACGCGCCGGGGGTGGTGCGCGCGGGACCCTCGCTC